>NZ_JAXFXH010000019.1:0-316444 GCF_034091795.1 Suipraeoptans intestinalis | reverse complement strand
GGAAAACCTACTATTTTGACGCCGCGGGAGCTATGAGGACAGGCTGGCTGAAAAAGGGAGAGGACTGGTATTATCTGGGAGATAACGGTCTGGAAGTCTCCGGCTGGATACAGGTGGCCGGCGGCTGGTACTATCTGAATCCGGAAAGCGGAAACAGAATGGAGAAAAATGGCTGGAAAGTTATTTCAGGAAATTATTACTATTTCCATTCCTCCGGATGCATGGCAGAAGGCTGGACTTACGTGGCGGGAGAGTGGTATTACTTTTTCCCGGGAGACGGACGTATGGCTACCGGCTGGCAACAGATTCAGGGACACTGGTACTATCTGTATTATGAAGGGGATGGATATGGATTTGGACATGGGACGATGGCCAAAAACAGATATATTGGTTCTTTTTGGCTGGATATTTCCGGGAGATGGATCCCATCTTACCTGTATTCCATGCAGGTAAGAGCCAACGGATATTCCAGCCCCACGCCTTACCTGATCCTGGTAGACTGTACCGCCAACAAGGTGGCGATCTTCCATGGATCCCAGGGCAACTGGAGCAATGTACAGTATTGGGACTGCGCTTCGGGAGCACCGGGAACCCCCACAGTCAAAGGTGTGTTCCACGTGGGAAGTAAGGGACATCATTTTGATTCAGGCGGAGTGCGCCTGTACTGGTACACCCAGATCTATGGAGATTATCTGTTCCATTCTCTGCCTTACCTGAAGAGTAACGGGCGGCTCTGGGACGGACGGCTTGGAATCGGCACCTCTCACGGGTGTGTACGTCTTCCCATCGAGTGTGCAAAATGGATCTATGACGTTGTTCCTTACGGAACTACTATTGTAACCTACTAAAAGCACAGAGCATCTGCAGAAAAGAACAAACAGATATTCAAAAAAAAGACCCGAGCCGGAGGCGTATTCTCCGACGGGTCTTTTTAGCTGTCAGGATAAATGGCGGGCGATCAATAAGAAGGAAAAAGGATCGCCTGCGAGTTATAGGACAAAACGCCTGCGGCAGTGTTTTGGAGAAGAGAGATTATCTGTGAAACAGCTTTCGGGAAAACCAGTCTCTCACATAATCAAAGGTATACCGAATCAGCTGCCATTGGATCTGACAGTAATGGAAAAAATGAGAGGGCTGAAAGGGTACTTTTTTTTGCGTGGAAAGGGTGCGGATCCCCTCGGACAATCCCTTTCGGTAATCTTTGCCGTAACCGATCCTGACAAAAAAGGCATATTTAACCAGATAGCCCAAGAGAAGGAAGGGACTGTTCAGCAAAAGCTGCAAAAACGGCATATTTTTGTAATTCAGATAAACACTGTTGCGGGCAGACAGCTTTACCTTGAAGGAATTATATTTGGAACCACTGGTCCCGCTGCCTACATGAAAGACCAGGGCGGTAGGACAGTAGCGGTTCTGATATCCGTAGATCCTTGCACGATATCCGATGTCAATATCCTCCAGATAGGCGAAGTGGCTTTCATCAAAGAGCCCGATACGCTGAAAGGCATCTCTGCGGTAGATGGCGGCTCCGGCGCAGGCGGTAAAGACAACATCCGGTTTGCTATAATTTGAAACCGGACGTCCGCTGCCCCGGCATACGCCCCATCCAAGGAGGGTATAAAGATCTCCCGCACTGTCGATCAGATCCGGGTGATACATCTGGATCATTTTGCTGCTGACGGAAAAGATGGAAGGAGACTGTTCTATGGCGGCCACCATTTCCTTTACATAGTCAGGATCCACCGTGGTGTCATTGTTCAGAAGAATGACATAAGGAGTGGTGCTGTGGCAGATCCCGGTGTTGACAGCCTTGCTGAAGCCGTAGTTTTTTTCCAGACAGATCAGGCGGATTCGGGGATAGTGCTCCTTCATGTAGGATACGCTGCCGTCGGAGGACGCGTTGTCTACTACCAGAATATCAAAATCCCTGTAGGTTTGCCGCATCAGAGACGCAAGGCAGGGCTCCATAAAATGCTTTCCGTTATAGTTTGGGATCACGATCGTTACTTTCATGTTCATTGCCTCATTCTTCTTTCCATAAAATACTGATGTCAGTATAACAAAGAACAGAAAAATGTTCTATAAAAAAATGGAAAAGAAGAGGGAATCCCTCCCGGAAAAAAGGATGAAAGTGGCAGCGGAGAAGAAATAAGTGTTTCGCAAATATTACAATTATTAAGAAAGTGTTAAGAGAAAATCATGTGCAATGGGTTGTCGTAGGAGGAAAAATATTGTATGATGTTTGTTGACATTTATGATTTTTCTTGTCAAATGCTACAGAATCTTAAGAAAACAGGTGAATTACGTGATTAAGGATAATCAGAAGCTACTAAACAGACTGCACGTGGTGTTGGACGGCATCGTAATCGTTTTTTCTTATATATCTGCATGGTATCTGCGATTTAAGAGCGGGATCTTCCAACTGGATCCCTGGTTTTTTTCCTTGAAGGAGTACGCTAAGATCCTTGTGGCCATCGTTCCGGTCTACCTGCTGCTGTACTTTTTGTTTCAGCTTTACACACCAAAGCGGGTACAGGGAAGACGACTGGAAGCATGGAATATCATCCAGGCCAATGGAATCGGGCTGCTTCTGTTTATCCTGGGGCTGTATCTGCTGAAATATTCCGATATCTCCAGAACCATGATCTTCATCTTTTTTTGTGTGAATGTGTTTGTGGAGATCACTGTCCGGAACCTGATCCGGGAAGGTCTGCGGGATCTGCGAAGGAAAGGATACAACCAGAAACATATCCTGGTGATCGGCTATAGCCGGGCGGCAGAGCAGTATATCGACCGGATCAAAGCCAATCCGGAGTGGGGGTATATCATCCGAGGGATCCTGGCGGACAATGTTCCCAGAGGAGGAGAGTACAAAGGAGTCAAGGTACTGGGACGCACGGAAAATCTGCAGGTGGTACTGCCGGAAAACAAGCTGGATGAGATTGCCATTGCCCTGGGACTGGCAGAGTATCATAAGCTGGCTCATATTGTGGGAATGTGCGAAAAATCAGGAGTACATACCAAATTTATACCGGACTATAACAATATCATCCCTACCAAGCCTTACACGGAAGATCTGCAGGGACTTCCGGTGATCAATATCCGAAGGGTGCCCTTGAGCAATCCTTTCAATGGGTTTATGAAACGGATCGTGGATATTTTTGGTGCTCTTGTGGCACTGATTTTGTTTTCGCCGATCATGCTGGCGGTAGCTGTCATTATCAAGGTGACGTCACCGGGACCTTTGATCTTTAAGCAGGTGCGCATCGGACTTCAGAACCGTCCTTTTCCTATGTACAAATTCCGCTCGATGGTGGTACAGGAGGCATCTGCCGAAAAGGCGGGCTGGACTGTGAAAAACGATCCGAGAGTGACCCCTATAGGAAGATTTATACGGAAGACCAGTATCGACGAATTTCCACAGTTTATCAATGTGCTGAAGGGGGACATGAGTCTGGTGGGGCCGCGCCCGGAACGCCCGCAGTTTGTGGAAAAGTTTAAGGAAGAAATCCCCAGGTATATGATCAAACACCAGGTGAGACCCGGGCTGACCGGCTGGGCGCAGGTAAACGGATACAGAGGCGACACCTCTATCAGCGGAAGGATCGAGCATGATCTGTACTACATTGAAAATTGGACCATGGGATTTGATTTTAAAATCTTGTTCCTGACATTTTTTAAAGGGTTCATCAATAAAAATGCATACTAGCGTATCCCTTTGAGAGGAAGATACAGACAGTTAAAGGAGAAGCAGGATGAGTAGAAAACATACAGACAGAATGACGGAGAAGGAACGCAGAAAGCTGAGAAAAAAAAGGGGAAGAAAGCGGGCGTTTATCCTGATATCTGAACTTATCATATTGTCCGTCTTGTGCGTGGTGGCCTACGGGATCTTCAAGCTGGATATGCTGGATACCAGGACACTGGACAAAGAAAAGCTGGAGGTGTATAAGGACACCGGAGAGTACACCAACATTGCCTTGTTTGGTCTGGATTCCAGGGAAGGGGAGTTGGACGGCGGAGTGCAAAGCGATACCATTATGATCGCCAGCATCAACAATCAGACGAATGATGTGAAGATCATATCTGTCTTTCGAGATACACTGCTGCAGCAGTCGAATGGAAGCTACGAAAAGGCGAATTCTGCCTACACTATGGGAGGACCTCAGGAAGCTATCAGTATGTTGAACCGGAATCTGGATTTGGATATCCAGAGTTATGTCAGCGTCAACTTTAACGCGCTGGTGGATGTGATCGATGAGCTGGGCGGGATTGAGGTCAACCTGACGGCAGAAGAAGCGTTCTATACCAACGGGTATGCGGCAGAAACGTCCAAGGTAGTGGGGCAGGAAATGAAGGATATCAAAGAAGAGGCGGGGGTTCAGCTGCTGGACGGCGTCCATGCGGTGTCCTATGCCCGTATCCGGTATACGGAAGGAAATGACTTTAAACGGACAGAACGTCAGAGGATCGTACTGGAAAAGGTGGCGGAGAAGGCGAAGAAGGCAAATCTCTTTACGCTGAACAAGATCGTAGATAAGGTGTTTCCGCAGATTTCTACCAACCTTACCCTTCCCAATATGCTGGGATTTGCGGCAAACGCTGCAAAATATAACATTGTGGAAACCTCCGGCTTCCCTTATTCTGTCACTACCAGTGAAGAGGTGGCGGACCACGAAGGATCCTATGTAGTCCCCATTAACATGGCGGATAATGTAAAACGTCTGCATGCGGCGCTGTTCGGGGACGAGCTGTATGAGCCTTCTTCCAAAGTCTGGGAAGTTCATTCGGATATTATATCCCTGACCGGAATCACAGAAGATACATTAGAGATGCAGACAAGCTTTGGAGGGGAAGCGTCAAATGAGGAATCGCAATAAGATCATAATGGAATACGGAACATATATGCTGGCATATTTTGCCAGCTATATTGCGTCTTTGGCAGGACTTTATATACTGTCCGGTCTGATTTTAATGGGAGAAGCCCTGTATCTTTACATCCACCTGGTCAGAGAAAGCAAAAAGCTAGTAGAGCTGCGCGCCTTGTTTAGCCTGGCCTGGATCGGAGGGCAGGGGCTGGCTTGCCTCAAATTGTCTGAAATTCAGACGGACTGGCATTATCTGACCTGGCTTTGCTTTTTTCTGGCGTATATTGGCTTTGGGATCGGATATGAATGGAAAGAAAACTACCAGGAGATAGAAGACAGAGAGCCGGACAGAGAGCAAAGGCGGGCGGATCGGATGTTCGTGTGTATTCTGGTACTGTTTTTTGTGTCAGCCATTTGCTTTGTGATAGAGATCAGCCACATTGGATTCCTGCCCATTCTGGCTTCTAAAAATCTGGCTTACTCGGAACTCCATATGGCAGGCGTTCACAGCCTGACACTAAGCTGCATCCTGATTCCGGCCATGACAGTGCTGTATAGCAGGATCGCAGAAAAAAAGAAAAGGACGAGAGGGGGACTGCTGGCTGTCATAAACAGTATGGCGATCCTGATCCCGGCTCTTTGCCTATCGCATTTCCAGCTGGTGTTTGCAGTTTCTTTTGCGCTGATCACCTATATCATGACCAGAAAGGGCATGTCTTTAAAAATGATGGCAAAGCTTCTGGCGGTGATCCTGCCGGTTTATGTGATCTCCACGCTGCTCAGACAGCATGATCTGGAATACATCAACAGGATCTTTGCCATGAAATGGACCGGAACGCCGTTGTTTATTTCTCAGCCTTATATTTATATCACGAACAACTATGACAACTTTAATGTACTGGTAAAGGGACTGACAGGGCATTCCTTCGGACTGCGTATGCTGTTCCCGTTTTTTGTGCTGACCGGTCTGAAGTTCCATTTTCCGCAGGTTGCCAGTCTGCCGATCTTTATCACAAAACCGGAGCTCACCACATTGACCCTGTTTTATGATGCATACTATGATTTTGGCGTGGCAGGGGTATTTCTTTTTGCGGCGGTCCTGGGGTGGATTTCCAAAAAACTGATGAATTTCGTGAAGAAAAGCGATAATCCCATTGCCTGCCTGTTTTATGGACAACTGGCCATCTATCTGGGATTCTCCTTTTTTACCACCTGGTTCAGCAATCCGGCAACCTGGCTGTGGTTTCTACTGACGGGAATCATATATGTGGCAGTAGGCTGGGACAAGAAAGAAAAGAGAGGATAGATGGATGAAAACACCGGTAACAGTGGACGTGGTTATCCTGACCTATCGCCCTGATGAGAGGGTGAGAGAGATCATAAGGCGATTGGGACGTCAAAGCTATCCTATCCGCCATATTCTTTTGATCAATACAAGATCGGATTATTTTCCGGAGGATTTCTATAAGATCCCGGGGGTGAAAGTACACGAGATCCCTCAGGATCAGTTTGACCATGGGGGAACCAGAGATCTGGCGTTTCAGCTTTCAGATGCGCCCATTCTGACTTTTTTAACGCAGGATGCAGTCCCGCATGACGAGAAGATGCTAGAGGCGCTTCTTAGGCCCTTCTGGGAGGATGGAAAGATCGGGGTATCTTATGGAAGGCAGCTTCCCTGTGAGGACTGTGATGAAATAGAGCGGTATACCAGACAGTTTAACTACCCGGAAACGTCACGTGTAAAGAGCGGGGAGGACCTGGAAGAACTTGGGATCAAGACATTTTTCTGCTCCGATGTGTGCGCGGCCTACAGAAGAGATATCTATGAGTATGTGGGAGGCTTTCCCAGGAAAGCAATTTTTAACGAGGATATGATCTTTGCTGCAAGACTACTGGAAAAGGGAGGGAAGGTAGCTTATACGGCAGAGGCAAAGGTGGTACATTCCCACAATTATTCCGGGGTTCAGCAGTTTCGGAGAAATTTTGACATGGGAGTTTCCCAGGCGGATCACCCGGAGATTTTTTCAAAGGTTTCTTCGGAAGGAGAGGGAATCCGTCTGGTAAAGAAAACGGCGAGGCATTTGCTTACCAGCGGAAGGTTTTACCTTCTCCTGCCATTTTTCTACAAGACCGGATGTAAGTTTTTAGGATATCAGTTGGGAAAACGCTATAAAAAGCTGCCCATGTGGCTGGTACGCCGGTGTTCTGGGAGTGGGTGGTACTGGAAGAAGAAAAAAGCCGTTTAAAGTTTCAGATACCGAAGAAAAAGAAAGGAAAACAGGCGGCACAGGGGAATTCCCCTGTTTTTCTTGAAGTTATCAAAGAAATAATGTAAAATGATACAGATATGTATAAAGAACAGAAAGGACAATCAATAATGGCGAAGAGGAGAAGACGTTACAGACGAGGAAGAAGAGAGAAGAGGGGATTTTCTTCATGGTCGCTGGGAAAGAAAATTGGAGCCATTTTTGGAGGAACCCTGGCTCTTGTAGCAGCCGCAGGGGCGATTCTTTTAGCAAGTAAGCTGTCAAAAATGGAGACGACAGTACTGAATCCTGAGAAGCTGAATGTTTCCAAGGAAGCAAGAGAGCGGGGAACCGGTTATCTAAACGTAGCGTTGTTTGGAGTGGATTCCAGGGACAACAAGCTGGATGAGGACACTAGAAGCGATGCCATCATGGTGGCCAGTCTGAACCGGGAGACGTTGGAGGTTAAGATCGTATCCGTGTACCGGGATACGCTTCTGGAGCAGGATGACGGAAGCCTGAACAAGGCTAATGCAGCGTATTCCTTCGGTGGACCGCAGGAAGCCATTGCCATGCTGAACAAGAATCTGGATCTGGACATCGAGCATTATGTAACAGTCAATTTCAATGCCATGATCGATGTGATCGATGCGGTAGGCGGCGTGGAGATCGATGTACAGGAGGACGAGGTTCAGCTGATCAACGGATATTCGGATGAGATCATGCGGGTAACAGGGAAGACATCTCAGCAGGTACAGGCCACGGGAGTGCAGACGCTGAACGGGATCCAGGCCACAGCTTATTCCAGGATCCGTTACACGGCGGGAGACGACTTCAAGCGCGCGGAGAGACAGAGAGTGGTGCTAAGCGAGATCATCAAGAAGTTGCAGCATGCCAGCCTTCCCCAGATCAATAAGATCATTGACAAGGTATTTCCGCAGGTATCCACCAACTTTACGATTGCAGAGATCTTTGATTATGCGAAAGATGCATTTTCTTATAAATTAGGGGAGATGACAGGGTTTCCTTTTGATAAGACGACAGACACCTTAAATGAGGTGGGAAGCGTAGTCATCCCGGTTACGCTGGAGGACAATGTGATCCAGCTGCACAAATTTCTTTACGGGAACAGCGTAGACTATTCTCCATCCTCCACGGTAGCAGGGATCAACGGAAAGATCCTGTCCAAAGCAGGAGATCGTAATGCGGATTCCAATGAGATGAATCAGGAGATCATGAAGCAGCCGGAGGAGACCTATAATAACGGCCAGTATTACTACAATCAGGGCACTCTGGAAAATACCGGCAATTACAATAATTCTAACACCGACACCAGTCAGCAGTATAACCAGGGAACCGGAACCGGTACCGGAGGCGGAACCGGCGGAAATCAAAGTGGAGGCACAGATGTCACGGGCGGCGGAAATGCACCACAGAACTTTGCGGACCAGGCATCGCAATACTAACAGGGGAAGTATAAAAAAGGAGAAGGATAGGAATGAAAAAAATGAGAAAAACGATTGTGGCATGGATGATGTTATGCGTACTGTTTTGCGGCAGCCTGCTGACAGTGCATGCGGCAACTGCGGAGCTGTGGTTTTCAGACCCGTCTGCAAAGGTAGGAGATGAGGTGGAGGTGGAGGCGAACCTGGGTTCTTCTTCCAATATCAGCTCCGCCAATATCAAACTGAACTATGACGCTTCCATGCTGAAGTTTATCAGCGGAGACCAGACGACAGGAGGAGACGGAAATCTTACGATCACGGGAAGCGGCAGCAGTTCCAAGCTGACGTTTCGACTGAAATTTCAGGCGCTGAAAGAGGGATCTGCCAAAATAGAGGTTTCCAGTTCTGAAGCAAAAGATACATCGGGAGCGGCCATGCAGATCACAGATGGCAATTCTACCGTTACGATCGCAGCAGGAGATCCTTCCAAGATCAAAGAAGACAAAGAGACTTCCACCTCCAAAGCGTCGGGAGACGGACCGAAAGTGGAAGTGGACGGAACTTCTTACAATATCAGCAACGACTTTTCAGACAGTATCATTCCTCAGGGATTCACCAAAGGAGAGATGAGTTACGAGGGAGAGACCTGTCAGGTGGTGACGCAGGAAGCCAGCGGACTGTCGGCATTTTATCTGACACCTGTGGATGGGGGAGACAGCGATTTCTTCCTGTATGACAAAGAAAAAGGAAGCTTTCAGCCTTTTGAGCAGGTTTTGCTGTCTCAGGAGAGATATATCGTACTTCTTCGCAACGACGGTTCTGTGAAGCTTTCCAAAAACTATCAGGAAACGACTTTGACACTGAATGGAAAAGATTTTGCAGCATGGCAGAATATGGATGAACCGGACTATTATGTGGTGTATGCGTTAAATTCAGACGGAACCAAAGGGCTGTACCGGTATGATACGGTGGATGAAACGTATCAAAGATATACGGCGCCTACGGCAGACAGCAGTCAGGAAACCAAGACGGCCAGGACAGGACTTCTGGGAAAAGTGTTGGATTTTGTGGAAAATCATCTGAAGCTGGTAGGAATCGGCGTGGCAGCCTTATTTGCCCTGCTTCTTCTGCTCCTTCTTGTTGTGGCTGTGAAGCTTCGCCACAGAAACCTGGAACTGGACGATCTTTATGACGAATATGGGATCGATATGGAGGAGGAACCGAAAGAAGCCTTGGAAACTCCGGCAAGAGAAACAGTGGGAGGAAAGGCGTTGGGCCCGGCGGTGCGCAGACCGGTAAAGGGAGAGTTTAAAGAAGACGACTTTGAAGATTTTGCAGAGATGGATGAGTTTACCGAGGACGACTTCGCAGAGGAAGAGGATCCGGAAGACAAATTCAAAACAGAAGCATATCCGCCATATGAAAACTACGATGAAGAAGACGAGATGATCGATGATCTGGACGATCTGTTGAGCAATCAGCCCAAGAAAAAGAGAGGGCATATGGAGGACGACGATACCTTCAAGGTGGATTTTGTAGATCTGGATTAGGGAGCAATCTGTAAAACGGCTGATGATACAGGCGGCCTTTGACGAAAAGAAAAGGGGAGGCGTGATCCGGAAGGAGGCCCTCCTCTTTTTCATTTACTTTTAAAAGAAAATTTGGTAAAATCTGTATGATAGTGCAAAAAAAACGGATGTTTGTACAAACAGAGAAGAAAGGAAACGATAACATGTGTGGAATTGTAGGATATATAGGAGAATCACAGGCGGCGCCGATCCTTCTGGACGGACTGTCCAAGCTGGAATACAGGGGCTATGACTCGGCGGGAGTCGCAGTCTATTCGGAAGATAAGATCCTGATGGCCAAATCCAGGGGAAGACTGAAGGTATTGAAAGAGCTGACTCACGACGGAGAAATGCTTCAGGGAACGGTGGGGATCGGCCATACCAGGTGGGCCACGCACGGTTCGCCCTCCGATGTGAACGCCCATCCTCATTTTAACCGGGAAGAAAGTATCGTGGTGGTACATAATGGGATTATTGAAAATTATCTGAAGCTGAAAAAAAAGCTGGAAAAGAAGGGATATGTGTTTGTATCCGAGACAGATACGGAAGTGATCGCCCATCTTTTGGACTATTATTACAAGGGCAATCCGCTGGAAGCGGTCACAAAGATCATGCACCGGATGGAAGGCTCCTATGCGCTGGGGATCATCTTCAAGGAGCATCCGACGGAGTTGTATGCCGTAAGAAAAGACAGTCCTCTGATCGTAGGGAAGACAAAAGACGGACATATTCTGGCCTCTGACGTACCGGCAGTGCTGAAATACACACGAGACGTGGTTTTTATTGAAAATGAAGAGATCGTGCGGATGACGAAGGAGGATATGGAGTTTTATACGGTAGATGAAGAGCCCATTCAGAAGGCGACAACGCATATCGAGTGGGATGTGAATGCGGCGGAGAAGGGCGGATATGAACATTTTATGCTGAAAGAAATGTATGAGCAGCCCAAAGCCATTGCAGATACCTTTTCTCCCCGGCTGAAAAACGGTGAGATCATTATTGAAGAACTGGGAATGTCCCCGGAAGAGATCAGACAGGTGGAGAAGATCATGATCGTAGCCTGTGGTTCCGCTTCCCATGTGGGGCATACCGCCAAATATATTTTTGAGGATATGGCAAGGATCCCGGTGGAAGTGGACGTGGCTTCGGAATTTCGCTACAGAAATCCGATTCTAAACGACAGGACTGTGGTAGTGGTCATCAGCCAGTCGGGGGAGACGGCAGATACTCTGGCAGCTCTCCGGGAGGCGAAAAAGCAGGGAGCAAGAGTACTGGGGATCGTAAACGTAGTGGGAAGTTCCATTGCAAGAGAAGCGGACAACGTGATGTATACCTGGGCGGGACCGGAGATCGCAGTGGCAACTACCAAGGCGTATTCCGCACAGCTTACGGCTGTCTATCTTCTGGCGATGAAGTTTGCGTATGAGAGAAATGAGATCAGCAGGGAAATGTTGTCAGAGCTGATAGATGAACTGAAGGCGCTGCCGACACAGGTGGAAATGTTGCTGAACAACCAGGGAAAGATACAAAAGTTTGCAAACCGGTATCTGGCAGCCAAGAATATCTTTTTCATCGGAAGAGGGATCGACTATGCCATCTCCATGGAGGGATCTTTAAAACTAAAAGAAATCTCCTATATCCATTCAGAAGCGTATGCGGCGGGAGAGCTGAAACACGGAACGATTTCCCTGGTGGAGGAAGGAACGCTGGTGGTATCCCTGGTAACCCAGAAAGAACTGTACAAAAAGATCATGAGCAATATGGAAGAGGTACGTACCAGAGGCGCATTCGTTATGGGCGTGACGCTGGAAGGGAACCTGGAAGCGGAAAAATCGGCGGATTATACCGTTTATATTCCGGAGACCAGTCCTTATTTCACCAATTCTCTCGCCATCATACCACTCCAGTTGTTTGCATACTATATTGCAGTAGGAAGAGGCTGCGATGTGGACAAGCCGAGAAATCTGGCAAAGTCGGTTACGGTGGAATAACATGTGGGAGAAACAGCAGGGGCAGATCTGTCCGGAGGTTCTTTACGAAGAAGGAAAAGACGGCGTGATGATCCTGGGCTGCAAATCTGTAGACGGGATCTTGATCCTGCCGGATGAGATCTGCGGCAGGGCAGTGACGTCTGTCAAGGCATATGCGTTTTCCTCCTGGCAGGCAGGAAAGGACAGCCGGATCTGGAGGAATCCACAGAACTGGAAAGAAGAAGGGGTACATCCTGTGTTTGGGGAGGAGGTACGGGAAGTCTGGCTTCCCGCCTCTGTCTCCCATCTGGGAAGGTACGCCTTTTATCGCTGTAAAAACCTGAAAAAATTGACTCTTTCCGACAGGCTTCAGGAAGTCGGAGGCGGTGTATTTACCGGATGTGCGCCGGAAAAGATTGAGATCTATCACTGGGAAGGAGAAAAAAACTGTCTGAAGTCTATTGTGGATGAGGTACGGTTTTCCATAGACGCTACTCTGGTCTATGACACAAAAGAGGTGCAGGGAAGGGCAAGGGTCCTGTTTCCCGAGCATTATGAGGAAGCGGTAGAAAATACACCTGCCAGACTGCTGTTTACCAGGCATCACGGATCCGGAGGATACTACAGGCAGTGCTTTTATGACCGGACCCTGGACTATGGAAAATATGATCTGGCTTTTTTTCATGCAAAGGCAGAGGAAGAGAGAAAGACCACGGTAAAGCTTGCCGTCAACCGTCTGCGTTTTCCTTTTCGACTTGGAGAGGAAGCAAAAAAGATGTATACTGTCTTTGTGAAAGAAAAATTTGAACAGGGAATCCGGATGATGCTGGAGAGGGCAGACATAGACGGGATCCGGTTTTTGGTCAGAGAAATACAGCCGGAAGAAGAGGCGCTGGCAGCTGCCGTCCGGCTTGCGGGAGAGTACCGTCTGCCGGAAGCGGCAGGATATCTGCTGGAAGAAAAGAGGAAGCAGACGAAAGGCAGTCGGCTGCAGGAACGGTTTTCTCTTTGAGAAAAACGGACAGCCTTCTGAAAGGAAGCGGATGGAAAGAAAGAAGATCGGTGAGAAAATAGCAGAAGGGAAAGGGACGGGCTGGCGGGAAAGAGAAGAGCAGGTGGCAAGAAAGATTCTGCAGCTTTCCAGAACGAAGCTTTATTTTAGTATGCGCTTTCTGGATATGGCGTTTTCTGCTCTTTTGCCGCAGGCCGACTGGCAGGAGCAGGGAGTGGGAACAGACGGGGCTGTCCTTTATTTCCACCCGGCTTTTTTGTGTACCCTTTACCGCAAGGAACCGATACAGGTCAATCGGCTTTACCTGCATACGGTGTTACACTGCCTGTTTTATCATCTCACCAGAAGGAAAGGGCGGGAAGAGCGACTGTATTTTCTGGCCTGTGATATTGCGGTGGAATCCATTATCGAAAGTCTGAACCATCCGCCTCTTCGCAGAGGCCGGGCCTGGCTCAGAAGACAGACATATCACAGACTGGAGGATGCCGGGAAGGTACTTACCGCTGAAAGAATCTATGAGAAGCTGAAGAAATGGGAACTTTCAGAAGAGGAGATGTTTCGTCTGGAAGAGGAATTCCACCGGGACAGCCACAGCTTCTGGCCAAAGGAAGAGGATGAAAAATCCAGGGAGATGGAGAACCGCTGGCGGCAGCTTTCGGAGCAGACCCAGACGGATGTGGAGACTTTTGCGAAAGAATCAGCCGATTCCAGCAAACCCGTAGTGAAGCAGCTTCAGATAGAAAACAGAAAGCGGTATGATTACCGGGAGTTCCTGAGAAAGTTTGCAGTGCTGAAAGAAGAAGTGCAGATGGATGAAGATTCTTTTGATTATGGATTTTATACCTATGGCCTGTCTCTTTATGGGAATATGCCGCTGATCGAGCCGCAGGAATGGAAAGAGGTAGAAAAGATCGAGGAATTTGTGATCGTGGTAGATACCTCCATGTCCTGTTCGGGAGAGACAGTCCGCCGGTTTCTGGAAGAGACCTATGACATTTTGGCACAAAAGGAAAGCTATTTCAGGAATATCCATATCCGCATCCTGCAGTGCGACGATCAGATCCGGTCAGATGACCGGATCACATCGGCAGGAGAACTGAAAACATATATGGAAGGATTTCGACTTGTAGGCGAGGGAGGGACAGATTTTCGACCGGCATTTGCGTATGTGGAAAAGCTGGTGGCAGAGAAGCAATTTCATAAGCTGAGAGGATTGATCTATTTTACAGATGGAAAAGGAATCTACCCCGCCCGAAAACCTCCCTATCAGACGGCTTTTGTATTTATGAAACAGGATTATCAGGAAGAATCTGTACCGCCGTGGGCCATCCGGCTGATCCTGGAGGAAGAGGAGTGGAATGGATAGAAAGGAACAGAAATTGTGGATATAAAACGAGCAAAAAAAGAAATGAAAGATTCCCTGGAGGCCTATCTGGCAAAGGATGCATACGGGGACTATAAGATCCCGGCCATCCGTCAGAGGCCGATCCTTTTGATGGGACCGCCGGGGATCGGGAAAACCCAGATCATGGAGCAGGTGGCAAAAGAGTGCAGGGTAAACCTGGTCTCCTATACCATCACCCACCATACCAGGCAGAGTGCAGTGGGGCTTCCCTTTATCCGGGAAAGGGTGTACGCAGGAAAGACCTGCTCGGTAACGGATTACACCATGAGTGAGATCCTGGCTTCCGTCTACGAGAAAATAGAGCAGACGGGAAAGGCGGAAGGGATCCTGTTTATCGATGAGATCAACTGCGTGTCGGAGACTCTGGCGCCTACCATGCTGCAGTTTCTGCAGTGTAAAACCTTCGGAAATCAGAAACTTCCGGAAGGCTGGGTGATCGCAGCGGCGGGAAATCCTCCGGAGTACAACAAATCCGTGCGGGAGTTTGATGTGGTGACTCTGGACCGGGTCAAATGGATCGAGGTGGAAGAAAACTATCCGGCCTGGAAGGAATATGCACATCAGGCAGGGATCCATCCTGCGATCCTGGCATATCTGGAGCTGCGGAAAAACTATTTCTATGTCGTAGAAACAACAGTGGATGGGACGGCTTTTGTGACGGCTCGGGGCTGGGAGGATCTGTCCCAACTGTTGTTTGTATATGAAGATCTGGGGAAAAAAGTAGATGTACAGGTAATCCGGCAATACTTGCAGCATGAAAAGATCGCAAAAGATTTTGCGGCCTATCTGGAACTGTACGCAAAATACAAAAAAGATTATGGCCTGGAGAAAGTACTGGAAGGCGGATATGGGAAAGAAACGATAGAGAAGCTGAAATATGCCCCCTTTGACGAAAGACTCAGTATCGTAAATCTTTTGTACGGAAAAATGGAAGAGTGGTTCAGACGCTACAAAGAGCAGATGGACTATGTGACCGAGCTTCACAAAGAACTGCGCCGATGCAAGGAAGGGAGTTCCCTTTGTCAGATCCTGGAAGAAAGAGAACAGTGGCTAAAAAAACAAACCAGGGAGGAAGCCCTGTTCCCGGAAGAAAGGCATCTGCACAGGAGGGTTCAGGACAGACTGGAAGATATGCAGCGGATGAAAAGCGGCAGTGATCTGCCGGAACCGGACAGCGTAAAAGCCTTCTTCCAAAAAGACCTTCTGCAGTTGGAGAAGATAGAGGAAACCGTTCAGCGCTCTCTGGATACTGCCTTTGATTTTCTGGAGGAAGCATTTGGAGACAGCCAGGAGATGGTAGTGTTTGTTACCAGCCTCAACAGCGGATCTTACAGCCTGTATTACCTGAAAGACCATCTGTGTGAGAAGTATTTTCTGTACAACAAAAAACTTTTAACAGAAGAGCAGCATCAAACGATTATGGAAGAGATCAAAGATCTGGAAGGAGAAAAAGAAGATGAGTTTACTATTCATACATTATCCTAAGTGTACTACCTGTAAAAAAGCAAAAAAATGGCTGGAGGACCGGGGAATTGCCTTTGAAGAACGAGACATCAAACTGGATCGGCCCACCAGAGAAGAGATCGAGCAGTGGCACAAAAAAAGTGGACTGCCCCTGAAAAGATTTTTTAATACCAGCGGAAACCTTTATAAGGAGCTGCAGTTGAAGGATAAACTGCCTTCCATGTCGGAAGAAGAGCAATATGATCTTCTGGCAACAGACGGAATGCTGGTAAAAAGGCCCGTCATCGTAGGAGATGCCGGAATCAGAACCGGATTCAAGGAAAAAGAGTGGCTGGAGATGGGATTGTAAACCAAGGGATCCCTGTGAGAACATGAAAAGACACAGGAAGCAGTCTTTGTGTAGGGACAGGCTGTCCGGAAGCAGCGAACTTCCGGTAAAAAGCAAGGCAGGATAAGGGAGGGAGAAAGATGAAATGGAAACAATTTCGTCTCCATACGACGGTGGCGGCAGAGGATCTGGTCATTGATAAATTAATGGAACTGGGAATAGAGGGAGTGCAGGTAGAGGACAGTGTTCCCATGACCCGGGAAGAAAAGGCACAGATGTTTGTGGATATTCTTCCGGAGACCGGACAGGAGAGGGAGGAAGCGGTAGTAACCTTTTATCTGGAGGAGGAAGAGGGGAAAGAGCAGATATTGAAAGCGGTAAAGGAAGGTCTGAAAGAACTGGCTTCTTTTATCGATGTGGGAAATGGAGAGATAGAAGAATCGGAGACGGAGGATGTGGACTGGGTCAATAACTGGAAGCAGTATTTCCACCAGTTTTATATTGATGATATCCTGATCACGCCTTCCTGGGAACCGGTCAAGCAGGAAGATAAGGACAAGATGATCATCCACATTGATCCGGGAACAGCCTTTGGAACCGGGATGCACGAGACGACACAGCTTTGTATCCGCCAGCTGCGAAAGTGGATCAAGTCAGGAGATACCCTGTTGGATATCGGATGCGGAAGCGGAATCCTGGGAATGCTGGCAGTCAAATTTGGCGGACAGTTTTTCACGGGGATCGATCTGGATCCCTGCGCCATTACAGCCACCATGGAAAACATGGAAGAAAATCAGGTAGAATCCTGTCAGTATGAGGTGCTGTCAGGAAATCTCATAGAGGATCCGGCGCTTCCCGGCAGGATGAAGTATGAAACCTACGATGTGGTGGTCTCCAACATCCTGGCGGATGTGCTGGTACTCTTAACACCGTTTGCTGTCAGATTTTTGAAAGAGGACGGCGTGTATATTACCAGCGGGATCATAGAAGGAAAAGAGCAGACAGTGGCAGAGGCCATGGAGCAGGCAGGACTTCAGGTGATAGACATCTGTCGGCAGGGAGAATGGAGAGCGGTGATCGGAAGAAAGTCGCATACAGATCACACAGCAGGATAAGAGGAAGAACATGCATCATTTTTTTGTGACACCATGTCAGGTGGAAGAAACAGAGATCTTCATAGAAGGATCAGACGTAAACCATATCAGGAATGTATTGCGGATCCGGGAAGGGGAGCAGATATCCGTCAGTGACGGGCATAACAACACCTATCGCTGCCGACTGGACCGATATGAGGAAGACAAGGCAATCCTTGCAATAGAAGACCGTCTGGAAACGGATCGGGAATTGCCTGCCAGGATCTATCTGTTCCAGGGGCTTCCGAAGCAGGAGAAAATGGAGTGGATCGTACAAAAAGCGGTGGAATTAGGTGTATTTGCCGTGATTCCGGTGGAAATGAAACGGTCTGTGGTAAAGCTGGATGAAAAAAAGGCGGAAAAAAAGCAAAAAAGGTGGCAGCAGATCGCAGAGAGCGCCGCAAAACAGTCGGGAAGAGGCTATATTCCACAGATCGGGAAGGTCCGGACATTTTCAGAGGCGGTCAGACAGGCAGAGGAGCTGGATATGATCCTGTTGCCCTATGAACTGGAGCGGGGAATGGAAGAAAGCAGAAACAGGATGGCTCTTGCAGCAAAAGCAGGTTCCGTCGGGATCTTCATCGGACCGGAGGGCGGTTTTGAACAGGCGGAAGTGGAAGAAGCGGAAAAAGCAGGCGCTAAAAGGATCAGTCTGGGAAAACGGATCCTGCGGACGGAGACGGCAGGACTGGCCGTTCTTTCTGTCCTGATGTTTGCAATGGAGGAATAAAGCATGAAAAGAGAAGTATATCTGGATAATTCTGCCACCACCAGGGCTTATCAGGAAGTGGCGGAAAAAATGCAGGAGGTACTGTGCCGTTCTTATGGGAATCCATCCTCCCTGCATCGAAAGGGCCTGGAGGCAGAGCATGAAATCAGGGAAGCAAAGCGGATCCTGGCAAAGCTTTGGAAGGCGGAAGAAAAGGAAGTGTTCTTTACTTCCGGCGGAACAGAAGGAGATAATCTTGCCATTATCGGTGCGGCGAAGGCGGGAAGACGAAGGGGGAACCATCTGATCACCTCCTGCGTAGAGCATCCGGCGGTGCTTCAGGCTATGGCAGCTTTGGAAGAAGAGGGGTTTTCTGTCACTTACCTTCCTACGGATCCGAAAGGAAAAATCTCCCTGGCTCAATTGGAGGAAGCGTTGACAGAGGAGACCGTTCTGGTTTCCCTGATGCATGTCAATAACGAGATCGGGACGGTACAGCCGGTGGAAGAGGCAGGCAGGCTGATCAAACAGAAATGTCCGGAAACATTATTTCACGTGGATGCTGTCCAGAGCTATGGGAAATATGAGCTGTTCCCAAAATCGGAGAAGATAGACCTTTGTTCTGTCAGTGGCCATAAGATCCACGGACCGAAGGGAGTGGGAGCCCTGTACATCAAAAACGGAGTCAAACTCCGTCCTCTTTTGTATGGAGGCGGGCAGCAAAAAGACATCCGTCCGGGCACGGAAAATGTGCCGGCAATCGCGGGACTTGGAGTGGCGGCACAGAAGATCTATGAAGGCAGAAAAAGCAAGACGGAAAAAATGAGGAAATTAAAGAGCAGGCTGTCCGAAGGAATCAAAAGCCTTCCCGACACGGTCCTGCATGGAGGAGAGGGGGAGGAAGCTGCTCCACACATCGTCAGTGCAGGATTTAAAGGAGTCAGAAGTGAAGTCATTCTTCATGCACTGGAGGAGCAGGGGATCTTTGTATCCTCCGGCTCTGCCTGTGCGTCCAATCATCCCAGGATCAGCTCCGTATTGAAAGCGATCGGAGCAAAGGCCGAATACCGGGAGTCCACTTTGCGGTTCAGCCTGTCTGAGTTTACGACAGAAGAAGAGATTGACTACACTCTGGAAAATCTATATAATATAATACCAATGCTTAGACGATACACACGCAGATAGGAGAAAAAGAATGAGGTTTCGTACATTTTTGTTAAAATACGGAGAGATTGGTATCAAAGGGAAAAACAGATACCTGTTTGAGGACGCGCTGGTCCGGCAGGTAAGGCTTGCCCTGAAGGACGTGGAAGGAGAATTCCAGGTCTATAAATCCCAGGCCAGGATCTATGTGGACTGCAGTGAAGATTACGACTATGAAGGAGCGGTCCGGCACCTGAAAAGAGTATTTGGACTGGTAGGGATCTGTCCCGTTCTGCGGCTGGAAGATAAAGGGTTTGCACAATTGCAGGCAGACGTAGTTTCCTATATGGAAGAAATGTATGAAGAAAAGCAGATCACATTCAAGGTGGAAGCAAGAAGAGCAAGGAAGAGCTATCCGAAAAATTCCATGGAGATCAATTGTGATTTGGGGGAGGCGATCCTGGAGGCATTTCCGGAAATACGTGTGGATGTACACCATCCGGACGTCCTCTTAAATGTAGAGATCCGCAATGAGATCTACGTATACTCCCAAACCATTCCGGGAGCCGGCGGGATGCCGGTAGGGACCAACGGAAGGGCGACGCTGCTTTTGTCGGGAGGAATAGACAGCCCGGTAGCGGGATATATGATCGCCAAAAGAGGGGTGGCTTTGGATGCGGTCTATTTTCATGCTCCTCCGTATACCAGCGAGAGAGCCAAGGAAAAAGTAGTGGATCTGGCGCGTATCGTCGCAGGATATGCAGGGCCTATACGGCTCCATGTGGTCAACTTTACAGAGATCCAGCTGTACATTTATGACCAGTGTCCGCATGATGAACTGACGATCATCATGCGCAGATATATGATGCGGATCGCCGAGGAGTTTGCAAGAAGGAACGGCTGCCTGGGACTGATCACAGGAGAAAGTATCGGGCAGGTGGCAAGTCAGACCATGCAGAGTCTGGCAGCCACCAACGACGTATGTCGCCTTCCGGTGTATCGTCCGCTGATCGGCTTTGATAAGCAGGAGATCGTGGAAATCTCTGAAAAGATCGGAACCTATGAGACTTCGATCCAGCCCTTTGAGGACTGCTGCACCATTTTTGTGGCGAAGCATCCGGTCACCAAGCCGAATGTGGAGGTGATCCGAAGATCGGAGGAAGCCCTGCAGGAAAAAATAGAAGAAATGGTGGCGCGGGCTATTGATACGGCAGAGATCCTGCAGGTGGGAAGGTAGTACCGCTGGAAATCTCACGAAATAAAAAAAGAATCCCGGGAAGGGATTCTTGCAGTTTACCACAGCGAAAAAGATCAGAGGCTGACAAAGACAGGAAAACTCCGACCGTTCCGTCTAGATGGTGTAGGGCTTCAGAGATTCCAGCACGGCGTCCAGCTCTGCATCGTCCGCGTGGATATTAAGGTCGATGGGCTTGGACAGATCAAGACTGAAAATTCCCATGATGGATTTGGCGTCGATCACATATCTGCCGGATACCAGATCAAAATCATAATCAAACTTTGTAATATCGTTCACAAAGGACTTCACTTTGTCGATCGAGTTCAAAGAAATCTGTACTGTTTTCATAAAAAATCATCCTCCTTGCTTTATCGTTTACGTCTTTATCTTAAGAGGAGTGATGGCAAAAGTCAAGGACAAGTTGAAATCGCCAGGAAGGAACAAAACCTATGAAAAAAGCAGCATTGCACAATCTGGGATGTAAGGTCAATGCTTATGAAACGGAAGCCATCCAGCAGATGCTGGAGAAAGAAGGATACGAGATCGTTCCCTTTCGGGAGGGAGCAGATATTTACATTATCAATACCTGCACGGTTACCAATGTGGCGGACAGAAAGTCCAGGCAGATGCTGCACCGGGCAAGGAAGATGAATCCGGAGGCTATTGTGGTGGCATGCGGATGCTACGTGCAGACGGAGCAAAAGGAAATAGATGACTGTATTGACATTGTGGTGGGAAATAACAGAAAAAAAGACATCCTGTCTATCCTGAAAGAATACGAACAAAGCAGGGAGGAAAGCACCCTGTTGTATCAGGCGGTTCCGGAGGTGGAAAAGGAAGAGGACTACGAGGAACTGAGTATCCGGCATACGACCACCCACACACGGGCGTACATGAAGATACAGGACGGATGCAACCAGTTTTGTTCTTACTGTATCATTCCCTTTGCAAGGGGAAGAGTCAGAAGCAGAAAGAGGGCGCAGATCGAAGAAGAAGCAAGACAGCTGGTACAATCGGGATGCAAGGAGATCGTTCTGACGGGTATTCACTTAAGCTCCTACGGACTGGATACGGGAGATACCCTGATAGATCTGATGGAAAGCCTGCATCAGATAGAAGGACTTTTGCGGATCCGCTTGGGTTCTTTGGAGCCCCGGATCATCACGGAAGAATTTGTGAGCCGGTTGGTGAAGCTGGAAAAAGTGTGCCCGCATTTCCATCTGTCCTTGCAGAGCGGATGTGATGCAACCCTGAAGCGGATGAATCGGCGCTATGACACCGGAGAATATCGGGAAAAATGTCAGTTGCTGAGGCGATTTTTTGCAGAACCGGCACTGACGACAGACATTATTGTGGGATTTCCGGGAGAAACGGAAGAAGAGTTTGCAGAGTCTAAAAGGTTTGTAGACGAAATGGATTTTTACGAAACGCATGTGTTCAAATATTCCAAGAGGGAGGGAACCAGAGCGGCCTCTATGGCACATCAGGTTCCGGACGGAACAAAGGCAGATCGAAGCAGTGAACTTTTAGAGCTGAACCGGAAAAAGAAGCAGAACTATGAAAGCAGACTGCTGGGAACCACACAGGAGGTGTTGATCGAAGAGGAAGTTTTTGTGAATGAGGCCCCTTACCAGGTAGGGCATACCAGAGAGTATGTGAAGGTGGGAGTGCAGACCCGGGAGGATCTGACAAACCGGCTGATTCCCATAGAAATTAAAGATCCGGCACAGATCATGGGAAACTGAGAGTTCCGCCTAAATAGAAATAGAAATTGAGAATCCTTCACAAATCATACATTGAATTTTCTGACAGGATAGAGTAGAATGGAAGGAAGAGAAAGTTGGAGGATAGGGATCGATGAAAGAATTAACAAATACACAGTTTTTCCGTTTGGACAGCGGACAGCAGATACAGGCAAAGGAAGTGCTGGATACCGTGTACCATGCGTTGGTGGAAAAGGGATACAATCCGGTCAATCAGATCGTAGGATATGTGATGTCAGGAGATCCTACTTATATTACCAGCCATAATGGAGCCAGAAGTCTTGTCATGAAGGTGGAGAGAGATGAGCTGGTAGAAGAAATGCTGAAAGTATACATTGCCCATCAGCAGTGGAGCTAGACGGATGAGGATCATGGGGTTGGATTACGGCTCCCGGACGGTGGGGGTTGCAGTCAGCGACGGACTTGGGATCACTGCGCAGGCGGTAGAGACCATTTTCCGAAAAGAGGAGAATAAGCTGAGGCGAACCTGTGCCAGGCTGGAAGAACTGATCCGCGAATATCAGGTGGAAAAGATTGTCCTGGGGCTGCCGGTTCATATGAACAGCGACGTAGGGGAACGTGCGGAAAGGACCATGGAGTTTGCCAGATTGCTTGAGCGGCGCACCGGTCTGGATGTGATCCTTTGGGACGAGCGGCTGACGACGGCGGAGGCGGAGGAGATTTTGATCCGGCAGAAAGTGCGCCGGGAAGACAGAAAAAAACACATAGACCAGATCGCTGCGATGCTGATTCTGCAGGGATATCTGGATTTTGGACGATAGGATCTGAGGAAACAGAAGATATGGAAAAGATAGGATTTGTGTCTGAAGACGGAAAGACAGAGGAGTTTTTCGTTCTGGAACAGACAAGAGTAGGCGGGATTTCGTACATTCTGGTGTCGGATTCTACAGGAGACGACGGGGAGTGTATGATCCTAAAAGATACGTCGCCGGAAGAAGAAAAAGAAGCGACGTATGAGCCCGTGGAAGACGAGGCGGAACTGACGGCAGTCCTTAAGATTTTTGAAGAGCTGTTGGAAGATGTTTCGATTGAAAGGTAGGGTATTATGCCGGTCAGTAAAGAAAGATTTATACAGATGCTGAAAGAAAAGGGACTGAAAGTGACCAATCAGAGGTTACTTGTATTAGAGGTACTTGCAGCTCATAGGGATGCCCATATGACTGCGGAAGACATTTATGAACTGGTAAAGGAGGACTATCCTGAAATAGGGCTGGCCACGATTTACCGAACAGTGCAGTTGTTGCTGGAAATGCAATTGGTGGACCGTATCAATTTAAATGATGGATGTGTTCGATATGAGATCGGTGAGACGTTCGGAGAAGAGGGAAAGCACCGCCATCATCATTTAATATGCAATACGTGCGGAAAACTTGTTTCCTTTCGGAATGATTTGCTGGAAGATCTGGAGGAACGGATCGAAAGAGAAACAGGCTTTTGTGTGTCGGACCACGATTTGAAGTTCTATGGACAATGCCGGGATTGTAAGAAGAAAGAGAGTGTGGAGGAGCACACGGAGGTGTAGGATTGAAGAAAGAAAGTAAAGGAAAATTGCGTATCATTCCGTTGGGCGGACTGGAAAAGATCGGAATGAACATCACTGCCTTTGAGTATGAGGACAGTATCATTGTTGTGGACTGCGGACTGGCGTTTCCGGAAGACGACATGCTGGGGATCGACCTGGTGATTCCGGATGTTACCTATCTGAAGGACAACATTCAGAAAGTAAAAGGCTTTGTGATCACGCACGGACATGAGGATCATATTGGTGCGTTGTCCTATGTGCTGAGGGAAATGAATCTTCCCGTCTATGCAACCAAGCTGACCATGGGAATCATCGAAAGGAAGCTGACGGAGCACAATCTTCTGCGCAGTACCAGAAGAAAGGTGGTAAAACATGGGCAGTCCATCAATCTGGGACAGTTCCGGATCGAGTTTATCAAGACCAACCACAGTATCCAGGATGCGGCGGCACTTGCGATCTATTCCCCGGCCGGGATCGTGGTTCATACAGGAGACTTTAAGGTGGATTATACTCCGGTATTCGGAGATGCCATAGACCTGCAGAGATTTGGCGAGATCGGAAAGAAGGGCGTTCTGGCTCTCATGTCGGACAGTACCAATGCAGAAAGGAAAGGATTTACCCAGTCAGAAAAGACGGTGGGGATCACCTTTGATCATATATTTGCGGAGCACCGAAATACAAGAATCATCATTGCAACCTTTGCATCCAATGTGGACAGAGTACAGCAGATCATCAATTCGGCTTGTAAATACGACCGAAAGGTGGTGGTAGAGGGGCGCAGCATGGTCAACATCATTCAGGTGGCGCAGGAGCTGGGATATCTCAATGTTCCGGAGCACACGCTGATAGAGATCGACAGCCTGAAGAACTATCCGCCGGAGAAGACCGTTCTCATTACGACGGGAAGCCAGGGAGAGTCTATGGCAGCGCTGTCCAGAATGGCGGCAGACATCCATAAAAAAGTAACCATTCTGCCGGGGGATACGGTGATCTTCAGTTCCAGCCCCATACCGGGGAATGAAAAGTCGGTATCCAGGGTCATCAATGAGCTGTCTGCCAAGGGAGCGACTGTGATCTTTCAGGATGCCCATGTATCAGGGCATGCCTGCCAGGAGGAATTGAAGCTGATCTACTCTCTGGTCAAACCCAAATATGCGATCCCGGTACACGGAGAGTACAGGCATATGAGGGCCAATGCAGAGATTGCACAGAGCCTGGGGATCCCCAAGGAAAATATTTTCCTGATCAAATCAGGAGACGTTCTGGAACTGTCAGAAAAAGAAGCCAAGGTAGTAGATAAGGTACCGACAGGAACCATCCTGGTAGACGGGCTGGGAGTTGGAGACGTAGGAAACATCGTACTAAGAGACAGGCAGCATCTGGCGGAAGACGGCATTGTGATCGTAGTACTGACGCTGGAGAAAAGAAGCAACCGGCTTCTGGCAGGCCCGGATATCGTGTCCCGGGGATTTGTTTACGTCAGAGAGGCGGAATCCCTGATGGATGAGGCCAGACATGTGATGAGCGAAGCGGTTGAAAAATGTCTGAAGAACAAGAACAATGCAGACTGGAGCAAGATCAAGCTGGTACTACGGGACAGCATGAACGAGTTTATCTGGAAAAGAACCAAGAGAAGACCCATGATACTTCCCATTATCATGGATGTATAGACAGTCTTTGAAGAGCAAAAGGAGACGCAGACCTGAAAAAGGATGCGTCTTTCCTTTGTTGCAGAACGAGGCCGGATGGACTGCGGCCCGAAAGAAGGAGAGAAACATGAACATGGAAGACAGAGTGGCGACGTTTCTGCATTCTCTGGAGAAAGAAGAGGAAGCTGTGGTCGCGGCCATCGAAAGGGAGGCGCTGAAAGAGGGAGTCCCCATCATACGAAAGGAGACACAGAGCCTTTTAAAAGTACTTCTGGAAATGAAAAAACCGGAAAGGATCCTGGAAATCGGTACGGCAGTAGGCTTTTCCGCAATTCTTATGAGCCGGTTTTTGGGGGAATCTTGCAGAATCGTGACCATTGAACAATATGAAAAACGGATCGTAGCTGCCAGAGCAAATTTCAGACGGGCAGGAACAGAAGAGAGGATCACTCTTTTGGAGGGGGATGCCGATAAAATCCTTCCTACACTTTCGGAGACGTTTGACTTTATTTTTGTAGATGCGGCAAAGGGACAATACCTTTCCTATCTGCCCCATGTGCTCAGAGTATTGGAACAGGGAGGAATCATCCTGTCTGACAATGTGCTGCAGGAAGGAGAGATATTGGATTCCAGATTTGCGGTGGAAAGGCGCAACCGCACCATCCATAGCCGGATGCGGGAATATCTTTATACCATCAAACGAATGGAAGAACTGGAGACGGCCATTCTCCCGGTGGGAGACGGCGTGGCCATCAGTGTGAAAAAGGAGAAGTGTGATGAATAGGAAAAAACCGGAACTGCTGATACCTGCAAGCAGCCTGGAAGTGTTGAAAACGGCAGTGATCTACGGAGCAGACGCCGTTTACATCGGCGGGGAAGCTTTTGGACTTCGGGCAAAGGCCAAAAATTTTTCGTCGGAGGAAATGAAAAAAGGAATTGAATTTGCCCATGCCCACGGAGTAAGGGTGTATGTGACGGCAAACATTTTGGCACACAATGAAGACCTGGCAGGAGTAGCAGAATATTTTCAGGAATTGAAAGAGTATCAACCGGATGCCCTGATCATCGCAGATCCTGCAGTATTTCAGCTGGCAAAGGAGATCTGTCCGGAGATAGAAAGGCACATCAGCACCCAGGCCAATAATACCAATTACGGAACCTACCGCTTCTGGTGGGAGCTGGGAGCAAAGCGGGTGGTTTCCGCAAGGGAACTGTCCCTGCAGGAAATCCGGGAGATCCGGGACCATATACCGGAGGAGATGGAGATTGAAAGCTTTATTCACGGAGCCATGTGTATGTCTTATTCCGGACGGTGTCTTTTAAGTAATTATTTTACGGGCAGGGACGCCAATAGAGGAGCCTGTACACATCCCTGCCGCTGGAAGTATTCTCTGGTGGAGGAAAAAAGACCGGGAGAATACATGCCGGTGTACGAAAACGAGAGAGGAACCTATATTTTCAACTCAAAGGATCTGTGCATGATCGAGTATATCCCACAGATGATGGAGGCCGGGATCGACAGCTTTAAGATCGAAGGCAGGATGAAGACAGCGCTTTACGTGGCGACAGTGGCGAGAACCTACAGAAAAGCCATAGACGATTGTTTTCAGGACGAGGAATTGTATCGAAAGCAGATGCCCTGGTACCTGGAGCAGATCTCCAACTGCACTTACAGACAGTTTACGACAGGATTTTATTTTGGAAAGCCCTCTGAAGAAACTCAGATTTACGACAATAACACCTATATTAAGGAATATACTTATCTGGGAACGGTGGAAGAAGTGAAGGAGGGATGCTACAGGCTTCAGCAAAAAAATAAATTTTCCGTAGGGGAGATCATCGAGATCATGAAGCCGGACGGAAGAAATGTGGAGACGGTGGTAAAAAGGATCCTGGACAAGGAAGGAAGGGAGCAGGAAAGTGCGCCCCATTCCAAACAGGAATTATATGTAGAGTTAAGCGAAGAGGCGGAGGTCTACGATATTTTAAGGAGAGCGGAGAACGAAGCATGCTAAGAATAGGAACGCATATGTCCATCGCAGGGGGGATCGCAAAGGCGGCGGAGGCTACTGTGGCAATGGGGGCGGATACCATGCAGATATTCAGCCGGAACCCCAGGGGATCCGGATTTAAGGTGTACGGGGAGGAAGAGATCAGAAGGTTTTGGGAAATCCGGGACAGTCACGGATTTGCGCCGATCCTGGCTCACGCCCCGTACACGATGAATCTTGCCAGCGAAAAGGAAGAGGTGTACACCTTTGCCTGCAGCACCCTGAAGGAGGACGTAGCGCGGATGGACAGCCTGGGGATCGACCTGTTTGTGTTTCATCCGGGAAGTCATACAGGAATCGGGATAGAAAAGGGAATCGACAACATTGTCAGAGGATTGAATGCGGGTCTGACAGGACAGGAAAAGATCCGGGTCCTTTTGGAAACGATGAGTGGAAAGGGAACGGAGATCGGCAGCAGGTTTGAAGAATTGAAAGCGATCCTGGAGGGAGTGACCCACAAAGAGCGAATGGGCATTTGTCTGGATACCTGCCATGTTTTTTCGGCAGGATATGATATCCGGAAGAATCTGGAGAAGGTTTTGGAGGAGTTTGACCGGATCCTGGGATTGGATCTTTTGAGGGCGGTTCATCTAAATGACAGCAAAATGCCTTTCGCTGCAAGAAAAGACAGGCATGAAGTGACAGGAGAAGGAGAGATCGGATGGGAGGCGTTGCGTCGGGTGATCTGTCATCCGAGCCTCAGGGATCTTCCGTTTTATCTGGAAACGCCCCTGGATGATGCGGGACATAAAGAGGAAATTGCGAAGATCCGTAAAAAACTGCAGGAGGAGGGAGACTTATGATCAGGATTCGTCATGCGACCCCGAAAGATCTGGAGATGATCTGCAGGATCACGGAGGAAGCGAAGGAAAGTTTAAGAGGGCTGGGACTGTCCCAGTGGCAGAAAGGATATCCTTGCAGGGAGGTGTGGGTCAGGGATATAGAAGAAAGAAACGGCTATGTGGCCGTAGAGGAGGAAGAAGTGCTGGGAGTGTTTGCTTACCAAGAAACTTTGGATGCCTCCTACGGGAGCATCCGGGGGAAATGGCTTCAGGAAAAGCCATATGCTTCCATGCACCGGGTATGTGTGGCCCTGAAAGCGAGAGGGAGGGGAGTGGCAGGTCAACTGTTTTCCCATGGATGTATGCTGGCAAAAGAAAGTGGGTTTGCGGCGGTCAGGATTGATACACATCCGGGAAATCTGCCGATGCAGTCTGCACTTTTAAAGGCCGGATTTCAAAAGTGCGGAACGATCCATCTTGCTGCGGGACCGGAGGCCGGAGACGAGAGGATCGGATTTGAAAAGCTTCTGTCCTGAAAAAGAACGTCGAAAGAAAAGATAGCAGAAAAAGGTCCAAATAAAAGAAAAAGATGTCAGAAAAGACAAGACAAAAAACAAGAGCAGTAGATCACATTTGTGAACCTGACTGCTCTTATTTGTTTCATGGGAAATCGTGTCTGATAGAATCAGAAGTTTTCCTGAGAGGGTCATTGCGCGACCGCTTTGTCCGGTGAGAGGAACGGTCTATTCTAGTTCCAGCTGCCGGTAGGCGTGCTCCAGAAGATCCAGGAGATCCTCTTCGGAAAAGGCGCTGGTATCAAGACAAAGATGATAGCTTTCCATATCCTCCCAGTATTGATCCGTGTAATAGTTATAGTAGTAGCTTCTGTCCTTGTCCACCTTGTTCATCAACTTCTCTGCCTTTTTTTCATCCAGATCATACCGCTCCATGACGGTTTTGAGACGAAGCTCGTAGGGAGCATAGAAATAGACGCTGAGAAGAGAATCGGAATCCTTCAGAACATAGTCTGCGCAGCGGCCTACAATGATACAGGATTCCTGACGGGCCAGCTGCTGGATCACTTCCGACTGTACATGAAACAACTGCTCGTCAATATGCTCGTAGCGGTACCGCCGATCCAGCGCTGCATCCACATCAGCCTGATAAGACCAGGGTTTTTCGCGCTTTTCGTCAACGAGGGACAGCTGGTCAAACGGAATGTCCATTTTCTGGGCAGCCAGTTCGATCAGTTCTCTGTCGTAACAGTTGATTCCCAGCCGTTTGGCGAGCGCGATACCCAGATGACGCCCGTTACTTCCGAATTGTCGTCCAATTGTAATGATACGTTTGCTCATGTTCATTCCCCCTTCTGTGGTAAGTTTTCCTGTGCAGTAGGAATCGGCTGAACCTCCTCTTACACAAAGGCCTCAGGCAAGATGTGTACATCTGCGAAAAAGAAAGGAAACACTGTGTATGCCACATTCGGCATGAAGAGTTGCAACCTTTTATTATTCTGATTATAACATCATTACACGGGTTATTCTATGGTTTTTTGGAAATAGGAAGAACATTTTTTGAAAAACAGAGAGATCAGGAGACAAAGACAGGCAAGAACAGCAGGGAAGAAAAAGACATGATACAGGATCAGAAAACCGGCGGAAGGAAAACGGATCAAGAAGGTAGAAAAACGTGTAAAATCTCTGCAAAAAATAAAAATACAGATTGCAAAAAGATGAAAAGAAATGTAAAATAAATTAAAAACCTACTTGACAAATAGGAAAATGAATTCTATAATGGGCTTCAACAAAACATAGTAAGTTGACAGGAAAGGTAGGTATAATATGAGTAAAGTCTATGGAAGCGTAATAGAATTGATTGGAAAGACTCCCTTGTTGGAGGCAAAAAACCTTGAGGCATCTCTTGGACTGGAAGCCAGGATCCTGGTGAAGCTGGAGTATCTGAATCCGGCGGGAAGTGTGAAGGACAGGATCGCAAAGGCCATGATCGAAGATGCAGAAGAAAAGGGGCTGTTAAGGAAAGGATCTGTGATCATAGAGCCTACCTCCGGCAATACGGGGATCGGGCTTGCGTCCCTTGCCGCAGCCAAGGGATATCGCATTATCCTGGTGATGCCGGATACCATGAGTGTGGAAAGAAGAAACATCCTCAAAGCATACGGAGCAGAACTGGTTCTGACCGATGGGGCAAAGGGAATGAAAGGTGCCATTGAGAAGGCGGAAGAACTGAAACAGGAAATTCCGGGCGGTTATATCCCGGCTCAGTTTGATAATCCGGCGAACCCTGAAGTGCACCGCAGGACGACAGGACCGGAGATCTGGGAAGATACCGAAGGAAAGGTGGATATTTTTGTGGCGGGAGTGGGTACCGGAGGTACGCTTACCGGAACAGGAGAATTCCTGAAGGCACAGAATCCAAGCGTAGAGGTGGTAGCCGTTGAGCCGAAGGCGTCTCCGGTGTTATCCCAGGGAACAGCAGGACCACACAAGATCCAGGGAATCGGCGCCGGGTTTATTCCGACCAATTTAAATACAGCATTGTATGGGGAGGTGATCTCGGTAGAAAATGAGGATGCGTTTGAAACATCGAAAGCATTCGGAAAGCAGGAAGGAATCCTGGTAGGGATCTCATCCGGAGCGGCGTTAAGCGCGGCGATCCAGCTGGCAAAACGGCCGGAAAATAAAGGGAAGACCATAGTAGCAGTACTTCCTGACAGTGGAGATAGATACTACTCTACACCGCTGTTTGAAGAATAAAGGATATGGGGGCTGATCATGAAGTTTTCAAAAAAGAGCAGGTATGGACTGGTAGCGTTGATTGACCTGGCGGTCCAGCCGGAAACAGAGTATGTTGCTTTGAATACCATCGCGGAAAGAAATGAGATTTCCACACAGTATTTGGAGCAGATATTCGGAAGTCTGAGAAGGGCGGGGGTTGTAAACAGTGTAAAGGGTCCGCAGGGCGGATATCGCTTGTCCCAAAAGGCACAGGAAATCCGGGTTTCACAGATTTTGGAGGTGCTGGAGGGAGAGTACAGACTGGCAGAGGAGACGGGGGATTCCTCGATCTCCCGGACGATTCAAAGTATGGTAGTAGATCCGATAAACGATGGATTAACGAAGATACTGGAAGAGATCACGCTGGAGGATCTGGCAAAAGATTATCTGAGGCACCAAAAAGGCGAAGAACTGATGTATTACATTTAGGAGATGTCGCTATATGAAGGAGAGCAGAAAGTGTTTTTCGATGAAGATTCGATACAAATGCGTTCTGCTTTTTTTCATGAAAAAAATCGTGTATAATAAGGATGTTTCAAAAAACAGAAGCATAAGGAGGCAACGATGTCACTTTCTGAATATATGAAGGCTTACAAATCAGGAAAAAAGGAATATCAGACAAGACTTTTGAAGGGACTGCACCCGACGGTGGAAGTATTGGATGAACTGCTTCCTACCAGAGGAACCTTGTCGGAGGTTCCTCTGGGCCTTGTGCAGATCCCGATGGATCAGATCGTAGGAACCAAGACAAAGAGCAGGAGCAGTGCCTTTGCCCATAATTTTATGCCGATCCTGCGGGAAAATACCGAGTTTGCATACAAGTGGTCCAGATTGAGCGACAGCCACGAGCAGGAGGGAATCCGCGAGCCTATCAAAGCATACGAGTATATGAACCGGTTCTATGTGGAGGAAGGCAATAAAAGAGTCAGCGTCATGAAACATTATAATGTGGCGTATACTCCGGGAACTGTTGTCCGTATTATACCGAAGAAGACGGAAGAAACAGAAAACAGGATCTATTTTGAATTTTTGGATTTTTATGAGGCGGCTCACATGAACAATATCTGGTTCTCGAAGGTGGGAAGTTTTCCCAAGCTACAGGAAATGGTGGGGAAACGGGAAAAGGAGCCGTGGACGGAAGAAGAGCGGCGGGATTTTAATTCGGCCTACACCCGGTTTACGACAGAATTTCAAAGCCAGAATAAAAATCAATTGTCCGTTTTGCCGGGAGACGCCTTTTTGGCTTTGATCTCTCTTTATGGATACGAAGAGATCCGGGATATTGGGATCAGCGAACTAAAGAAACTGATCGCGGACAGCTGGGAAGAATTTGAATTGCTGGAGGAAGAAAAGGAAATCGATCTAAAGATGGATCCGGCGAAGGAGAAGCCGTCTATTTTCAGCCGATTCCTTCCCCTGAACGAGACGAAACTAAAGATCGCCTTCCTGTATGATAAGACGCCGGCCTCTTCCGCCTGGACATATGCCCATGAACTGGGCAGACAGCATCTGGAGGAATGCTTTGCGGATGCGGTGGAGACACTGGTCTTTGAAAATGTGACGGAACAGACGGTGGAAGAAGTGATGGAGGAAGCCATCCGGGCAGGGTGCAACCTGATTTTTACCACTACGCCGGTGTTTGTGACGGCCAGTGTAAAAGCTGCCATTGCCAATCCGGATGTCCGTATTTTAAGCTGTTCTTTGAACACCTCCCACAGATATATCAGAACCTACTACGCCAGGATGTATGAGGCAAAGTTCCTCATGGGAGCGCTGGCGGGACTCAGTACAGAAAAAGACAGGATCGTATATCTGGCAGACTATCCTATTTATGGGGAGATTGCCAATATCAACGCCTTTGCATTGGGAGTCAGGATGGTCAACCCCAAGGCAAAGGTGTACCTGGAGTGGTTTACGAGAAAAGGGGCGGATCCGGACGGATATATCCGGCAGTCGGAGGCGGACTATGTATCCGGAAAAGATATGGTGATACCAGAAGCGAATTCCCGGATGTTTGGAGTTTACAGAAAAGAGGGGACGGATTTTGCCAATCTGGCCATGCCGGTATGGCACTGGGGACGGTTTTATGAACAGTTGATCCAGACGATCTTTGACGGAACCTGGAAATACGATGATGCGCCGGAGGGAACGAAAGCCATCAATTACTGGTGGGGGATGTCGGCGGAAGTGGTGGATGTGATCTGCTCCGGAAGCCTTCCGGAAGGAACGAGACAGCTGACGGAACTTTTGAAGGAAACCATACGGCTTGGCATTTTTCACCCGTTTACCGGAACTTTTTACGATCAGGAGGGAGTGCTCCGGGGAAGAGAAGGAGATAGCCTGTCTCCGGAGGAGATCATCACCATGGACTGGCTGGCGGAAAATATTGAGGGAGAGATCCCGGATCTGGAAGAACTGGAAGAGAGCTTCCGGCCAGTGGTATTGCAGCAGGGGCTTCCCAGAAAAAAGAAAGAGGACAAATCATGAAAATACTTGCAATGGCAGACGTAGAATCCAAATATTTCTGGGACTATTTTGAAAAAAGCAAACTGGAAGGGATCGACCTGATCATTTCCTGCGGGGATCTGAATCCAAATTATCTGTCCTTTCTGGCCACCTTTACTTCTGCACCGGTTCTTTATGTACACGGCAACCATGATACAAAATATGCGGAGACACCTCCGGAAGGGTGCATCTGTATAGAAGACCGGATCTATGTTCATCAGGGGGTCCGGATCCTGGGTCTGGGAGGATCCATGAGATACAGCAAAGGAGATCATCAATATACAGAAGGAGAAATGAAACGCAGAGTCCGGAAGCTTTGGCCCAGCCTGTGCATGAAAAAAGGGATAGACATTCTGGTGACCCATGCCCCCGCCTATGGGATCAACGACGGGGAGGACCTTCCCCATCAGGGATACAAAGTATTTGATACGCTGATGCAGAAATACCGGCCCCGTTTTTTCATCCATGGACATGTGCATTTTTCTTATGGAAGAAAACACAAAAGATATCAGAAATATCAGGAGACGCACATTATCAACGCTTACCGGCACTGCATTTTTGAATATGAAGACGAGCAGCCGGAAGCGCATATGATCTGAAACGTGTTTCCCAGAAAGCTTTGGACACAGAGGACTTGCCCAAAAGAGTTTGATAGAGAACTCTGACAGAAGATTTTGGAATAGAGGATTTTAAATAGAGGATTTTGAGCGGAATGGTTTTGACAAGAGAAACCTGTCTTTCTATAATAGAGGGATAAAAGCAATGAAAGGAGAAAGGTATGGAGCAGGAAAAACAGCGGGTATATGACGCTTTACAAAAAATGAAGATCAGCTATGAGGCGGTGGATCATGATCCAGTCTACACGATGGAAGATATGGAAAGGGAAGGACTGGATAAAAAGGGAGTTTTGTGCAAGAATCTTTTTTTGAGAGACAGCAAAGGGAAACGACATTTTTTGATCACTTGTGAGGAAAAAAAGACGGTAGACCTGAAAAAACTGAGTAAAACTCTGGGGGCAGGAAACTTAAGTTTTGCATCAGAGGAACGGCTGGAAAAATATCTGGGACTGAAACAGGGAAGCGTTTCTCCCTTCGGATTGATGAACGATAAGGAGCACGGGGTAGAGTTTTTTATCGACAAGGATCTGTCCTCCTGTAAGAGCATGGGAATCCACCCGCTTACCAACACGGCCACGGTTTTTCTTTCCTTTAAGGATCTGGATAAATTTTTATGGAATCTGGATGTGGACGTGGTGAAAATACGTTTATAGGGCGGGAGAACAGGTTATGGAATGGAAAGATGACAAAAAAAATGCACCTCGCAGAGGCGGAAAAGGGAATATCTGGTATCTGGCGGGGCCGATTCTGATCAAGTGGGCGATCGCAGCGGGAGTTTCCACCATAGGGATGTTTGTGTTTTATCTTCTGTATGTTTCAGAACATTACGAAGAAGCGGCTTCCTATATGATGGATGTGCAGAAGATGAATCTGTTTGCCAGCGGACTTCTGAAGGAATTTGTGAAATACACCACATTACTGGAGGGAATCGCAGCGCTGATCACGATTCCTATTATGCTGCTTTTCATGAGACAGGACAGGTGGAGAGAACAGGAGCAGGGGATCCGGAGGACAGGAAAAGGATCCGGGGGAGTCTGCTGTCTGGGGGTTTTGATGGCGCTTGCCGCGTCGATCGCCTTAAACGGACTGATCCTGGTCGGGAATCTGTCTCAGTACAGTGAAAGCTACAAAACTACCATGGAGGCAATGTACGCTTCCCCCTTTGTGATCCAGATTCTGTCTCTGGGAATTTTGATCCCCATTTGTGAGGAGCTGGTATTCCGGGGCCTGCTGTATAAACGCTTGCGAGGACAGTACGGGTTTTTGTATGCGGCCGGATTATCGGCGGCTGTGTTTGGGGTGATGCACATCAATCTGGTACAGATGCTGTATGGATTCTGCCTGGGAGGACTGCTGGCATATCTCTACGAGAAGCAGGGCTCTGTGCTGGCTCCGGTGCTGGCTCACTCTGCCATGAATCTTTTTTCTGTGGTTGGAACAAGGTACAACTGGTTTGAATTTTTATTGCGGGACTACAGGTACATAGGAGGGGTGACGGTTGGCTGTGCAGCGGTAGCAGCAACCCTGTTTGTGCTGCTTCAAAGAGTAGAAAACGACGGATAAGAAGGAAGCCGCAGACCGATGTGAAAGCGCTAAATGTTACAAAAATATTAAAAAATATTGCAAAATCAATAATCTTAAGGTATAATCAATACCGTTAGGAAACTTGTGAGAGGGAAACAAGGTAAATAATATAAAAGGGTGGTAGGTATGAATAAGGTAGGAGTACGCGTTCTGGCGGCAGTTGCAGCGGCGTCTTTGATCGTGACACCGGTTATGGCAGCACCGTCAGCAGATGAATTGAAAAGTAATAAAGCGGCAAAGGAGCAGGAGGTCAGCAGTCTTCAGCAGCAGTTGACGGATCTGATGACCAAACTGAACTCTCTGGAAGCACAGCTGGTAGAAAAGGGAGAAGCGATCGCACAGGCGGAGGTGGATCTGGCAGCAGCTGAAAAGAAAGAGAAAAAACAGTACAAGGCGATGAAAAAGCGTATCAAGTACATGTACGAGGAAGGCAATGCCACCGTACTGGAGACGCTGGTATCTGCCGAAAGCTTTTCCGATCTGGTGAACAAGGCGGAGTATGTCCAGAATGTTCACGATTATGACAGGGATCAGCTGGAGGAATATGTTGCCACGAAAGATAAGATTACAACCTTGAAGGATACGCTGAAAGAGGAACAGAGTAAGCTGGAATCCATGCAGGAAGAGTATCAGGCACAGGAAGAACAGCTTGCAGCTACCATTGAAAGCAAGAAGGCAGAGGTGGCGGATCTGGATCAGCAGATTCAGGCGGCAGCAGAAGCGGCGGCAGCAGAGGCACGTGCAAGGGAAGAGCAGGAGAGAAAGGCGGCAGAAGAAGCGGCAGCCAGCCAGGCAGCTCAGAACAGCCAACCGGCAGCTTCAAGCAATACAGCCAGTACAGCTAATACCAATACTGCATCTGCCAATACGACGAGTTATCAGCCGGCGCAGCAGACAACAACGGTTGCACAGGGAAATACGGCGGTGGCTCAGATGATCCTCAATGCAGCCTACGGACAGTTGGGCGTTCCTTATGTATGGGGCGGGACCTCTCCGGGGGTAGGACTGGATTGTTCGGGACTGACGCAGTATTGCCACAGAGTGGCAGGGATCAGCATCCCAAGGACGTCGGGACCGCAGGGAGGCGGCGGTATGGCAGTCAGCGATCCGCAGCCGGGAGACCTGGTCTGCTATGGCGGACATGTAGGAATTTATATCGGCGGCGGGCAGATGATCCATGCACCACAGCCGGGAGACGTTGTCAGGATACAGGCAGTGTACGGTTCTCCGTGGTACCGCAGATACTGGTAAAAGGATACAGATGGGTGTTTCAGACTACGCTTCGGGATGGAGATACATCCCACAGCGCAGGGAAACACCCTTTTTTGTGCCAAAGGGTTCCGTTAAGATTTCTGCTGCAGAAAAAGCTTTTTAGTACAGGAAACACGTTGATAAGAGAGTGTGTGTCAGGTGTATGCGGGAGCGAATCCGGAAGAGTTTTGTCCGTAGATCTTCCGTAGATCTTCTGTAGAAAAAATGCTTGCAAATCTCTCAAAATCAGGTATAATGGTTGTTGTGACATGATTTTCATGTGATCTATGCTGGAATAGCTCAGTCGGTAGAGCACTTCACTCGTAATGAAGGGGTCGTCGGTTCAAGTCCGATTTCCAGCTTATAAAAGAGGGGATACCGGAGTCCAGGAGAGGGGATTCCCGGTATCTTTTGCTTTATGGAAACAGAAGGCAGAGACTTTCTGGGGAAGGAGTCACCATGAATTATCAAAAAGAGATGGAAAAGATCATTGAAACACTGAAAAAAGAGGGAAAGGTTCCCACCCTGCTGCTTCATAGCTGCTGCGGTCCCTGCAGCAGTTCCGTTCTGGAATATCTAAGCCGTTATTTTCAGGTTACTTTGTTTTTTTACAATCCGAATATTTTTCCGGAGGAGGAATACAGCAGAAGGATCGTAGAGCAGCAGATGCTGATCGATAAGCTGGAGGTTTTGCATCCGATTTCCTTTTGCGCGGGGACCTATGACAACGAAAGGTTTGAAGAACTGGCCCGGGGAAAAGAGGAGATGAAAGAAGGCGGGGAAAGATGTTTTGCCTGCTACGAGCTTCGGCTGCGGGAAGCCGTGGATATGGCCAGAAAAGGAGGGTTTGATTTTGTGACCACCACGCTTACTGTCAGTCCTATGAAGTCGGCGGAGAAGCTCAATGCCATCGGAAAAAAGCTGGCAGAGGAATATGGAGTGCAGTATCTGCCGTCTGACTTTAAGAAAAAGAACGGTTACAAACGTTCCATTGAGCTTTCCAAGCAGTATCATCTGTACCGGCAGGACTATTGCGGGTGCAGGTTTTCAGTCCGCACGAAATCAGCAAACAGCGAGAAGGAGAAGAGATAATGGCACAATTGTGGGGAGGGCGGTTTACCAAAGAAACCGATCAGCTTGTAAAAGAATTTAACGACTCGATCAGATTTGACAAACGGCTGTACAGACAGGATATCAAAGGCAGCATTGCCCACGTGGAGATGCTGGGAAAACAGCAGATCCTGACAGAGAAGGAGCGGGAGATGATCGTTTCCGGGTTGCGGCAGCTTCTGCTGGAAATAGAAGAGGGAAGCCTTGAAATTTCAGGATCCTATGAAGATATCCACAGTTTTATTGAGGCAAATCTGACAGAAAGGATCGGTGAGGCAGGGAAGAAGCTGCATACGGGAAGAAGCCGCAATGATCAGGTGGCACTGGATATGAAGCTTTACGTCCGGGAAGAAGTCGGTAAGTTCCAGCAGCTTTTACTGCGGTTTTTGCAGGTGCTGCTTTCTATTATGGAGGAGCATACAGAGACGGTCATGCCGGGATTTACCCATTTACAGAAGGCTCAGCCCATTACCCTGGCCCATCACATGGGAGCCTACTTTGAAATGTTCCGGAGAGATTTTTTTCGGATGAAGCATTTGGAGGAAACCATGACCACCTGCCCGCTGGGATCGGGAGCGCTGGCGGGGACCACCTATCCGCTGGACAGGATGTATACGGCCAGACTTCTGGGATTTCAGGAGCCTTCGGGAAACAGTATAGATGGAGTATCGGACAGAGATTATCTTCTGGAGCTGTTGTCAGATCTGTCTGTTTTGATGATGCATCTTAGCCGGTTTTCCGAGGAGATCATTCTTTGGAATTCCAACGAGTATCAGTTTGTGGAGATCGATGATGCCTACAGTACCGGAAGCAGCATCATGCCGCAGAAAAAAAATCCGGATATTGCAGAATTGGTCCGCGGAAAATGCGGCCGGGTGTACGGGGCGCTGCAGAGTCTTCTGACTACGATGAAGGGACTGCCCCTGGCATATAACAAAGACATGCAGGAAGATAAGGAGCAGGTCTTTGACGCCATAGATACCACGCGTATGTGCCTGAAACTTTTTACCGGGATGATGGACACCATCCGTTTCAGGAAGGAGAAAATGGAAGAAAGTGCCAGACATGGGTTTACCAATGCTACTGACGCGGCAGACTATCTGGTAAACAAAGGAGTTCCCTTTAGGGATGCTCACGGGATCATCGGAGCGTTGGTGCTGCTGTGCGTAGAAAAAGGGATCAGCTTGGATCAGCTGGAGCTTTCGGAGTACCAAAAGATCTCGTCCGTATTTGCCGAAGACATCTATGAGGCGATCTCCATGGACACTTGCATCAACAAGAGGCTGACGACGGGCGGTCCTGCAAAGGAAGCGATGGAAGAGAGTATCAAAAACTATGCAGCCTTTATTGGAACCTATGAGAAAGAGCAGACGGCAAAGGAGGAGAAGGAATGGAACAGAAGTTAAGAGTAGGGATTCTGGGAGCGACAGGGATGGTAGGACAGAGGTTTATTGCCCTGCTGGACCAGCACCCCTGGTATGAAGTGGTAACGGTGGCGGCAAGCCCCAGGTCTGCCGGCAAGACCTATGAAGAAGCGGTGGGAGACAGATGGAAGATGGAAACTCCCATGCCGGAATCTGTAAAGAAACTGGTGGTTCTGGATGTCAACCGGATAGAAGAGGTGGCCCAAACAGTGGATTTTGTGTTCAGTGCGGTAGACATGAGCAAAGAGGAGATCAAAAAGATCGAAGAAGCCTATGCACAGACAGAGACACCGGTGGTCTCCAACAACAGCGCGCATCGCTGGACGAAGGACGTTCCCATGGTGATTCCGGAGATCAACAGCAGTCATTTTGAATTGATCGAAGCACAAAAGCAGCGCCTGCAGACGACCAGAGGCTTTATTGCAGTAAAACCTAACTGTTCCATCCAAAGCTATACCCCCTGTCTCGCAGCCTGGAAGGAGTTTGAACCGGAGGAAGTGATAGCTACGACCTATCAGGCGATCTCGGGAGCCGGAAAGACGTTTGCAGACTGGCCGGAGATGGTGGAAAATATCATTCCTTTCATCGGAGGAGAGGAAGAAAAAAGTGAAGAAGAACCTCTTCGCGTTCTGGGAACGGTAAAGAAAGGAGAGGTGGAGAAGGCAGCGCTTCCCAAAATCTCCTGCCAGTGCGTTCGGGTACCGGTGCTGAACGGGCATACGGCGGCAGTATTTGTGCGTTTTAAAAAGAAACCAACCAAGGAAGAGCTGATCGATCGTCTGGTGCATTTTGAGGGATTTCCACAGGAAGCAAAGCTCCCCAGCGCACCGGGGCAGTTTATTCAGTATTTGGAGGACGAAAATCGTCCCCAGGTCAAAGCCGACGTGGATTATGAAAAGGGAATGGGAGTATCCGTCGGAAGACTGCGGGAAGATTCTGTGTATGACTTTAAGTTTATCGGACTGTCCCATAATACGGTACGCGGGGCGGCAGGCGGTGCAGTCCTTTGCGCCGAAGCGCTGACGGCAAAAGGATACATCGGCAGAAAATAGAGTGGGAAGCAGATAAGAGAGAGAAATACGGATCTGGGAAGAACAGGCGGAAACACACGATACAGACAACAAGCAGGATAAATGGGGATGGGATAACATGGCAGAAGAAATTCAGCTGTACGCACAAAACAGAGAACTATCTTGGCTGCGATTCAATCAAAGAGTGCTGGAAGAGGCAAAAGATACGAGGGTGCCTCTTTTGGAACGATTAAAGTTTGTGGCGATTTTTACCAGCAATTTCGATGAGTTTTTTATGATCCGGGTGGGTAGCCTGTTTGATGTGGCCCAGACAGACAAAAAGAATCGGGATATCAGATCCGGGCTGACGGCATCCCAGCAGCTGGAAAGGATTTTTGAGGAAGCAGCGCCTCTCTATAAAGAAAGAGACAGGGTATATGCAGAGATCAAAAAAGAATTAAATCCGTTTGGGATTTGTGGCCTGGATATTAAAGAATTGAAGCAGCAGGAAAGAAAATATGTAAAAAAACAGTTTAAAGAACAGATTCTTCCCCTGCTGTCTCCCCAAATCATTGATGCCAACCATCCGTTCCCACATTTGGTCAATAAGGAGCTGTATGTGATCGCCAGTTTGAAGATGACGAAAGGCGGAAAGGAAAAGCTTTTGAAGGGGATCGTTCCCGTTCCTGCTTTCGTATCGGAGATCCTCTACCTTCCGGGGCAGGATCTGCGGTACATCCGAGTAGAGAAGGTGATCATGGAATATCTGGACACCGTGTTCGAGCCATATGAGGTGTCGGAAGCCAATTATATCTGCGTCACCAGAAATGCGGATATCTCGCCGGAAGACGAAGCGATGGACGTAACGGAGGATTTCCGGAAACAGATGAGAAAAGCCCTGCCGAAAAGAAAGCGGATGGCTGTGGTGCGGCTGGAGACGGCAGAAAAGCTGCAGCCGGAAATGGAGCAGTTCTTCTGCCAGAAATTTAAGATCACACCCAGGCAGATCTTCCGGACTAAGATGCCCATGAAGCTGGACTATGTATTTGCCCTAAGTGAGAAACTGCCGGAGGAGATGAGAAAGACCTTTGTATATCCGCCTTTTTCTCCGCAGCCCAGCAAACAGGTAGAACCGGGCAGCATGATGTGTCAGATCAGAAAAAAAGACGTGTTGCTGTTTTATCCTTATGACAGTATGGAGCCGTTTCTCCGTCTGATCAAGGAGGCAGCCTATGACCCCAGCGTTATGACCATAAAGATCACCATCTATCGTCTGGCAAAAAAGGCGAAGCTGGTAGAATATCTGTGTGCGGCGGCGGAAAATGGCAAGGAAGTGACGACGCTGATCGAGCTTCGTGCCAGGTTTGACGAGCAGAACAATATTGACTGGTCAGAACGCCTGGAGGAGGCAGGGTGTCGGGTAATCTACGGATTTGAGGACTTTAAAGTGCATTCCAAGATCTGTCTGATCACATACAGAAACAAGGGAGAGATACAGTACATCACGCAGATCGGAACGGGAAATTATAATGAGAAAACAGCCGCCATGTATACGGATCTGTCTCTGATGACGGCAGATTCCCGGATCGGACGGGACGGGGCGGAGTTTTTCAATAACATGGCGACAGGAAACCTGAAGGGAGATTACCGGGAGCTCTTAGTAGCGCCCTTTGGCTTTAAAAACAGGATCCTGGATGAGATGGACCGGGAGATCGAAAAAGGAAGTCGGGGAAGGATCGTTATGAAGATGAATTCTCTGACGGATGTAGATTGTATGAAAAAGCTGGAAAAAGCTTCCCGGGCCGGAGTCAGTGTGGACCTGCTGGTGAGAGGGATCTGCTGTATCCTGCCCGGCGTTCCGGGACATACGGACAATATACGGGTAACGTCCATCGTGGGCCGGTTTTTGGAACATCCCCGGATCTATTCCTTTGGAGAAGGGGATTGCCAGAGGATCTATATCGGATCGGGAGATATGATGACCAGAAATACGCAGAAGCGGGTGGAGGTCACCTGCCCGATCCTGGATCAGGAGATCAGACAGCAGATCGGCGGGTATCTGAAAGTGATGCTGTCGGACAATGTCAAAGCGCGGGTGATGCAGATGGACGGAAGCCTGAAGAAAAAGCAGGAGGCGGCCGCTCTGGTGGATTCTCAGCAGGTATTTATGGATCGTGCGATGGAAGAACGGCCACAAAAAAAGAAACTGCCGTGGTGGAAGAGGTTTTGGAAAAGATAGGGGGATCTGAATGGGGAAGGCACTCTATATTGCGGAGAAGCCCAGTGTGGCGCAGGAGTTTGCAAAGGTGCTGCACATAAAAGCAAGAAAGCAGGACGGATATCTGGAATCAGAAGAGGCGATCGTTACCTGGTGCGTAGGTCATCTGGTGACCATGAGCTATCCGGAGGCCTACGGAGAGCAATACAAAAAATGGAGTATGGAAACGCTTCCCTTTTTACCGGATACTTTCTTGTATGAGGTGATTCCGGCTGTTTCCAAGCAGTTTCGCGTCGTTTCCGGACTTTTGAACCGGGCAGATGTAGACTGTATCTACGTCTGTACGGACTCGGGACGGGAAGGGGAATATATTTACCGCCTGGTAGAACAGCAGGCAGATGTCAGGGGCAAAACCAGAAAGAGGGTGTGGATCGATTCCCAGACGGAAGAAGAGATCCGAAGAGGGATCCGGGAGGCGAAAGATCTGTCAGAATATGACAATCTGTCGGCTTCCGCCTATCTGAGAGCCAAAGAAGATTATCTGATGGGGATCAATTTTTCGCGGCTTTTAACGCTGGAGTACGGACGCGGGATCTCCGGATACCTGAATCGGAAATATACGGTCATTTCTGTGGGAAGGGTCATGACCTGCGTATTGGGAATGGTAGTCAGAAGGGAAAGAGAGATCCGGGAGTTCCAGGAAACCGTTTTTTACAAGCCGCTGGCAAAACTGCAGGATCTGGACCTGGAGGGAGAGTGGAAGGTGTCGGAAGGATCCGACTGGTACGAAGCGCCGGGTCTTTACAAGGAGATTGGGTTTTTAAAGGAAGAAGACGGCCTGGAATTTTGCCGGATCCTGAAAAAGACAGAGCCGCTGGAAGCGGCGATCACAAGAATAGAAAAAAAGAAGGAAAAAAAGAACCCGCCCCTGCTGTATAATCTGGCGGAGCTTCAAAACGAATGCTCCAAAAGGTTCAAGATCAGTCCGGATGAGACGCTGAAGGTGGCGCAGGAGCTGTACGAAAAGAAACTGATCACCTATCCGAGGACGGATGCAAGAGTATTGTCTGCAGCCGTAGCCAAGGAGATCCACAAGAATCTGAACGGGTTGATGGGATATGAGGAAGCAGTTCCTTTCCTGCAGGAGATTGTTGCCATGAATTCCCATAAAAACCTGGCGAAAACCAGATATGTCAACGATAAGCAGATCACAGACCACTACGCCATCATTCCCACAGGACAGGGACTTTCTGCCCTGGGACGGACCTCCGGGATCACCAGGGATATTTACAGACTGATCGTTTTTCGTTTTCTAAGCATTTTCTATCCGGCAGCAGTGTACAACAAACTGTCAGTTGCTTTTGCGGTGGGGAAAGAGCAGTTTTCGGCTTCTGTGAAAGTCCTGGAAAAAGAGGGATATCTGAAGGTGGGAAGCAAAGAGACGGAAGATGCCCAGCAGGAACAGGCCGGTCGTTTTGCAAAATGGAACAGCCTGAAAAAAGGAAGCAGACTGCCGGTGGAGGATATTTATCTGAAAGAGGGAAAGACGTCTCCTCCCAAGCGATATAGCTCCGGTTCTTTGATCCTTGCGATGGAAAATGCAGGACAATTGATCGAGGATGAGGAGCTTCGGGCACAGATCAAAGGGAGCGGGATCGGCACCAGCGCTACCAGAGGAGAGATCTTAAAAAAGCTGTTCCATATCAAATATCTTGCTCTTAACAAAAAGACACAGATCGTAACACCCACCATGATGGGAGAGATGATCCATGACGTGGTGAGGATGTCGATTCCGCCCATGCTGAATCCGGATCTGACGGCCAGCTGGGAGAAGGGACTGAACTATGTGGCAAACGGGGAGATCTCAGCGGAAGAGTACGACAGAAAGCTGAAGGAATTTATCAGTCGGCGGACCAATGTGGTAAAGCAGCTGCACAATGGGGCTCAGCTTCAGAGACAATACGCGCAGGTACAGAAGATCTATCAGGAAAACGGCGCCAGCCATAAAAGAAGCGCCCGGAAAAGGGCGTCTGGAAAAGAAGCAGAAGAGAAACAGGCGGCAGCAGATGCATAAGAGGTACAGGCTTTAGGAAAGCAGGCTGCCTCCGAAGACAGAAGAAAGGGGATCATTATGAAAGAATTTCAGATAAGAGAGATGTACGACCTGGAGGAGACGCTGGCAAGGCCGTTTCTGGAAACGGTGACGTATCCGTGGGAAGCCCTTCCGGGGATCGGAGAGTTTATCTGCCGTTTGGGAGAGACTCTTTCCGCAGAAGAGTATGAAAGGGTCAAAGAGGACGTTTGGATCGCCAGATCGGCGAAGGTGGCGCCGACGGCAAGTATTACAGGTCCCGCCATTATAGGAAAAGAGGCGGAGATCCGCCACTGTGCTTTTATCAGAGGGAAAGTTCTGGTGGGAGAAGGAGCCGTAGTGGGAAATTCTACGGAGCTGAAAAATGTGATTTTATTTAACCGGGTTCAGGTTCCCCATTATAACTATGTGGGAGACTCTATTTTGGGATACCGCGCCCATATGGGGGCAGGATCCATTACTTCCAATGTAAAATCCGATAAAAGCCTTGTGGTAGTAAAAAACGGGGAAGAACAGATGGAGACCGGACTGAAAAAGTTTGGAGCGATGCTGGGAGATAATGTGGAAGTGGGATGCGGAACGGTGCTGAATCCGGGAAGCGTAGTGGGAAAAGGAACAAATATTTATCCCCTGTCCAGTGTGAGAGGATGTGTTCCATCTGGCAGCATTTACAAAAAACAGGGAGAAGTGGCCCAAAAGCGTTAGGGAAGTAACAGATGCGTCATAAAAAAGTGATAAAGATCCATCAAAGCAGAAGACTGCGCCAAAGCGGTAAAAAAAGGAGGGACTTTTATGCTGCAGGAAGACTATGTAACATTTGAGATCGGAAAGACGAAGCACATTGCTCTGGTAGCCCATGATGGGAAGAAAAAAGAACTGGTGGAATGGTGCGACCATAACAAAGAAATATTAAAGGCACATTTTTTGTGTGGAACAGGAACGACGGCCAGGCTGATCGCAGAGAAGACAGGACTGCCGGTAAAGGGGTATAACAGCGGACCGCTGGGAGGAGATCAGCAGATCGGCGCCAAAATCGTAGAAGGACAGATCGACTTTATGATCTTTTTGTGGGATCCGTTGGAGGCACAGCCCCATGACCCGGACGTAAAAGCCTTGCTGCGGATCGCGGTGGTGTACGACATTCCCATTGCCAATAATCTGGCTACCGCTGATTTCATGCTGCATTCCAGGTATATGGAAGAAGGCTATAGTCGAAGAGTGGAGAATTTCCAGAAAAAGGTGCAGGACAGAGTGCAGAGTATGAAATAACGGGTGGGATCCTAAGTGGCAGGACCGGTTAAACACAGAAAGACAGAGGAGGAAGAGTGCCGAGAAGGCTGCCTCCTCTGTTGTTTTATTTCAGAGAACAGCAGGAATCCTGTAGTGCAGAATCCTTTTCACAGAATTTTTCCACACAGAATTTTTCTCACATAAAAAGAGTTTCTGTGTTGACAGACAGAAAAATGTGTGGTAAATTGATACAAGCTTGCTTTAATAGTTTAAAGCGCAACGGTTTAAAGCGTAACGCTTTCAAGTGAAAATCAAGCTAAAGGGAACAGGAATGAAACGTAACAAGAAGGAAGAAGAACAGGAAAGAAGGGAGATGAGAGTGTGGAAATTAAGATAATAATGCTTGTTCTGTTTTTTGCCAGTATGACGGTGGTTGGAGTCTATGCAAGAAAGCATAGCAGCAGTGTGGACGGTTTTGTGCTGGGAGGAAGGAAAGCAGGCCCCTGGCTGACAGCCTTTGCTTACGGCACCTCTTATTTTTCCGCTGTTGTCTTCGTTGGATATGCAGGCCAGTTTGGATGGAAGTACGGATTGTCTTCCACCTGGATCGGAATAGGAAACGCTTTGATCGGCAGCCTTTTGGCCTGGGTGATCCTGGGAAGAAGGACCCGGGTTATGAGCCAGCATCTGAAAACCCGGACCATGCCGGAATTTTTTGAGAAGAGATACGGAAATAAGGGATTGAAGCTTGCGGCTTCCGCTATCGTCTTTTGCTTTTTGATCCCTTACACAGCATCGATCTATAACGGACTGTCCAGGCTGTTTGGAATGGCTTTTCACATCCCCTACACCTACTGTGTGGTGGCCATGGCAGTATTTACCGGAGTGTATGTGATCCTGGGCGGATATATGGCGACGGCGATCAATGACCTGATCCAGGGGATCATTATGCTGGCAGGAATTGTGGCAGTGATCCTGGCGGTATTGAAAGGACAGGGAGGATTTTTGGAAGCGGTAAAACAGCTGTCGGAACTGTCCAGTGATATTCCGGTTACCCTGGGACAGAAGGGAGCCTTTGCCTCCTTTTTCGGACCGGATCCGGTCAATCTGGCGGGAGTTGTGGTTCTTACTTCTCTTGGAACCTGGGGACTGCCACAGATGGTGGGGAAATTTTATGCCATTAAGGACGAAAAATCTATTAATACAGGAACCGTGATCTCTACTTTATTTGCCGTTGTAGTAGCGGGAGGCTGCTACTTTCTGGGTGGATTCGGAAGGTTGTTTGACGGACCGGAGATTCGAAGCAAAACGGGAGAAGTGATATTTGACAGTGTGATCCCTCATATGCTTTCTTCTCTGCCGGATGTTCTGATCGGGATCGTGGTGGTGCTGGTTTTATCGGCGTCCATGTCCACACTGGCTTCTCTGGTACTGACCTCCAGTTCTACACTGACGCTGGATTTTCTGAAGGAGAGTATCTGGAAAGAAATGAGCGAAAAGAAACAGGTATTGACCATGCAGATCTGCATCGTTCTGTTCATCGGAATATCGGTGGTTTTTGCCCTGCATCCTCCGGCGTTTATCGCGCAGATGATGGGGATTTCCTGGGGGGCGCTGGCGGGAGCATTTCTGGCTCCGTTCCTCTATGGGTTGTACTGGAAGAGAGTGACGGTACAGGGAGTCTGGGCAGGCTTCCTTTCCGGAGTAGGATTTACCGTGGGAAATTTGTTTGTTCCGGTCATCCCTTCCCCTATTAATGCAGGCGCTTTCGCCATGATACTGGGATTGGTCCTGGTTCCGGCAGTCAGTCTTTTGACAAAGAAGCCGGAAAAAAGTCAGGTGGATGCCATATTCAGCTGCTATGAGGAAACCGTTGTGATCACGAAAAAACGATCCCTTGAGCCTTAAAACATCGTCGGGAGAATGCAGCCGCACAGTCTTTTCTGAAATAGCTGTTGCGGTTGCTAAATAAAAAATGGCGGGATTCTGCCGGAGATAAGAGGCAATGAGAAAAAAATAGTTAAAATAAATCAAATAAAGAGATGAAATATCACTTCCCATTTAAGATATTCTGTGATAGGATACAATTGTTAAAAAAAGCAAAAAAAATTGATAAATATTACAAGACCTATCAGGAGGAGAATACCATGCAGCATGTTCAAAAATACGAAAAGACCTACTTTATGCCTCCCAAAGTAACCTACGACTGGGTGAAAAAGGAACAGATCAAGACGCCTCCCATCTGGTGCAGCGTCGATCTGCGGGACGGGAATCAGGCGCTGGTGGAGCCGATGAGTCTGGAGGAGAAGTTGGAGTTCTTTCAGATGCTGGTGAATATCGGGCTGAAAGAGATCGAAGTGGGATTTCCGGCAGCCTCGGAGACAGAATATCAGTTTATGCGGGCTTTGATCGAACGGGATATGATACCGGAGGACGTGACGGTACAGGTACTGACCCAGGCCAGGGAGCATATTATCCGCAGAACGTTTGAAGCGGTGAAAGGAGCTCCTCATGCGGTGATCCATCTGTACAATTCCACCTCGGTGGCACAAAGAGAGCAGGTATTTCGAAAAGGCAAGGAGGAGATCAAGGAAATTGCAGTGCAGGGGGCAAAGCTTCTGAAGGATCTGGCAAAAGAGACAGAAGGCAGCTTTACATTTGAATACAGTCCGGAAAGCTTTTCCGGGACAGAGGTGGAGTATGCGGTGGAGGTCTGTAATGCGGTACTGGACGTATGGAGACCGGACCTTACAAAGCCTGCCATCATCAATATCCCGACTACGGTGGAAAATGCCATCCCTCATGTATTTGCCTGCCAGATGGAGTATGTGCATAAGCATTTGAAGTACAGAGATCATGTGGTGCTGTCTTTGCACCCCCATAATGACCGCGGCTGTGCGGTAGCCACTGCGGAACTGGGAATCCTGGCGGGAGCAGACAGGATCGAAGGGACCTTGTTTGGAAACGGAGAACGGACCGGAAATGTAGATCTGGTAACGCTGGCTATGAACCTGTATTCGCACGGGATAGATCCGGGACTGGATTTTTCAGATATGAGAATGATCCGCGAAAACTATGAAAAATTTACGGGAATGCACGTTTATGAAAGACAGCCCTACGCAGGGGATCTGGTCTTTACCGCTTTTTCCGGATCGCATCAGGACGCCATTGCAAAAGGAATGGTCTGCCGGGAGGAGAGCAAGAGCGAGAAGTGGACGGTTCCGTACCTTCCTATAGATCCCAGGGATGTGGGAAGAAAGTACGATTCTGACGTGATCCGGATCAACAGCCAGTCCGGAAAGGGCGGAGTGAATTATATCCTGAAACAAAGCTACGGGATCAATCTTCCTAAGGCAATGCGGGAAGAGGTGGGATACCTGATCAAGGATGTGTCGGACAAGGCTCATCAGGAGTTGTCGCCGGAATGGATCTATCAGATTTTTGAGGAGCATTATATTTCGGCAAAGCCTGTCTTTCACGTGATAGATTGCGAGTTTGAAAGTGGAAATGGAATGACGGCGCATGTGACCATTCACCATGACGGCAGCGTCAAAAAGATCACGGCGGCCGGAAACGGGCGGCTGGATGCCATCAGCAACGCCTTTAAGCAGTATTTTGGCGTGGCCTATGAGCTGACCTTCTACGAGGAGCATTCTCTTACCAAGGGCTCCGCTTCCAAGGCGGTGGCCTACGTTGCCATTACCTACCAAGGAAAGCTGTTTTGGGGAACCGGTATCGATTCCGATATCATCAAGGCTTCCGAAGCGGCGCTTACTGTGGCGGTCAATAAGATTTCCGGAATCGCAGGAAAAGAGATCAGTCAGGACGCGCGGATGAATGAGATGATGAATTATATCCGGGCAAATTATAAGAAGGTGAGCCTGGATTCTCTTTCGGAACGGTTTTTTCTGTCCAAGCCGTATATTTCCAAGTATATCCGGGAAAAATCAGGGTCTACCTTCGGAGAACTGGTAAGAGAGCTGCGGATGGACCAGGCAAAGGCCATGCTCCGGGAAAGCAATATGACGGTAGAATCGATTTCCGGTTCAGTGGGCTATCAGAATGTAGAACATTTTAACAGACTGTTCCGGCGGGAGTTTCATATGACACCCATCCAGTACCGAAACGAAAGAAGCAGGGTAAAGCCGAAATAGACGAAAATACGGTGGAACCGCGTAATATCCCGGCAGAGGCCTTTCTTTCGGCAACAGACAGAAAGATGACAGAAAGATGACAGCCGGCGAAACATAAATGACTTGAAAAAGAAGAGGAAGTCTGTTATTGTCTAGGTGTAACGAAAAAAAGAAGTGTGCAGAGTAGATTATGATGCGTTAAGTGCCCGGTGTACAGGGAGTTGACACCGGGACGAAAATGGCGAAAGCTTTTGCGGTATCATAGTCGCATCCCGCTGCTACGTCACGATGCATAGTAGATAACCGGCTTTGCCGGAATTGCCTCCGATGTAGTGAAGGAACTGCAAAGGAGGTATGTTTATGTCAAAATTTAAAAATGTGCAGGTGTTGACCGCTGCAGCTATGCTTGCAGCAATTGCAGTGATCCTGGGGTTTTTCAAGATTCCCTTGTCCCCCACCCTTGAGATCCGGTTTGCGGTGCTGCCCATCGCTGTTTCAGGCGCCATGTTCGGGCCGGCGGTGGCGGCGGTGGTGGGGATCCTCTCAGATGTGGGAGGGTATCTGCTAAAGCCGACAGGACCTTTTTTTCCGGGCTTTACCGTCAGTGCGGCGATTTCCGGGGTAATCTTCGGACTGCTTTTGTACAAAAAGAAAGCAACCTGGCTGCGGGTCACCGGGGCTATGACGATCAGGACAGTGGTCGTCAGCATCCTGCTGAACAGTTATTGGCTGACCATGTTGTACCACAAGGGATTTGTACCTATTTTAGCCGGGAGGATCACAAAAGAACTGATCCTGTTGCCGATTTTTATCGCCATGATCCTGGCATTGTTAAAGCTTCTGGAGAAAACAGGGATGTTTTCCAGATTTGAAAGGAAGACAGATGAATCCCAGACAAGTTGAAGAATATTTAGAAAAACTTCCCGGATTTTCGCCGAAAGCACAGGGGAAAAAGCCTTTTTCCCTGGAAGCGCTAGAAAGGCTCCTTGAAAGACTGGGGAATCCCCACAAACATCTGAAGATCGTTCATGTGGCGGGAACCAACGGAAAAGGATCTGTTATTGCATTTTTAAACAGTATCCTGACTGACAGCGGGATCCGGACCGGAGTCTTTACTTCCCCTTTTCTTTGTAGAAAAGAAGAAATGTTCCGGATAGGAGAAAAGGAGATCACGCCGGAAATGCTTGCCTTTTGCTTGTCGGAAGTGATCCGGGAGTCCGAACTCTTAAAGAGAGAAACCGGTTTGTTTCCCTCAGAATTTGAACTATATACAGCAGCGGCTTTTTTGTGGTTTCAAAGGGAAGCCTGCGATCTGGTATTGTTGGAAACAGGGCTGGGAGGCGCTTCAGACGCCACCAACGTGATCCCGACTCCCAAACTGGCGGTTCTGACCTCCATCAGTAGAGATCATGTACAGATGCTGGGAGAATCCATTGGGGAAATCGCTACTGTGAAGGCGGGGATCATCAAGAAAAAGGGAAGAGTCTTATCCGCCTGCCAGGAGGAAGCGGCAAAGGCGGTCCTACAGGAAAGATGCCGGGAAACAGGAGCAAAGCTGTATTGGTCCTCCCAAGGGACAAGGATAGAGCAGACAGAAACAGGACAGCTCTTTGAGACGCCGGAGGGAAAGCGCTATCAGATTTCCATGCTGGGGAGCTGTCAGATAGAAAACGCTATGCTGGCACTTGCGGCAGCGTCTCTTTTACAGGAAGAATATCCCGGAATCTCCGAAAGGACGATAAGATCCGGGCTGCTTCGCACAAGCTGGAGGGTAAGATTTGAGAAAGTACAGGAGGATCCCTGGGTGATCCTGGACGGAAGCCACAACGAAGCCGGCGTCAGGGCGATGGCAGACAGCCTGAAAAGAGTGGCCCCCGGGCGAAAGATCCGGTTTGTTGTAGGAGTACTGGAAGATAAAGACTGGCAGGAAATGCTGTCTCCCCTGTTGGAAATGGGAGAATGCTTTTATACACTGACCGTGCCGACGAACAGAGGGCTGGACGGCAAGCTTCTGGCAGAGTGGATCCGGAAGCAGGGAAAGAAAGCACAGTTTTTTGAGCACTGGCTGGCGGCGGTAGAAAAAGGGATCATGGAGACAAAAGCAACAGAAGTTCTCTGTGTGTTTGGATCCTTGTACTACCTGGGAGAAGTCAGAAAGTATTTTAGAAAAGAATGAGAAAAACAAAAGAAAAAAGGAGGCGCTGCGAAATCATCTGAAACAGGTGAGAAGGAGGCGCTTCCTTTTTTGTGTTCTTTTCCGGTCAGGAAGAGAGGGTGGCTTCTGATATCTGCTTGACATAGGAGGTAAAAGAATGGACCAGAGGCGGATGATATACATTTTTTAAAGTAGCCATGTAAAAAATTCTTTCCCAGGAAGGTTTCGTAATGGGAATCGCTTTTACCGGCAGGTAGTCCAGAATAGGCATATTGGGAACGACGGCGATCCCGAATCCGGCGCCCACCAGACCGGCAACCGACTGATCTTCCTCCACTGTATAGGCAATACGTGGCTGCCCTCCACACTTGTCAAATAACTTTTTGATGATGGGATAAAGTCCGCTCCTTTTGGAAAAACCGATCTGGGTGTAGGAGAGGGTATCTTTCAGATCGATGCTCTCTCTGGTTTCCAGAGGGTGTCCCTCAGGGACGATCATAACCAGCTCCTGGCGTGCAATAGGCACGAAATCTATCAGGGGTTCGTTTTCCATGTAGGAGCAAAATGCAATATCATATTTTCGGTCCTTTAATCCCTGGATCATATCGGGAGTCAGACCGGTGGAGCTGTGAAAGTGAAAATCTACCTGATTGTGCTGGCTTTTTTCCAGAAATCCTTTTACAAGAGCAGGGACGATCAGGGTGCTGACGGCCCGGATCTGCACCAGGTCGATCCGCCCTTCCCCAATCCCTGTCAGCTGCAGCTTATTAACAGAGGAATCCAGCATGTGAAGAGCCTGTTCCACATCGGCAAGAAAAGCGCGGCCACATCGGGTGAGAACGATGTTTCGACCGTCTTTTTCAAACAATTTTACCCCCAGCTCTGCTTCCAGAGCTGAGATGGCATGGCTAAGACTTGGCTGGGTAATGGAAAGACGTTCGGCAGCCTGTGTATAGTGCTCCAAATGCGCCAGTGTTATAAAATACCGCAAATGATACAGATTCATATAAAACCTTCCTTTTCCTATATGGATAATAGATTGTTTATATAGTTTTCATTTATACATTTGTTCACATTGTATCATAACATATAAATAAAATCTATGGATTTGCATAGTATTAACAATTTGTTTTTATTTTAACGACCCAATATAATGAAGGCAACAAATGAAAAGGATGAAGACCGGATCAGAGAAACGGAATCTGTCCGGTGTAAAGAAGGAAGGAGATTATCAGTATGTCAAAGCAAAATCCTATCACATTAAGTTCCTGGACCCTGGGAGACCAGTGCAAATTTGAAGAAAGGGTAGCGGCTGCGAAAGAAGCGGGCTATGAAGGAATCGGACTTCGGGCGGAAACCTATGTAGACGCACTGAACGAAGGACTTCACGACGAAGATATCCTGGCCATTTTGGACCGGTATGAAATGAAGGTCACAGAGGTGGAATACATTGTACAGTGGGCGGAGGAGAAACGCTCCTACGAACAGAAATACAAAGAGCAGATGTGTTTTCACATGTGTGAGCTGTTTGGGGTAAACCATATCAACTGCGGACTGATGGAAAATTATTCCGTGGAACACACGGCGCAGAAGTTAAAAGAGCTTTGCCAGAGAGCGGGAAAATACATCATCGGAGTAGAGCCCATGCCATACAGCGGGATCCCGGATCTGAAAAAGGGGTATGAAGTGGTAAAAGCCTCCGGCTGTGACAACGCCATGCTGATCCTGGACACCTGGCACTGGGTAAGAGCAAACCAGTCTTATGATATCCTGACAAAAGAAATTGCGGAAAAAGTGATTTCCATCCAGATCAATGATGCTTACGAAAGACCTTATGCAGCTTCTATCCTGCGGGATGAATCCATGCATGACAGACTGGCGCCGGGCGCAGGAGTAAAAGATACAAAAGGGTTCGTAAAGATGATCAAGGAAGCAGGCATCAATCCCAAAGTTGTGGGAGTGGAAGTGATCTCCGATGAGATTTTAAGCAGAGGTCTGAAGGAGGCAGCCGCATATACGTTTGACAATACAAAAAAAGTACTGGAAGAAGCATGGAAAGAAATCCTGGAGTAGGAAACAAGACCCGGGCGGCTATGCGACAGAACACAAACAAAAGCGGAGGATAGATATGAAGTTTCAAGAAATGTTTTCACCCATTCAGATCGGAAATATGACGGTAAAGAACAGGTTTGTTGTTCCCCCTATGGGGAACAACTTTGCCAATACGGACGGGACCTGGAGTGAACAGTCAAAGGCTTATTATGCGGAGCGGGCAAAGGGACAGTTTGGACTGATCACCATAGAGGCAACGGTGGTACACGACAAAGCCAAAGGCGGCCCCCGGAAACCCTGTCTGTATTCGGATCACAGTATTGAAAGCCTCAGAAGAATCACGGATGCCTGTCATGCAGAAGGAGCCAAGGTTTCCGTGCAGCTGCAGAATGCGGGACCGGAAGGGAATGCGAAAAATGCAGGTGCTCCGATTCAGGCGGCAACGGCGATCCCTTCTGTATGTGGGAAGGATATGCCGGTGGAGGTTCCCACAGAGGAGGTTTACCAGCTGGTAAAAGGGTACGGTCAGGCAGCAAGACGTGCCATGGAAGGAGGAGCCGATGCGGTGGAGATCCATATGGCGCACGGTTATCTGGTAAATTCCTTTCTTTCTCCCAGAACCAATAAGAGAGTGGATGAGTTCGGAGGAAGCTTTGAGAACCGAATGCGGTTTCCAAGACTGATCATTGAGGAAATCCGGAAAGAAGTAGGAGATAGGATCGCTGTTCTTGCAAGAATCAACTGTTCGGATGAGGTGGCCGGAGGACTGGATGTACATGACAGCGCAGCGATCGCTGCCTATCTGGAGGACTGCGGACTGGATGCACTGCATGTGTCCAGAGCCGTTCACATCAAGGATGAATATATGTGGGCGCCCACAGCCGTTCATGGTGGATTTTCAGCAGATCTGGTTTCTGAAATCAAGAGGGCGGTGTCCATACCGGTCATTACGGTAGGGCGTTTTACAGAACCACAGTTTGCAGAGCTGATGATCCGGGAAGGAAGAGCGGATCTGGTGGCGTTTGGACGGCAGTCTCTGGCAGATCCTCACATGCCAAGGAAGGCGCAGGAGGAGAAACTGGATGACATGATCCCATGTATTGCATGCCTTCAGGGATGTGTGGCCAACATGTATCAGGGACAGCCCATCTGCTGTCTGACCAACCCGTTTTTAGGACACGAGGAAAATGAATTTCAGAAGGCAGAAACTTCAAAGAAGGTGCTGGTGATCGGAGGCGGCGTAGGCGGATTGTGCGCGGCTTTTGTGGCGGCGGAAAGAGGACATCAGGTCACTCTGTGCGAGCAGACGGAAAAACTGGGAGGCAACATGAGGCTGGCAGCTTATCCGCCGGGAAAGGGAGACATTACCAATATGGTAAGAAGCTACATTGTCCGGTGTGAAAAAGCGGGAGTACGCATCCTGAAAAATCAGGAGGTAACTTCAGAGTTTATCCGGGAGCAGAAACCGGATGCCGTTATCATCGCAACAGGCGCCAAAACGCTGATCCTGCCTATCGAAGGAATCGAAGATCCGGCTATCATCCACGGATCCGATCTGCTGGACGGAAAACGGACGGCAGGGAAAAAGGTGCTGGTAGTAGGCGGCGGTATGGTAGGCTGTGAGATCGCGGCATTCCTGGGAGAACAGCAGCATGAAGTTTCCATCATAGAATTCCGGGACAAAATGGGAGCGGACATGATCTCCGAACACAGAAAGTTTGTGATGAAAGATTTTGATGAGTATGGAATACGGGAGATCGTCAACGCGAAGGTATGCAGGTTCTTCCGGGACGGAGTAGAATATGAAACGCCCGACGGAATCAGGAAAGCGGAAAGAGGCTATGATTCGGTGATCCTTTCCATGGGATTCAGGAACTACAATCCGTTTGCAGAGCAGCTGGAAGAGCTGGGATGTGAATGCTATGTGATCGGAGATGCAGTCCGTGCCAGAAGAGCGCTGGACGCTACGAGAGAAGCTTATGAGGCGGCAATGAATCTATAGGAGAAAAGGAGAAAGACAATGGAAAAAAGGATTTCCGGACATACAGGATTGATGGGATTATTTGGAACGCCGGTGGGACATTCAGGATCTCCGGCCATGTATAACTTTAGCTTTGAAAAGGACGGACTGGACTATGCCTATCTGGCATTTGATGTGAAGGAAGAGGAGATGGAAAAAGCATTTGAAACCATCCGTCTTTTGAAAATGCGGGGAGGAAATTTTACGATGCCCTGTAAAAATGTGGCAGCAAGGCTGGTAGACAGACTGTCAGACGCAGCTAAGATCATCGGAGCATGCAATACCTTTGTGCAGGAAGACGGAGTCATTACAGGACATATCACAGACGGAGTGGGATTTGTCCGAAATCTTCAGAATCACGGATGCCAGGTGGCAGGAAAGAAGACGGTGGTTTTAGGGGCGGGGGGCGCTGCGACTGCAATCCAGGTACAGTTTGCACTGGAAAAAGTCAAGGAGATCAAAATCTTTGAAATAGAAGGGAAATTCTTTGAGAGGGCGCTGGAAACCAAGAAAAAATTGGAAGAAACCTGTCCGGACTGTGTTGTTACGGTAGAAAAAACAGAAGAGAAAGAAAAACTAGAGAAAGCAGTGAGAGAATGTGATATACTGGTGAATGCTACGATCATCGGAATGAAGCCCAGAGAGGATGAGACTCTGGTGGACGCATCCTGGCTGGATCCGAAGACGGTGGTGGCAGATACGGTATACAACCCGGAGATGACCAGGCTGCTGAAAGAAGCAGAGGCAGTCGGCTGTACCGTGGTATCCGGGAAAGGCATGCTCCTGCAGCAGGGAGCTGTCAATTATGAGTTGTTTGTAGGAAAAGAAATGCCCTTGGAGGAATTTGTAAAGTTTCAAAAAGAACAGTCCAAATAAAATGAGATCGACGGAGGGAGAGAGCGTATGCGAGCGAAAAAGTATATCTTATCCATGGCTGTAGTCTATATGGCATATTTTACCCATGGGATTCAGGCAATCATCCTGTCACAAAACAAATTGAATTTTTTTACACAGTGGGGTTATACCGATGAGATCGCAGGGGCAGCGGCCGTATCTCTGGCGATCACGGCGACAGGATTCGGAAAGTTTCTGACAGTCTGGCTGGGAGGAGAGATCTCTGATAAGATCGGCCGGAAAAAGATGGCGGTTGCAGGCGGTGTGCTGTACATTATCTGCTTTGCAGGCCTGTTGTTTTCTCACAGCTTTACGGTGGCCTGCATCTGCGCGTTCCTGGCGGGAGTGGCTACATCGGGCTTTTGGGATGCTTCCCTGTATCCGGCGGTACAGGAGGCGGTAAAACCGGCTTATGCCGGTTCGGCGCTGATCGGGATCAAAGCGTTTGTATCGGTATCGGGAATCATTTATCCGCTTTTGGCCGTACATTTTTCCGCTTCCGGGAACTGGAAGATCAATGTGTGGATCCCACTGATCTTTTCGGTGATCTGCGTGATCCTGGCGGTGATCGCACCCTTTGCCTATGATGATGACATGAAAGAGAAAGTAAAAGGGCAGGATGGAAATACCAGGACTGCGGCACAGGCGGAGATTGAAGCCATTAAGGCCGGCATGCTGGTAAAGCCCAACGGTCTGGTCAATTTTATCACCATGTTTTACGGATTTTTGTGTATGTTCATTATGTATGGAGCACAGCAGTACACAAAAGCTTTCGGAATGACCAATTGCGGTCTGACAGAGCTGCAGGCAGCGGGAATGACTTCCATCTATACGGTAGGGTCTATTGTTGCGGTGGTGTTCTGGGCGATCATGATGGGGAAATTAAGGTGGAATCCTCTGAAAGTGGTTTTGATCGATTCTGTTTTTACCGCGATCGCACTGGCGATCGTACTGCTGGTAAAAAATGTAACCGTGATTTATGTCGCCATTGCACTGCTGGGATTTTTTGCGGCGGGCGGAGCCCTTCAGACGGGACTGGGAGTCAGACAGAAAATGTGTCCGGGACCCAAGGGAAGAAATACAGGAATCTATTATACCTGGATGGGACTGGCGAGCTGTTTTCTTCCGTACATCGTATCGGCAATGACCAAGTCCATCGGGGAAACGGACGCTATTTATACCATGATGGGACTTTTGCTGGCGGCAGCCATTGTGGCAGTTTTGATGATGGCTTATCTGGCGGCACAGTATAAAAAAATATTCGGAGAAAGTGCGTTGGCAGAAAAAAGAAACGCATAGAAGGGAAAGTAGTAGGAGGAAGGTGTAATGGGGACAATGGGAAAAAAGAGGGCAGATGAACTTCCCTACATTCCGCTGGGGCCTTTTCAATGGAGGATCCCGGGAATTCATTACAAGATCGAAACGGTGGAGTTTTTTCAGGGACTGATACTTGGGGCAACCGCCCTGAGTTCTATCCCCTATATGACAGACACTCTGGGACTGCCTTATGAACTGGCGTGGAGCTGTGTCATTATTGAAGTGTTTTTATATATGCTGCATGGATGGCTGGGGGATCCGGTAGTACCCGGATGGATCACGCCCACCCTGCCCTTCACCCTGGCGTTTCTGACCGGATTTCCGGAAGGAAAAGAGCGGATCCAGGCCATGATAGCCGTTCAGCTTCTGGTAGCCTTCCTCTTTTTGTTCATGGGAGTGACAAAGCTGGCCGACAGCTTTGTCAGAAGGGTTCCGGCCTCGGTAAAAGGAGGAATTCTTCTGGCAGCGCCTATTACCGTAATACAGGGACAGTTAAAGGAAGGAAGCCAGCTTCTGACAGCTCCGGTAGCTACCTTGGCAGGAACACTGCTTCTGGCCTTTCTCAGCTTCTCGCCTTTTTGCGAAAAGAAAAGAAAGCAGTATAAGTTTCTGGATCTGATGGCTAAATACGGAAACCTGTTCCCCTACCTGATCGCAATGCTTTTGGGAGTTTTGTTAGGAGAACTGTCCAGACCGGCGCTGGAGGTGGGAACCATCATCCGTCTTCCTGATTTTACCAAAATCCTTCACACGGTCAGTGTGTTTCAGGTGGGGATCCCGCCCTTGTCCGTGTTTGCGAAAGCGGTTCCTTTGGCGTTTATCTGCTATGTGCTGGCTTTTGGGGATTTTGTCACCTCAGAAACTCTGATCCGGGAGGCGCAGGAAAGCCGGGATGATGAACACATCGATTTCAATTCCAGCAGATCGAATCTGATCAGTGGGATCAGAAACATGATCTTGGGAATCCTTGCGCCGTTCCCCCCTTTGGCAGGGCCCCTGTGGGTAGGGATGACTGTTTCGGTGGCAGTCCGCTACAAGGAGGGAAAGAAGGCGATGAAATCCCTGATCGGAGGGATGAGCAGCTTTCGTATGGCGACCTTTCTAAGTGTGATCCTGGTTCCCATCGTATCCTTTATGAAACCGATCATGGGAGTGGGCTCAGCAATCACCTTGTTGTTTCAGGCGTTTGTCTGTGCCAGAATAGGAATGGAATACTGTAAATCAAATATGGACAAAAGTATTGCGGGAATCATGGCGGCAACCCTTGCTTTTAAGGGATCCGGCTGGGCTTTGCTGGTGGGATTCGCTCTGAATCTTATTTTGTCCAATCTGGACATCCAGAGAGAAAAGCTGGATGTACCCACTACGGGAGAACTGGAGAGCCTGGAGAAAAAGCTGGAAGAAGAGCGAAAGCTTCTGATGAAAAGGAAGGAAGACTTTGTTTCAGACAGAGAAGCACAGAGATAGAAAGAACCGGATTGAGAGAAAATAAAGATACCGACAGAGAAAATCTTTTCAAAGAACAACAGGATCTTTTCGGATGCTGCTTTGAAAAGATTTTTTTTGCTTTGCGGGAATATTAGTAGCACTAAAAGAGAACACCTGTAAAACCATAAAAAAGAGAAGAAAAGGGCAAGGAAAAAGTTTGCAAAATTTCTGCGGGAGTGGTTACAATTTGTCGGCAGGTATGTATAATATACATGCTGTCGTTTCATAGGGATGGCAGGGAAAAGCAAAGTGAGAAATACACGCATTTTGTGACAGAACGAAGGAGTGAAATTTATGAAATATGATGTGATCATTATCGGAGCAGGGCCGGGCGGAATCTTCTCGGCTTATGAACTGCTGCAAAAGACAGAGAACCTGAAAATTGCGGTGTTCGAGGCGGGATTTCCGCTGCAGGAACGTCATTGTCCCATTGATGGAGAAAAGGTAAAATCCTGTATCAAGTGCAAAACCTGCGCCATTATGAATGGATTCGGAGGGGCCGGCGCATTCTCCGACGGGAAATACAATATCACCAATGATTTTGGCGGAACTCTCTATCAGTACATTGGGAAAGAACGGGCGCTGAGCCTTATGCGGTATGTGGATGAGATCAACCTGGCTTACGGCGGAGAAGGTACCAGGATGTATTCCACGGCAGGGACAAGGTTCAAAAAGGTCTGTCTTCAAAACAAACTGAATTTGCTGGATGCCTCTGTTCGCCACCTAGGAACGGACATCAATTATATTGTGCTGGAAAATCTTTACGAGGAATTAAAGAACCGGGTGGATTTCTATTTCCATACGCCGGTAGAGCAGGTGGAGCGTGAGGAGAACGGATATCGTGTTTTGTATAAGGGAGGAGAAGCAGATTGTGAAAACTGCATCGTCTCTGTGGGAAGAAGCGGAAGCAAGTGGATGGAGACCGTCTGCAAAAAGCTGGAGATCCCCACCCATTCCAACCGGGTGGACATCGGTGTCAGAGTGGAACTGCCGGCAGTGATCTTTTCCCATCTGACAGATGAACTTTACGAAAGTAAGATCGTCTACCGCACGGAAAAATTTGAAGACAATGTCCGTACTTTCTGCATGAACCCCTGTGGGATCGTAGTAAACGAGAATACCAACGGAATCGTCACGGTAAACGGGCACAGTTATGAGGATCCGGAACACCAGACGGAAAATACCAACTTTGCCCTACTGGTGGCCAAACATTTTTCGGAACCGTTTAAGGACAGCAACGGATATGGCGAAAGTATCGCAAGGCTTTCCAACATGCTGGGAGGAGGGGTGATCGTACAGCGTTTCGGGGATCTGGTAAGAGGAAGAAGGAGTAATACGGACCGGATCCGGGAAGGTCTGGTAACACCGACCCTGGCAGCTACGCCGGGAGACTTAAGTCTGGTGCTGCCAAAGCGTATTCTGGACGGGATTATAGAAATGATCTACGCATTGGATAAGATCGCACCGGGAACGGCCAATGATGATACGCTTTTATATGGGGTGGAAGTGAAATTCTACAACATGGAAGTAGAGATCGATCAGCACCTGGAAAGCAGGCATAAGGGACTTTATATCATTGGAGACGGAAGCGGCGTGACCCATTCTCTTTCCCATGCCTCTGCCAGCGGCGTCTATGTGGCGCGCCACATTGCAGAAAAAAGAACAGAGTGTCAATGATTTCAGAGAAAAGCACTCTGAAGTAAAAGCGGCCTCCCGGGATCAGACAGGTTTCTGAGCAGACGGGAGGCTGATTTTATGCAAAAAAGAAGAGAGGAATTGAAGCAGAGAAGAAGAGAGGTATCTGCGGGAAACCATAAAGAAACGTCTATAAACAAACGTGGCGGAAAAAATAGAGCGGCAGGGGAAAAAGAGATATAAATGTCAAAAAATTAACAGAAAAAGTGTTGCGTGAAATTGAACAAAAAGGTATACTATAATTGGTGGAAATTTTTGACTTTTACAAATATGGAAGCGACGACTAAAGAAAAAAATGGAGGACTGGATGATGGGCAATGATAAGACGGAAAATGCAGCAGGCAGAAGAATATCCTCTTTGCTGGATGCAGGCAGTTTTATTGAGATCGGCGGGGCAGTGACTTTGCGCAATACCGATTTTCAGTTAAAACAGCAGGAAGCGCCGGCAGACGGCGTGAGGACGGGCTATGGACTCATAGACGGAAACCTGGTCTATGTATACAGTCAGGATGTATCGGTGCTGGGTGGCTCGATAGGAGAAATGCATGCAAAAAAGATAGCCGGGATCTATGAGCTGGCAATGAAGACGGGAGCTCCGGTGATCGGACTGATCGACTGTGCGGGACTTCGGCTGCAGGAAGCTGCAGATGCATTGGAAGCGCTGGGAAGACTCTATCACAAGCAAGCCATGGCATCCGGTGTGATCCCACAGATCACAGGCATATTCGGAAATTGTGGAGGGGGCCTGGCCTTGATCCCTGCCCTGACAGACTTTACCTTTATGGAAACCAAAGGCAGACTGTTTGTAAATGCACCCAATGCTATCCTGGAAAACAGAATCGAAAAGAACGATACGTCTGATGCCGTTTTCCAAAGCAGAGAAACAGGGCTGGCAGATATTACGGGAACGGAGGAGGAGATTCTTGCTCAGATGAGGCGACTGATTTCTTTTCTCCCTGCCAACAATGAAGAGACGGCAGCCTATGAGTCCTGTCAGGATGACCTGAACCGCAGGTGTGATGCGGCAGAGGCTCTGGCGGATGACGCCGCCTGGCTGATGCGGGAGATGGCGGATTTGGGAGACTGCTTTGAGGTGAAAAAAGAACACGCAAAGGATATGGTGACGGGATTCATCCGACTGGCCGGCAATACGGTAGGCGTGGTTGGAAACCGAAAAAGGATTATAGATGAAGAAGGAAACACGACAGAAGAATTCAAAGAGGGACTTTCGGCAAAAGGAGCACTAAAAGCTGCGGAATTCGTGGAATTTTGCGATGCCTTCCAGATTCCGGTCTGCACGCTGACCAATGTTTCCGGATTTTCCAATTTGCCCGGAGAGGAGAGGCACCTGGCAAAACATACAGCCAGACTGGTCTATGCATTGTCCAATGCCACCGTTCCAAAGGTCAACGTGATCACGAAAGAAGCTTACGGAAGCGCCTATACGGTAATGAACAGTAAATCTGTGGGTGCGGATATGGTGTTTGCCTGGGAAGACGCAGGCATCGGTATGATGGATGCGGCCCTGGCTGCAAAGATCATGTATCCGGAAGAAGGAGCGGCAGTCTTAAAAGAAAAGGAAGCGGCATACAGGGAGCTGCAGAACAGTCCGCTATCCGCTGCCAGAAGAGGGTATGTGGATACCCTGATCGCACCGGAAGAGACGAGAAAATATGTGATCGGGGCGATGGAGATGCTGTTTACAAAAAGGGAAGAGCGTCCGCTGAAGAAGCACGGGACAGTTTAGTGAGGTGGATCGGGTGAAGAAAAAAATAAAAATGCTGTTAGGGCTTCTGGCTCTTTTGCTTGTAGTAACAGGGTGCTCCCAAAAGGAGACGGCTGTGACCTACAACGAGGAGGATCTGGAAAAAGTGGCGGAAGTCCTGATCAATTATTGTAAAGGAACAGATGCACAGAGCAAAGCGCAGATGAAGAAGGCGGGAGAATTTGCTCTTCAGCTACAGCTGGTACAGGCACAGCTTCCCGTAGAGCCCAGAAACTTTTTCGGGGTTGTGGATTCCTGGGACCAGGCAGTAAAGGAATGTGGATCCTATGAGGGGCATGGAGATTTTTCGCTGGAGGAAAAAAATGACGGGATCCGTCTGGTTACGACGGCTCAGTTTGAGAAAAGAGAGGCGGAACTGGTATTTGAGTTCAATCAAGAAGAATATCTGGAGAGTCTGACGGTAAACGCCCAGTATTCTACCGGGGAGATTCTGAAAAAAGCAGGGATGAATACAGTGCTGGGAATGGGAACGGTATTTTTGGTGCTGATCTTCATATCGGCCCTGATTTCCCTCTTCCGGTTTATTCCCCTGTTAGAAGCAAAACGGAAGAAAAGACGGGACCTGCACAAAGCAGAAAAGGCAGAGGAGACGGCAAAAGACGGGGGAGAGAAGGTCCTGTCACAGACGTCTGCAGACAGTCAGGAAGATTCACAATTGGTGGCAGTGATCGCAGCGGCGATCGCGGCGGCAGAAGATCGTCCGGCAGATGGGATCGTGATCAGAAGCATCCGGCGCAGGCCGGCAAACAACTGGAAAAAGTAAAGAAAAGGAGAACGCACCATGAAAAATTATACAATTACGGTAAATGGGAATGTTTATGATGTGACAGTAGAGGAAAAGACGGGAGCCGGTACGCTACAGAGGCCGTCAACTCCTGCAGCACCTGTGGCTGCTGCAGCGCCGGCGGCAAAGACGGAACCTGCTTTGCAGAAAGCTTCGACAGGAGGGATCGAAGTCAAGGCAGGAGCGGCAGGAAAGGTATTCAAGATTGAAAAAGCTGCGGGAGAGCAGGTGAAAAAGGGAGATGCTGTGGTCATCATAGAAGCTATGAAGATGGAGATTCCTGTCGTAGCTCCGGAGGACGGAACGGTAGCGCAGATAGAAGTGACAGTGGGAGATGCCGTGGAGGCAGGAGCGGTACTGGCAACGTTGGATCCGGCATAAGAGATTCAAACAGGAGGTTAAGACATGGACTATATAATGACGACATTGGGAAACCTGGTGCATCAGACAGCGTTTTTTAATCTGACGGCAGGGAATCTCATCATGATCGGAGTGGCATGTTTCTTTTTATTCCTGGCGATCCGACATGGATTTGAACCGCTTCTTTTGGTTCCGATCGCCTTTGGTATGCTACTTGTTAATATTTACCCTGATATTATGAAACACATGGAAGACGGAGCGTCAGGCGGACTGTTGTATTACTTCTATCTCCTGGACGAATGGGCGATCCTTCCGTCTCTGATCTTTCTTGGAGTAGGAGCCATGACGGATTTTGGCCCCCTTATCGCCAACCCTAAAAGCTTTCTTCTGGGGGCGGCAGCCCAGTTTGGTATTTTTGCGGCCTATCTGGGGGCAATGGCGTGGGGATTTTCAGATAAAGCGGCAGCGGCTATCTCTATTATCGGAGGAGCGGACGGTCCGACTTCCATCTATCTGGCGGGAAAGCTTCAGCAGACAGGACTTTTGGGGCCGATTGCGGTAGCGGCGTATTCCTATATGTCGCTGGTACCTATCATACAGCCGCCGATCATGAAACTCTTGACGACAGAAAAGGAAAGAAAGATCAAAATGGAGCAGCTTCGCCCCGTTTCGAAACTGGAGAAGATCCTGTTCCCTATTATCGTAACCATCGTGGTATGTACGATCCTTCCTTCTACAGCGCCTCTGGTAGGAATGCTGATGCTGGGAAATCTTTTCAGAGAATCCGGCGTAGTCAGACAGCTGACAGAGACGGCGTCCAACGCATTGATGTATATCGTGGTGATCCTGTTGGGAACGTCTGTAGGCGCTACCACCAGCGCAGAAGCTTTCCTGAATATCGCTACATTGAAGATCGTATTTTTAGGATTGATCGCATTTGCCTTTGGGACGGCGGCGGGTGTTTTGTTTGGTAAGCTGATGTGTGCCGTTACGAAGGGCAAGGTAAACCCTTTGATCGGATCGGCAGGCGTGTCGGCGGTTCCAATGGCAGCCCGGGTGTCCCAGAAGGTGGGAGCGGAGGCGGATCCCACGAACTTCCTTCTGATGCATGCAATGGGGCCCAATGTGGCAGGCGTGATCGGAACGGCAGTGGCGGCAGGTACCTTTATGGCGATCTTTGGAGTTATGTAAATCAACAGTAGATGGAGGAAATAAAAATGGCAGACATTGAAAAAAAACCAATCAAGATCATGGAGACCATTTTAAGAGATGCGCATCAGTCCCTGATCGCAACCAGAATGACGACGGAACAAATGCTTCCGATTGTAGACAAGATGGATAAAGTAGGGTATCATGCAGTTGAGTGCTGGGGCGGAGCGACCTTTGACGCGTCTCTTAGATTTTTGAAAGAAGATCCGTGGGAGAGGCTCAGAAAATTCCGCGACAGATTTAAGAACACAAAGCTCCAGATGCTGTTTCGGGGACAGAACATTTTGGGATACCGTCCCTATGCGGACGATGTGGTGTCCTATTTTGTGCAGAAATCTGTGGCAAACGGGATCGATATCATCAGGATCTTTGACTGTCTGAACGATCTCAGGAACCTGCAGACGGCAGTCAGTGCGGCAAATGCAGAAAAGGCGGAGGCTCAGGTGGCTCTTTCTTATACCCTGGGGGATGCCTATACCCTGGAATACTGGGTGGAGATCGCAAAACGAATCGAAGATATGGGAGCAGATTCTATCTGTATCAAAGACATGGCGGGACTTTTGATTCCGTATGAAGCAAGCAGGCTGATCAAAGCCTTGAAAGAAGCTACCAGTCTGCCGATCGAACTTCACACCCATTATACCTCCGGAGTGGCTTCTATGACTTACCTGAAGGCGGTGGAGGCAGGAGTGGATGTGATCGACACGGCTGTTTCTCCGTTTGCTTTGGGAACGTCACAGCCTGCGACAGAGGTTATGGTAGAAACCTTCAGAGGGACGCCGTATGACACGGGATTTGACCAGAGTCTTCTGGCAGAGATCGCAGATTATTTCCGGCCGATCCGTGACGAGGCGTTGGCAAGCGGCCTTTTGAATCCCAAGAATATGGGCGTGGATATCAAGACGCTGATGTATCAGGTTCCGGGAGGAATGTTGTCAAATCTGACATCCCAGCTAAAAGAACAGAATGCAGAGGATAAATACTATGATGTGCTGGCAGAGGTGCCCAGGGTCAGAAAAGATCTGGGGGAACCGCCTCTTGTGACGCCTTCCTCCCAGATCGTAGGAACGCAGGCAGTGTTTAATGTGCTGATGGGAGAACGCTATAAGATGGCGACCAAGGAGACCAAGGACATTCTCAGCGGAAAGTACGGAGCGACAGTCAAGCCGTTTAACGAGGATGTGAGGAAGAAGGTTCTGGGAGAAGATGCCGAGATCATTACCTGCAGGCCTGCGGATCTTTTGGAAGACGAGCTGGATACTTTGCGGGGAGAATGTGAGAAATGGATGCAGCAGGAAGAGGATGTGCTGACCTACGCCCTGTTTCCACAGGTGGCTACAGAATTTTTCAAGTACAGAGAAGCACAGCAGACGAAGGTAGACTATGGCGAAGCCGACGTCAAACATGGTAGTTATCCGGTTTAGAAGGGACGACTATGGGAAGCAAAAATGAATTGTTAAAGAAAATGGAAGAAAAATATCCCAAATTCAGCAAAGGACAGAAACGGCTGGCGGAGTTTATTCGGAATGAATATGACAAGGCGGCCTTTCTTACCGCCGCCAAAATGGGAGAGGAAGTGGGTGTAAGCGAATCGACGGTGGTTCGCTTTGCCGCCGCTTTGGGATATGAAGGATATCCCGGCTTCCAGAAAGCGTTGGGGGAGCTGGTTCGGACCAAGTTAAATTCCATACAGAGGATGGAAGTAACCTACGGACGTATTGGGAGAGGAGAGATCCTCGCTTCCGTTTTACAGGCAGACATCGACAAAATCAAGATGACCTTGTCTGCCATCGACGAACATGTTTTTGAACAGGCAGTGGATATGCTGCTGAATGCAAGAAAGATTTATGTGATCGGAGTCAGAAGCTGTGCTCCTCTGGCCAGTTTTTTGAGCTTCTATCTGAATCTTGTGTGTGAGGATGTGACGGCGGTCCACAGCAACAGCTCCAGTGAAATTTTTGAGCAGCTGATTCGGATCAGGGAAGAGGATGTGATCATTGGCATCAGCTTCCCCAGATATTCCATGCGGACGCTGAAAGCACTGGAATTTGCCAGCAACCGGAAGGCCAGAGTCATTACGCTGACGGATAGTGTCCATTCTCCCATGACACTGTATTCCTCCTGCAACCTGATTGCCAGGAGTGATATGGCGGGAGTGGTGGATTCGCTGGTGGCACCCCTCAGTGTGATCAATGCTCTGGTGGTGGCTCTTTGCATGAGGAAGCAGGAGGAAGTGATCACGACCCTGGAAACGCTGGAACAGATCTGGGAAGAATACCAGGTGTACAGCAAGGATGAATTAAACCGGATCAATGACAAAGTAGAGTTTGCATCCGGGAAAGAGGAGTAGCATGAGCCGTATAGTGATTGTGGGAGGCGGGGCAGCAGGAATGTATGCTGCCCTCATTGGCGCAGAAAAAGGACATCAGATCGATCTGTATGAAAAAAATGAAAAGCTGGGGAAAAAGCTGTACATCACCGGGAAAGGCCGATGCAATCTTACCAATGCCTGTGACGGAGAGACGCTTCTGGGATCCGTGATCAGCAATCCCAGGTTCATGTACAGCAGCTTTTACGGACACAGCAATCAGGATACGATGGCGCTGTTTGAACGGATAGGACTTTCCATCAAGACGGAAAGAGGGAACCGGGTGTTTCCGGCATCAGACAAATCTTCTGATGTGATAAAGGCGCTGGAACGGGAATTGAAAAAGAACCAGGTGAGGATCCATTTGAACACGGAAATCAGGGAGATTGTGGTAAAAGAAGGAAGATGTGTAGGGATCAGGACTGCCGGGGGAGAGAACGTACCGGCGGATGCCTGCATTTTGGCAACAGGAGGTCTGTCCTACAGAACTACGGGAAGCACAGGCGACGGCTATCGCTTTGCGAAAGCACAAGGGCACAGTATCGTGGAGTGCATCCCCTCTTTGGTTTCCCTGGAAACAGAAGAAGATTGGCCGGTAAAGGTGCAGGGACTGTCCTTAAAGAACGTGGAGCTTCTGGTGCAGAAAAAGAACAGGATCCTGTACAGGGAAACAGGAGAAATGCTTTTTACAGACCGGGGGGTCAGCGGTCCTTTGATCCTGACAGCCAGCAGTGTGGCGGGAAGAGATATCATGCAAAAAGAGGTGGAGCTTTTGATCGATCTGAAGCCGGCACTGACGCACAAGCAATTGGATAAAAGACTGATCCGGGAGTTTGAGGAGCAGAAAAACAGGCAATTTAAAAATTGTCTGGGAAATCTCTTTCCAAACAAATTGATCCCTGTTATGGTAGAGCAGAGTGGGATCGCACCAGAAAAACAGGTAAACCTGATCACCAAGGAGGAGAGAAAACGGTTTGCGGAACAGATCAAAGCGCTCTGCCTGCATGTGAAGCAGCTGGGAGGGTTTAAGGAAGCGGTGATCACCAAGGGCGGCGTCAGTACCAGAGAAGTGGATCCAAAGACAATGGAGTCCAAACTGGTAGAAGGACTGTATTTTGCCGGAGAGATTTTGGATGTGGATGCGGTGACGGGAGGGTTCAACCTGCAGATCGCTTGGTCAACTGCCTATGCCGCCGCAAGCCATGTGAAATAGGAGGAAAAGATGGGATATCAGATAGCCATTGACGGACCGGCAGGAGCCGGAAAAAGCACCATTGCAAAGCTGGTTGCAGAAAAACTGGATTTTGTGTATGTGGACACAGGAGCCCTGTATCGGGGACTGGCAGTTCATTTCCTGAAAGAAGGGATCGATGAGACGGATGAAACCGCGCTGACGAAGGCCTGTGAAAAAGCCCGTATTGACCTGGCCTATGAAAATGGGATCCAGCAGATACTTCTGAACGGGGAAAATATCACATCTTTGTTAAGAGAAGAAAGGGTGGGGAACCTGGCGTCCCGGGTCTCTGCCTTGCAGGTGGTCCGGGAAAAGCTGCTGCAGACCCAAAGAGAGATCGCACAGAAAAAGAATGTGGTAATGGATGGAAGAGACATAGGGACCTGCGTCCTGCCGGAAGCCGGGGTCAAGATCTTTTTGACGGCCAGTGTGGAAACCAGAGCCAAAAGACGATATGAGCAGCTGACCAGAGAAGGAAAACAGGCGGATCTGAAGAAGATCGAGGCAGATATTCAGGAGAGGGATCACAGAGATTCCCACAGGGAGATCGCACCTTTAAAGCAGGCAAAGGACGCTGTTCTTTTAGACAGTTCAGACCTTACGATCCCACAGGTGGTGGAACGGATCATCCGGGAAAAGGAGAATGCAGGTGGAAATTAAACTGGCAAAGACGGCTGGATTTTGTTTTGGAGTCAAACGTGCAGTAGAGACGGTGTACGAGGAAATAAAAAAGAACACGGATAAAAAAGTTTACACATATGGACCGATCATCCATAACGAGGAAGTGATCAAAGAACTGGCAGCTATGGGGGTGGAGGTGATCCGATCAGAGGAAGAACTGAAAAAGGTCACAGACGGGATCGTGATCATCCGTTCTCACGGCCTGCCGAAAAGGGTTTACCGGAAAATGGAAGAGTCCGGGATTTCCTATGTGGACGCCACCTGTCCCTTTGTAAAAAAGATCCATACGATTGTAAGCAGAGAAAGCGCGGCAGGCGCTCATGTCGTTGTGATCGGAAACAGGACCCATCCGGAGGTGGAAGGGATCCGCGGATGGGCGGGAGACAGGGTGAGCATCATTCAGACCAGAGAAGAAGCGGAAGATTTTCGGGTCGAAGAACCCGCAGGAAGAGTGTGCGTCGTAGCACAAACGACATTTAATTACAAGAAATTTCAAGAACTAGTTGAAATCATAGAAAAAAAAGGTTATGATATACTTGTTTTAAATACGATTTGCAGTGCCACCAGGAAGCGGCAGGAAGAAGCCGGGCGGATTGCAAAGAGTGTGGAAGCGATGATCGTCATAGGCGATAAGCGTAGCTCCAACACTCAGAAGTTATTTGAAATCTGTAATAAAGAATGTTTGAATACGTACTACATACAGACACTTGACGATTTGGATTTGAATCAATTAGGGTCCGTGGAAACAGTAGGTATTACAGCAGGGGCATCCACGCCCAAGAATATAATTGAGGAGGTTCAAAATAATGTCGGAACAAACTTTTGAACAAATGTTGGAGGAATCTTTTAAAACTATAAGGAATGGAGAAGTCGTAGATGGTACGGTCATTGATGTAAAGCCGGATGAGATCATTCTGAACATCGGATATAAGGCTGACGGTATCATTACACGCAGTGAATATACCAATGAATCCAACGTCGATCTGACGACTCTGGTACAGCCGGGAGACGAGATGACGGTGAAGGTGCTGAAAGTCAACGACGGAGAAGGTCAGGTTCTTCTGACGTACAAGCGTCTTGCGGCAGAAAAGGGAAATGAAAGACTGAAAGAAGCTTTCGAGAACCATGAGGTGCTGAAGGCGCCGGTGGCACAGATCCTAGGCGGCGGTCTCAGCGTAGTGATCGAGGAGGCGAGGGTATTCATCCCGGCAAGCCTGGTATCGGATACTTACGAGAAAGACCTAAGCAAGTATCAGGATCAGGAGATTGAGTTTGTGATCAGCGAGTTCAATCCGAGAAGAAATCGTGTGATCGGAGACAGAAGACAACTTCTCATTGCAGAGAGAGCAGAAAAGCAGAAAGAGCTGTTTGCAAGGATCCAGGTAGGAGACAGGATCCAGGGCGTTGTAAAGAACGTAACAGATTTTGGTGCGTTCGTAGATCTTGGCGGAGTGGACGGACTGCTCCATATTTCAGAGATGTCCTGGGGACGTGTGGAAAATCCGAAGAAGGTTTTCAAGGTAGGCGAAGAGCTGGAAGTTATGATCAAGGATATCCGCGATACGAAGGTGGCGCTCAGCTTGAAGTTCCCGGAGGCAAATCCCTGGGCGGATGCACAGGAGAAGTATGCCGTGGGCACTATCGTAAACGGCGTTGTGGCAAGAATGACAGATTTTGGTGCATTTGTGGAGCTAGCTCCCGGAGTGGACGCACTGCTGCATGTTTCCCAGATCGCAAGGGCACACGTAGAAAAGCCGTCTGACGTTCTGGAAGTGGGACAGGAGATCACAGCTAAGGTTGTGGATCTGAATGAGACGGACAAGAAGATCAGCCTGAGCATGAAGGTGCTGGAGGCAGACGCTGAGCCGGAGTACGAGGAAGCTTCCGAGGAAGAATAGTCTGCAGACGGGACGGAGAGATCCGGTCGTATGAGGAGATTTAAGATCAGGATAGAGAAGAAGACGAAGGTCAGACAGGGAGACGGATATCACGTCTCTCTGTTTTCATGTTAGGAAAACCACGCGATAGTTGCGTGGTTCTATTCGTCTCATAAAAAACCGACTTTGCGGCAGTCTGAAGATCCGTTGTATCGAGGAAGCCGGACAGGAAAAGAAGAGGGGAAGGATGGTTAAAAAAGTAACGGAATGTTTATGGAAATATACAAAGAATTCCGTGGAATCAGTGGAAAATTTAGGTATTTTCCTGTATAGTAGAAAAAGAGAAAATAGGAAGGAAGGATAAAGGGATGGCATTGTTTACATTTAAGGGTGGAATCCACCCGGATGACGGCAAAAGTCTGGCAAAGGACAAGGCAATCGTGGAAGTGAAACCAAAGGGTCAACTGGTGTTTCCTCTTTCACAGCACATTGGAGCGCCTGCGATTCCGGCAGTGGAAGTGGGGCAGAGAGTGTTGAAAGGTCAGAAGATTGCAGAGGCGGGCGGGTTCGTTTCGGCTCCCATATATGCGTCGGTGTCCGGTACGGTAAAGGGGATAGAACCGAGACTGAATCCTACAGGCGCACGGGTGACCAGCATCGTCATTGAAAATGATGAGGAATATGAAGAGGTGGAGTATGCATCGACAAAGCCGCTGGACGAGATGACAGAAGCTGAGATCCTGGAAGCGATCGGGGAAGCAGGCGTTGTCGGAATGGGAGGAGCAGGATTTCCGACCAAGGTAAAGCTCTCCCCCAAGGAACCGGACAAGATCGATTACATTATCGCCAACTGTGCAGAGTGCGAGCCGTATATCACGGCGGATTACCGGCGTATGCTGGAAAACACAGAAGAGCTGGTAGGCGGGATGAGGGTCGTCCTGAAATTATTCAAAAATGCAAAAGGACTGTTTGGCGTGGAAGACAACAAGCCGGACTGTATTGAGAAACTGAAAGAGCTGACAAAAGATGAGCCCCGGATGGAAGTGGTGACGCTGAAAACCAAGTATCCTCAGGGAGGAGAGCGTCAGCTGATCTTTGCTGCAACGGGAAGAGCGATTAATTCTTCCATGCTTCCGGCAGATGCAGGATGCGTGGTGGACAATGTGGAGACGATGATCAACATCTATCAGGCAGTCGTAAACGGCAGACCCTCCATGGAGCGTGTCGTTACCGTAAGTGGAGACGCAGTCTGTGAACCGGGGAACTTTAAAGCTCCCTTTGGAATGAACCAGGCAGAACTTGTAGAGGCGGCCGGAGGATGGAAAGAGGATCCGGAAAAGGTGATCTCAGGCGGACCGATGATGGGGTTTGCCATGTTCAGTGTAGATGTACCGGTAACAAAGACATCTTCCTCTATCCTGGGATTCACCAGGGATGAGGTAGCGAAACATGCTCCCAGCGCCTGTATCAACTGTGGGCGCTGCGTAGAGGTATGTCCCAGCAGATTGATCCCTTCAAGGCTGGCGGATTATGCAGAACATCATGCAGAAGAAACGTTTACGGCGCAAAATGGAATGGAGTGTATGGAATGTGGGTCCTGTAGTTTTGTGTGCCCTGCAAAAAGGCCGTTAAAACAGGCGATCGGTTCCATGCGCAAGATCGCGCTGGCGAACCGCAAGAAAAAATAAGGATCAAGAAGAGAGGAAGAGGTGAATAACGTTGAGTGAGAATCAATTTAAAATTTCAGCATCTCCCCATATCCGGTCCAAGAGTACGACCGAGGGGATCATGCAGCTTGTGACCATCGCGCTGCTTCCGGCAGCGGCATTCGGTGTGTGGAATTTCGGGATCTATGCGCTGGCAATGCTGGTGACGACCACGGCAGCCGCAGTGGCGACAGAATATATCTATCAGAAATTGATGCACAAGCCTGTGACGGTGCGGGACTTCAGTGCAGTAGTAACGGGCTTGCTCTTAGGGATGAATATGCCGCTTACGGCGCCTTTGTGGATGGGTGCGCTGGGAAGTGTGTTCGGCATTCTGATTGTAAAGCAGTTGTTTGGAGGGCTGGGACAGAACTTCATGAACCCGGCTCTAGGAGCAAGATGCTTCCTTCTCATTTCCTTCACAGGTCCTATGACCAGATTTGTATATGACGGAGTGACAGGAGCAACTCCTTTGGCGCAGCTAAAGGCCGGAGAAGCGGTAGATTCCATGGAAATGCTCATCGGAAGAATTCCGGGGACCATAGGGGAGACGTCTGTGATCGCCATTATTATCGGAGCGATCTTTCTGATCCTGACGGGAGTGATCGATCTTCGGATCCCGGGAACATACATCCTTACCTTTGTCATATTTGTAGGGATTTTTGGTCAGTTTACAGAAGCAAAGGCGGGCCTTTTTGATCCCCAGTACATCACCGCACAGCTTTGCGGTGGCGGACTGATGCTGGGAGCCTGGTTTATGGCGACGGATTATGTGTCTTCGCCTATTACAAAAAAGGGACAGTATGTGTATGGGATCCTTCTGGGAGTCCTGACAGGATTGTTTAGGCTTTTCGGAGGATCTGCGGAAGGCGTTTCTTACGCAATCATCATCAGCAACCTGTTTGTTCCGTTGATTGAGAAGGCGACTCTTCCCAAACCATTTGGTAAAGGAGGAGAAAAATAATGAATAAGATCATAAAAAACACGATAATTCTCATGCTGATCACCCTGGTCGCAGGAATCCTCCTGGGATTTGTATATAAGATTACCCAGCAGCCTATCCAGACGGCACAGGAAAAAGCAAAAAAGGAAGCCTGGAAGCAGGTGTTCCCGGAAGCAGATATGAGTGAATTCAAATCAGAATCCGTGGATACGGAGGCCTCGGAAGCAGCGGCAAAAGAGCTGGGCATCAAAGCAGAAGTAGGTGAAGTCTGTGTTGTGGGAGATAAAGGCTATATCGTTACCGTTACTGACAAGGAAGGTTATGGCGGAGATATCAAGATCACGGTGGGGATCACCACCGACGGTACGGTAAACGGGATTTCCATTCTTTCCATCAGTGAGACGGCAGGACTTGGTATGAAAGCAAAGGAGCCGGCGTTTTACGAGCAGTACAAGGGAAAGCAGACAGAGAAGTTTGTAGTTTCCAAGGATGGAGGAGACGGGGAACCCATCGATGCCCTGAGCGGAGCAACGATTACATCAAGAGCAGTGACAGGTGCGGTAAACGAAGCCCTGGCATACTATCAGAATGTGTTTGGGAGGTAGAGGAGAATGAACAAATATATCGAAAGATTATATAACGGTTTGGTCAAAGAAAACCCTACCTTTGTTTTGATGCTGGGAATGTGTCCGACGCTGGCGGTTACGACATCCGCTACAAATGGCGTGGGTATGGGACTTTCTACTACCGTTGTACTGGTGTTGTCTAATATGCTGATCTCCATGCTTCGGAAGATCATACCGGATTCTGTGAGAATGCCGGCATTCATCGTTGTGGTGGCGTCTTTCGTTACCATCGTGCAGTTTTTGCTGGAAGGTTTCGTGCCAAGCCTGTATGCGTCTCTTGGACTTTACATTCCTCTGATCGTGGTAAACTGTATCATTCTGGGACGTGCGGAAAGCTACGCATCGAAGAATCCGGTGGTACTGTCTATCATGGACGGATTCGGAATGGGACTGGGATTTACCGTAGGACTGACTGCCATTGGTATGGTCAGAGAGCTGATCGGAGCAGGGCAGATATTTGGATACCAGCTTCTTCCTCTGGCAGATGAGGCGGCCGGAAAGGCCGGATATGTACCGGTAACGATTTTTATTCTGGCACCGGGCGCTTTCCTTGTTCTGGCAGGACTGACTGCGCTTCAGAATAAGGCGAAGAATGCGGCAAAGAGAAAAGGAAAACAGGTAAAAGAATCCGGTGGCTGCGGAAGCGGCTGCGGTTCCTGCAGCGGCTGCGGAAACGACGGGAAAGTATTTCCGACAGGAAATGAAGAGTAGGAGGGGAGCATAAATGAAAGAATTATTGATTATTGCAATTGGATCTGCCATTGTGAACAACGTTGTGCTCAGCCAGTTTCTTGGAATCTGTCCCTTCCTGGGAGTTTCCAAAAAAGTTGAGACTGCGTCCGGGATGGGCGGGGCGGTTATTTTCGTTATTACGATCGCATCCTTTATCACCGGACTGATCTATAAGGGGATCCTTGCAAGATTTAAAGTAGAGTATTTACAGACCATCGTATTTATTCTGGTGATTGCGGCACTGGTACAGTTTGTGGAGATGTTTTTGAAAAAGGCGATGCCTTCTCTGTATCAGGCTCTGGGTGTGTATCTTCCGCTGATCACTACGAACTGTGCGGTTCTGGGTGTGGCGCTGACCAACGTTCAGAAAGAATATACCATTTTCCAGGGAGTGATCAATGGAGTGGGAACTTCTGTAGGGTTTGCACTTGCCATCGTTATTATGGCCGGGATCCGCGAAAAGATCGAATATAACGACGTATCCGAATCTTTCCAGGGAACGCCCATCGTTTTGATCACGGCAAGTCTGATGGCGATCGCGTTCTTTGGATTTTCAGGATTGATATAGGAGGAGCGGACAATGGGTGTGACGGAAATTGTAATAGGAGTAGTAGCGGCGGCAGTGATCGTTGGCGGAACAGGACTTTTTATAGGAGTATTCCTGGGGGTTGCCGGAAAGAAGTTTGCCGTAGAAGTTGATCCGCGGGAGGAAGCCATCATGGAAGTGCTTCCGGGAAATAACTGCGGAGGCTGCGGGTATGCAGGATGTTCCGGTCTGGCGTCTGCCATCGTAAAGGGAGAAGCAGAGGTGGGCGGATGTCCGGTGGGAGGCAGTCCGGTGGCGGCAAAGATCGGAAAGATCATGGGACTGGAAGCCGGTGAGCAGGTACACAAGGTGGCTTTTGTGAAGTGCGGCGGAAGCGATACCAATGCAAAAAAGGAATACGAATACCATGGAGTGAAGGACTGTGTCATGATGAACATGATGCAGGATGGAGGACCCAAGGCCTGCAGCTATGGCTGTCTGGGAGAAGGAAGCTGCGTGAAGGTTTGCCCGTTTGATGCGATTCATGTGGTGGACGGAGTGGCTGTGGTAGACAAGGAGGCCTGCAAGGCATGTAATAAATGCGTGGAGATCTGTCCGAAAAAGCTGATCGAATTAGTTCCCTATGACCAGAAACATCTGGTACAGTGCAGTTCCAGAGATAAGGGGAAGGATGTAACGAAAGCCTGCTCGGTAGGCTGTATCGGCTGTCGGATGTGCGAGCGGGTTTGTGAGCATGACGCTGTGCATGTGACGAATAACATTGCCTATATCGACACAGATAAGTGTACCAACTGCGGGGCATGCGCTGCAAAATGTCCAAGAAAGATCATTCTTCCGGGAAAGGCAGTATAAAAGGTGAAAAGACAACTGGAACAGAAGGGAATCCGTTTGTTTTTAAATGATGTAAAGAAGCAAAGGTGGGCGATCCTGGCAGTGATCGCCTGCCTTCTTTTGCTGAAAGCAGCAACGGGAGCCTCCTGTCCGATGGTAGCGCTGACGGGATTCCCCTGTCCCGGCTGCGGTCTGACACGGGCGGGGATCCATCTGATGCACGGGGAGGTGCAGAGCGCCTTTCGGATCCATCCTTTTATTTACGGCGTGGCGGCCTACGGAGCCGTGTTTGCCATAAACCGTTATCTTTTAGGAAGGAGGATGGGAAAGGTGTTGAGGGGAAGCCTGGTGCTTCTGGTGGCGGCCATGTGTCTGTTTTACATCTGGAGAATGATCCGTTATTTTCCGGGAGATCCTCCTATCAGCTATTACGGGCATAATCTGCTGAGACGGACGATGACTCTCTTTCAATATTTTTTGTTGAAATAAAGAGACAATACTGATATACTGGGTATGAGTATAAAGAAGGGAGAGAAGATCAATGGACAATCAGTTTGATAACCAGATCAATACAGAGGGGCAATACAATTAGACCAATACTGAGATTCCACAGCAGAATGTGCAGGATAATTATCAGTACAATGTAGGCGGAGGCCAGAGTTCCCAGTACAATCAGAACGGGGATGGGATGGACACAACGCCGCTTACGGTAGGAGAGTGGGCGCTCACGATCCTGGCGCTGGCAATTCCGTGCGTGGGATTCATCCTGTATTGTGTTTGGGCATTTAGTAAGACCGGCAATATCAACAGAAGAAACTTCTGCCGGGCAGGTTTGATCATTTACGCAGTATGTATTTTGATCTATGTTCTTATTTTCGTTGTGTTTGGCGCAGCGCTTCTGGGTGGTATGGGATCCTACTATTATTAGGAAGCAGCCCGGGAAGAGCATTGGATTCAGAAAGATTTTCAGAGAAGGTAAGGGTGAGAGTGCAAGCTTTCATCCTTCTTTTTTTGCAGGAAGGATGAGACGGTGCGCCGGATCGTTCCACATTCACGGCGATCACAGCCTTGCTTCCTGGTTGAAGGCGGGATGGGATTGTGATAGAATAAGGAGCGGAAAACAGGAGAGAACATGGAAACATATTTGTCAAAAAAAGATAAGAGAGTGATCGTGGCGGTGGTGATACTGTCTGTGGCCATCTATCTTTTCTGCGGACTATGGAACAAGGAAGAAGGCGCCAGAGTGGTAGTGAAGGTGGATGGAAATATACAGGGAATCTATTCCCTGAAGGAGGACAGAACGATCCGTGTAAATCATGGAAAAAATATTGTGGAGATCAAGAATGGGAGGGCGGCCATGAAGGAAGCGTCCTGTCCGGATCAGCTTTGCGTCCATCAAAAAGGAATCAGCGGAATGCGTGAGACCATCGTGTGTCTGCCGAACAAGGTGGTCATAGAGATTGAGGGCGAAGAAGCAAAGACAGATTCCACACAAGAAATTGACAGCGTTGCAGAATAGAAAGAGCAGAATAGAGGGATTCATGAAAAACAGAGTGGCATATTTTGGCGTATTTACGTCTCTTGCTTTGATATTGAGTTATGTAGAGAGTCTGATTCCCCTTCCCTTTGGAGTACCGGGAATGAAGCTGGGGCTGGCAAATCTTGTGATACTGATCGCCTTGTATCAAATGAAAGTGACAGATGTATATCTATTGGCGGTGGTGCGGGTGCTGCTTTCCGGGTTTTTGTTTGGAAATTACTTCAGCATTTTGTACAGCCTGGCGGGGGGCCTCTTCAGTCTGTCTATGATGTATTTTTTCAGGAAAAGGGAAGGATATACCAAGGTGGGAGTCAGTATGGTGGGCGGTGTGTTCCATAATGTGGGGCAGTGCCTGGTAGCCGGAGTGGTGGTCGGAACCTTCAAGATCGTGTATTATCTGCCGGTATTGCTTCTGACAGGGCTTGTGACCGGGTTTTTGATTGGGGTCATTGGACGGGAAGTGTTGAAACGACTTCCGGTTTTACGTAGCTTCTGACAAAAATGGAGGATACAGAACAAAAAACGGTTTTGACGTGGAGATCTGTATAAAGAGCGCAGGCTTTGTCAGATGCCTGCCTGTGTGAAAAGACAGAAAAGAGGAGAAGAAAGAATCAGGACACGTCGTTTATAAGGAGAGAAAATGATAGCATACATAAAAGGGGTTTTGGCAGACAAAGAAGAAAGCAGAGTCATCGTGGAAACGGGAGGGATCGGATATGGGATTTTTGTACCGCAGTCTGACATGGAGCGATTGCCCAAAACGGGAAACATGGTAGAGCTGTACACCTATTTCCACGTAAAAGAGGACGAAATGAAGCTGTTTGGATTTTTGTCAAAAGAAGAGAAGGAACTATTTAAACTGATCATAGGAGTCAGCGGGATCGGCCCCAAGGGCGGGCTTTCCATTCTGTCGGCGTTGTCTCCCAACGCCCTGCGGATGGCGGTGGTGTCGGGCGATGCCAAGGCGATCGCAAAATCCCCCGGGATCGGGAAAAAAACGGCGGAAAAGCTGATCCTGGAATTAAAGGACAAGCTGAATCTGGAGCAGATGCTGGAACAGACGTCGGAGGGAGCCGCAAACATAGAAAATACCGGAGTACAGGGAGAGGTCATAGAGGCGCTGACAGAATTAGGCTATGGCCAGACGGAAGCGTGGAGGGCAGTGAGAAATTCGGGCCTGGAAGAAGGAGATACGGCAGAATCCCTGCTGAAGCGTGCTCTGAAGAATATTATGTTTTAGTATAAGGGGAAGATATGAACAGAAGAATCGTGACAACGGAATATACGGAAGAAGAAAATAAACTGGAAAGCCATCTAAGGCCGCAGACATTGGAGGATTATATCGGGCAGGAAAAGGCCAAGGAGACGCTAAAGGTATATATAGAGGCGGCAAAAGCAAGAAAAGAACCGCTGGATCATGTGCTCTTTTATGGGCCGCCGGGGCTTGGAAAGACGACGCTTGCCGGTATCATTGCCAATGAAATGGGGGTCAATATGAAGGTGACTTCCGGCCCTGCCATTGAAAAGCCGGGAGAAATGGCTGCCATTTTAAACAGTCTTCAGGAAAATGACGTTCTGTTCGTAGATGAGATCCACAGACTGAACCGACAGGTGGAGGAAGTGTTGTACCCTGCTATGGAAGATTATGTGATCGATATCATGATAGGAAAAGGATCCTCTGCCAGATCCATCCGCCTGGAGCTTCCCAAATTTACACTGGTAGGAGCTACGACCCGTGCGGGGATGCTGACGGCGCCTCTCAGAGACCGGTTTGGAGTGGTGCATCGCCTGGAGTTTTACACGCCGGGAGAACTTCAGACCATCGTACTTCGATCAGCGCAGGTGCTGGAAGTAGAGGTGGAACTGGAGGCGGCAATGGAATTGGCAAGGCGCTCCAGAGGAACCCCCAGACTTGCCAACCGGCTGCTGAAAAGAGTCAGGGATTTTGCGCAGGTAAAGTATGACGGCTGTATTTCCAAAGAAGCAGCCAACTATGCCTTGGATCTTCTGGATGTGGATAAGGAAGGACTGGATCAGACAGACCGGGAGGTACTGCTGACCATGATCCAGCGCTTTTCCGGCGGACCGGTGGGACTGGATACACTGGCGGCTTCCGTGGGAGAAGATTCCGGAACCATAGAAGATGTCTATGAGCCGTTTTTGCTGAAAAATGGCTGGATTCAGAAAACACCGAGAGGAAGAGTCGTAACGGAAAGAGCCTACCGTCATCTGGGAATGGAAAAAGAATAGGAAAGTGTTAGAAAACACAGGAAAAATAGTTGGTTTTTTAGAAATTTTAGTTTATAATAAAAGAAATATGGATGAATGAGGGAGGCTTCTGATGGCATCATCAAAAAACTACACGGAAGTATTAATTGGGGGGAAGGTATTTACCCTCAGTGGTTTTGAAAGCGAGGAGTACCTGCAGAAGGTATCCACCTATCTGAATCACAAGATCGAAGAATGCAGCCGCAGCGACGGGTATCGAAAACAAAATTCCGAGACCAGGAGTATTTTACTTGCCCTGAATATTGCCGATGACTATTTTAAGGCGAAAAAGCAGGGAGGATCGCTGGAAAGCGATATCGAGACAAAAGACAAAGAGATGTATGACTTGAAGCATGAATTGATTTCTGTTCAGATCAAGCTGGAAAATGCAGAAAAGGCGATGGATAAGCTGAAGGAAGAGAACAAAGATCTTCAGATGAAGATCGTCCAGCTGGAGACAGAGATAAAAAACAAAGGAAACGGATCAAACTAACAGGATCACACCACAAAAAGAAAAGCAAAGGATAGGCTGTCTCTGGACAGTCTATTTTCGCATAAGAAAGAGGAGACTATGGGAAAACACGTTGAGATCCTTGCGCCGGCCGGATCTTTGGACAGTCTGCGGGCCGGACTTGCAGCGGGAGCAGACGCAGTCTATATAGGAGGGAGCAGGTTCGGAGCCAGAGCCTATGCGCAGAATTTTACCGAGGAACAGCTTCTGGAAGCGATAGATGAAGTGCATTTACAGGGGAAAAAGATCTATATGACGGTCAATACCCTTTTGAAGGATAAAGAACTGGCGGAGCTGTTTTCTTACCTGCTGCCTTATTATCAAAGAGGTCTGGATGCTGTGATCGTTCAGGATATGGGAGTGCTGCGGGCAGTTAGAAGCTGGTTTCCTGGGCTGGAAATCCATGCCAGCACGCAGATGAGTATTTCGGCTGCGGAGGGAGTCAGGTTTCTGAAGAAACACGGTGTTTCCCGGGTGGTGCCTTCCAGAGAGTTACATTTGAAAGAGATTGCAGAAATGAAGAAAGAAGGACTGGAGCTGGAATGTTTTGTTCATGGGGCAATGTGTTACAGCTATTCAGGGCAGTGTCTGTTCAGCAGTCTCATCGGCGGCAGGAGCGGCAACAGAGGACAGTGCGCCCAGCCATGCCGTCTTCCCTATCAGATAGACGGCCGGCCGGAGCAGGACCTTTTGAGTCTGAAAGATCTGTGTACCATCCATAAGATCCCGGAACTGATAGAGGCGGGGATCGATTCTTTCAAAATCGAAGGAAGAATGAAGCAGCCGGAATATGTCTATACGGTAACAAAGCTTTACAAGAAATATACGGATCTTTATCAAAAAAACGGACAAAGTGGATTTTCTGTAAGTGCGGAGGATGAAAGAAAACTGAAAGAAGTCTACCAGAGAAGAGGATATTCGCAAGGGTATTATCATCAGCGAAACGGAAAGGAGATGCTCTCCCTTGCAAGACCGGAAAACGTATCGACGGAGTCGCAGAAGAAGGAAGGGGCCTATCTTCCCGAACTGCTGCCCGTTTCCGGCAAGCTATGGCTCAAAAGCGGATGTCCGGCAAGCTTTTCTGTAGCTGCCGGGTCTGCCAAAGTAAGCTGCAAAGGAGAAGTGGTGCAGGAGGCGGTGCGCCAGCCGCTGGAACTTTCCAAGGTGGAAAAGCAGATGAAAAAAACGGGAAGCACCGGGTTTTATTTTCAGAATCTGGAGATCTGCATGGAAGAGGGAGTCTTTCTTCCGGTGCAAAGCCTGAATCAGTTACGGAGACAGGGGCTTGGAAAACTGACGGAAGCCCTCTTACAGCCTTACAGAAGAGAGTGGACGAAGGAGAACGGGAAGGAAGACGAAAGCGCGTTACATCCGGAACAGGGAGCTGCTGCCGAAGAAAACAGGGACCGAAGCGCTACTTACAGGGTGGGAGTGCTGGTGCAGACCAGAGAACAGATGAAAATAGCGATGGACGCCGAGATGGTTTCCCGGATCTATGTAGAGGATCCAAAACTTTGCAGAGAGGCGAAACTGTCAAAGAAATGTATCATTCTTGCGCTTCCTTCTGTGTTTCGTGAAGATACCGCAGAAAAGTGGGAGGCATACCGGGAAGAGATCCGTGCCTACTGCGATGAAGTACTGATAAGAAACTGGGACAGCCTTCAATGGCTTAGAGACAGAGGATTTGAAAAACCTGTGCGGACAGACTATAATCTCTATGTATGGAATCAACAGGGAAAGGTATTTTTCCGGGAAGAGGGGATCCGGGGGTATACGGCTCCGGTAGAATTTCGGGAAAGAGAATTAAAAGAATTGGAAATAGAAGGAGCCACCCTGATCGTGTATGGGCGTCAGCCGGTTATGATCACTGCCAACTGCGTACAGAAGACGGTGCGCGGATGCGACGGGCGTTCAGGCTGGCTGTATTTGACCGACAGGAAACAGAAAAAAATACCGGTTAAAAAATATTGTGATTCCTGTTATAATGTTATCTATAATCCCGCGCCGCTGTTTCTGGCAGATCTGGCAGAAGATGTGAAGCGTCTTGGGATGTGGGAGATCCGTCTGGACTTTTCCACAGAAGACAAAGAAGAGATGCAGGCGGTTTTAAAAGCCTATCAGGCGGGATTCCTGCAGGGAGATCCGGAACTGGGAGCTCCGTTTCAAAAGGAATTCACCAGAGGGCATTGGAAACGGGGCGTAAAATAGGAGTAAGGCATGATAAATATTATAGTAGAGCTTTCTAAATATATTTTGATCGTGATGGTCGTCGTCTATGCATATTTGTGTTTCGGAGTATTTGCCTATCGAAGCCCGGAGGCAAAAAAAAGAATCCTGACGCAGCAGAATGTGCTGATGTTTCTGATGCACATGACGGCGTTTCTGGTCATGTATCTGGAAACCTCGGATTTAAAAATGATCGCTTTTTATTTAATGCAAGTGGTTCTGTTTGGTGCCACTATAATCCTCTATACGAACCTTTATCCTAAAGCGTCGCGTTTGGTGGTAAATAATCTATGTATGCTTTTAAGTGTAGGACTGATCATGATCACCAGACTAAATTATGAGAAAGCGATGAAACAGTACATCATCGCAGCGGGAAGCATTGCTCTCAGCCTTGTGATTCCGGTGATCATCCGAAAACTGAAGCTGTTGTCCGAGTGGAGGCTTTTTTATGGAGGACTGGGTATCCTGTCTCTGGGCGTGGTGGCAGTCTTAGGAAGGGTATCCTACGGGGCAAGGCTGGGATTCACCGTTGCAGGGATCAGTATTCAGCCTTCGGAGCTGGTAAAGATCATCTTCGTATTTTTTGTGGCGGCCAGCTTCAAAAAATCCATGGAATTTAAAAATATTGTGGTTACCACAGCCCTTGCGGCATTCCACGTGCTGATCCTGGTGGCCTCTACAGATTTGGGCGCTGCCCTGATCGTCTTTGTGGTATACCTGACGATGCTTTATGTGGCAACGCATCAGTTTCTCTATGTGGCGGCGGGCGTCCTGTCCGGCGGCGCAGCGTCAGTGGGAGCGTATTATCTGTTCAACCATGTAAGAGTCAGAGTTCTGGTGTGGAAGGATCCCATTGCGGTGTACGACAAAGGAGGATATCAGGTAGCGCAGTCTTTGTTTGCCATCGGAACGGGAGGATGGTTTGGGATGGGCTTATTCCAGGGAGCGCCTGATAGTATCCCGGTTGCGGACACGGATTTTATTTTTTCGGCGCTCGCAGAGGAGATGGGATTGATCTTTGCTCTTGCGGTGATTCTGATCTGTATCAGCTGCTACGTGATGTTTCTGAATATCGCAATGCAGCTTCACAACATGTTTTATAAGATGGTGGCTTTGGGACTGGGAACCTGTTATATTTTCCAGGTGTTTTTAACGGTGGGCGGCGTGACTAAATTTATCCCTTCTACCGGAGTGACCCTGCCGTTGATCAGCTATGGAGGCAGTTCTCTGGTCAGTACTTTGATCATGTTTGCTATTATCCAGGGACTGTATATCCTGCGGGAAGATGAGGAAGAAGATATTGAGAGAAGACAACGAGAGAAGTTACGAGCAAAGAGAAGCATTGCGGAAGATGGAGAGAAAAATGGAAAAAAGGGCAATGCCGCGGAAAGAGAGAAAAGAAGCAGACAGAGAAGACCGGAGAAAAGCAAGGAAAAAACGATCCGGTAACAGGGAGTTTGCCAAGGTGACATATGTATATGTCCTGCTGTTTCTGGCTTTGATGGGATATATCATTTATTTTCAGGCGGTAAAAAGTAAGGATCTGATCAAAAGTCCTTATAATGCCAGACAGGATGCCAACAGCAAACGGATCACCAGAGGGCAGATCCAGGACCGCAACGGCAACGTTCTGGCGGAGACAGTCACAGGAGCAGACGGAAAAGAAGTCAGACAGTATCCCTACGGTAATCTGTTTGCGCATGTAGTAGGCTACAGTCAACAAGGGAAGACGGGGTTGGAGTCCGCAGAGAATTATAATCTTCTGACATCCAACGAATTTTTTCTTACCAAGCTGCAAAACGAATTCCAAAACAAGAAAAATCCGGGGGACAACATTGTGACGACGCTGGATGCCCGCTTGCAGGAAGCGGCGTGGAACGCGCTGGGGCCTTATAGGGGAGCTGTGGTAGCAATAGAGCCTTCCACCGGAAAGATTGTGGCTATGGTGTCCAAGCCGGACTACGATCCCAACCAGATAGAAGAGAATTGGGAGTACCTGAATGCAGATCCGGAAAGCGCTCTGCTGAACAGAGCCACACAGGGCAACTATGTACCGGGATCCACCTTTAAGGTGGTAACGGCGCTGGAATATATGCGGGAGCATCCGGATTTTGAATCCTACTCCTACACCTGTCCGGGGTTCATAGAACACGAGGGGACACTGATCCACTGCTACAATCATCAGGCTCATGGAGTGGTAGATCTTCAGGACAGTCTGGCATACTCCTGCAATGCCTCGTTTTCTAATATTGGATTGATGCTGGAGGTTCCCCGGTTTCAAAAAACAGCCAAGGAACTTTTGTTTGACAGTAAGCTTCCCGGCCCTCTGCCGGGAAGCCGCAGTAGTTTTACATTGACGGAGCAGTCAGACAGTGCGGACAAAATGATGACGGCTATGGGACAGGGACAGACCCAGGTAAGCCCTTATCATATGGCGCTGATCACGGCTTCCATCGCCAATGGGGGCGTGTTGATGAAACCTTATCTGGTAGATAAGATCACCAACCATTCCGGAAAGGTGATCGAAAAGCAGATGCCGAAAGAATACAGAACCCTGATGACGCCGGAGGAGGCCGCAAAATTGAAAGAGTATATGACGGCCGTAACCTCTTATGGGACAGCTTCCGTGTTTGCAGGAGCCGGCTATACGGCGGCAGGGAAGACAGGAACGGCAGAGTACAGCAATGATCAGGAAAAAACACATTCCTGGTTTATCGGAATGTGTGATGTGGATCAGCCGCAGCTGGCAATCAGCGTCATCATTGAAGCTTCCGATGGAAGTATCAGTGGCACGCAGGTGGCGAAACAGGTATTTGACGCCTATTATCAGTAGCGGTCAAAAGGAGAAGGGAATGCGCTATTTCAAAAATCTGTACCTGACAGAAAGAGCAAAAGAAAAGAAGGAAACTATCATCCGAAAGCTGGAGGATAACAGCATCCAGTTCTCGGTTTATCTGCTCCTTTGCAGAGAGGGAGAGAGGATGACACTGGAGATCTGCCATGCCGGAATGTTTTTACAGGCCTGGTATCCCAGAGAACAGGTAAAGATCGCGGGAATGGCATTTGGCTATGAGGAGGCGCTGGAACTACTGGCAGAGATGGTGGAGGATGCTTACCAAAACACCGGAAACGCAGACGTGTGTTCTTATCTGAAAGCAAGGGAGGAACAGGGCGAATAAAATGTTGCATATGATTTTAATCCTATTGAAAGGACTGGGGATCTGCCTGGGAGCTTTTGCGGGACTGCTTGTTCTCGTTCTATTAGGAATCCTGTTTTTACCAATCTGCTATCGGATGGAAGGAAACTGGAACCGGATGAAGGAAGAGCGGGGAGGCAGGGCTGTGATAAGATGGTGTTTTGGCCTGGTTTCAGCCTGCTTCTATTATGAAGAAGGAGCAAAATGGAAAGTCAGAGTTGCTTTTTGGAGGTGGGGGAGCGATTCGCCTTCGAGACAGGGGAAAAAAGAAAAACAGTCCGAAGAGAAAACGAGTGAGGAAAAAGAGGATGACGAAGCGGACCAAAAGGAAACAGATTCCGTTCCTTTCCAGGAAATGGAACCAGAGGATCCAGTGGATCAGACGAATCCTAAAATGGAAGAAAATCCTGGGAAAGTGGAAACGGCAGAAAAAGAAAGTACAGAAAAAAGCATTTTAAACAGGATCCGAAAGGGATGGGAAGAGATCAAGAGAAAGTTTCGTAATATCCATGATACCATCAGATGGCTGCAGGAGCAAAAGGAGGCTCTCAAAGAATTTCTGGGGGATCCCATCCATCAAAGAGCATTCCAGATATTGAAAAAAGAAGGTAGGATTCTTCTTAAAAAACTAAAGCCGAAAGATATAAGAGGAAGATTTGTATTTGGCTTTGAAGATCCCGGAACAACAGGGTATGTTCTGGCAGGACTGGCAGTTTTGTATCCGGTTTATGAGGATCGGATAGAAATTCTCCCCGATTTTGAGACGGAAGTTTTGGAGGTGGACGGAAGCGTTTGCGGCAGAGTCTACTTGTGGTGGATGATCAGGCTGCTGGCGGGCCTTGGATGCAGGAAAGCGGTTCGAATGACCTATCGGGATATCATGGAATATAAAAACAATATGGCACGCAGGAAAGGAAGGGACAGATAATGGCAGAACAGAATTTTAAGGAAACGGTAGAGGCACTATTTCAGGGAGTGGACAGTGTGGTGTCGTCCAAGACGGTGGTAGGGGAGCCCGTCCATATCGGCGATGTTATCATTCTTCCACTGGTGGATGTATCTTTTGCCATCGGAGCCGGCAGCTTTCAGAGCGGGAAAAATGTGGAAGCAGGCGGAAGACAGGGAGAAAGGAAGCAAAAGGGCGCAGGGGGAATGGGCGGAAAGATGACGCCCAGCGCAGTTCTTGTGATACAAAACGGAAAGACCAAGCTGGTCAATATTAAAAACCAGGATACTATGACAAAGATCCTGGATATGGTCCCGGATCTTGTGGATCGCTTTTCTCCTAAAAAAGAAGGGAAGATGACAGAGCAGAAGGTTGCAGATATGCTGGAAAAAGCTTCGGAAGCGGAGTAGGAGAAATCTTTCCAGGAAAATCTTTCCGGCAGGAAGAAGAAATTAGGTCTTGCAATTTCAGATGAGATTTGCTAGAATATCAATGTTGCAAGTTCGTAAGAACTTATTTTGAGCGTTAGGAGGTGCAGTCATGGCTAAATGTGCTATTTGCGAAAAGGGTGCTCACTTTGGAAATAATGTAAGTCATTCTAATAGAAAAACACCAAAAATGTGGAAGTCAAATGTGAAGTCCGTTCGTGTAAAGACAGAGGGCGGTGCTACACGTAAGATGTATGTATGTACTTCTTGTCTGAAGTCCGGCAGAGTAGAGCGTGCATAATGCAGGAGAAAGAAGAATGAGGAACTCAGATTTCGTTTTGGAATCTGAGTTTTTGCTTTATAAGGAACCGGGACAGGGAGTTAATAGTTGTAATCAAATAAAAAACAGAGTATAATATCAGTACTGCGTAGGCAGCAGGGGAAGAGAACGGAGGTTTCGATATGAAAGGATGTATGAGTACAGAACTTGGCATCGTGACGGTAGATGCGGAAGTTATTGCGAAATATGCGGGAACGGTAGCGGTAGAGTGCTTTGGGATCGTAGGGATGGCGGCGGTCAATATGAAGGATGGACTGGTTCACCTGTTGAAAAAGGAGAGTCTGACCAAAGGAATACAGGTAAGGATCTCAGAGGATAATCATATCGCGATCCATTTTCATGTGATCGTGTCTTATGGTGTGAACATCTCGGCCGTTACAGACAATCTGTGCAGCAATGTAAAATATAAAGTGGAAGAATTTTCCGGAATGCCGGTAGATAAGATCAATGTCTACATTGAAGGCGTAAGAGTCATCGATTAAGGAGGGGCAAGACGTGGCTACGAAAACGATAAGTGTAGATAAGATGGCTGAAATGTTTCTTGCCGGAGCAAGGAATATTGAGGCGAAAAAGGAATATATTAACGAACTGAACGTATTTCCCGTTCCGGACGGGGATACGGGAACGAATATGTCTATGACCATCATGGCGGCTGCCAGGGAAGTGGCGGCTTTGGAACATCCGACGATGGAGGAACTGGCAAAAGCCATCTCCTCCGGATCCCTGCGGGGAGCAAGAGGAAATTCAGGGGTGATCCTGTCGCAGCTGTTAAGAGGATTCACGAAAGCGATCCGTCAGGAGAAAGAAGTAGACACCTTTGTGCTGGCGGCGGCATGTGCCAGGGGACGGGACACGGCTTACAAGGCGGTTATGAAGCCAAAGGAAGGAACCATTTTGACGGTTGCCAGCGGGATTGCGGACAAGGCAGCCCAGATGGCGGGAGAAACTGAGGATCTGGAGGTCTTTCTCGGCGAAGTGATCGCACATGGGCGGGAAGTTCTGGCAAAGACTCCGGAGATGCTGCCTGTTTTAAAAGAGGCAGGCGTGGTGGATTCCGGCGGACAGGGACTGATCGAGATCCTCCAGGGTGCTTACGATGCATTTTTAGGGAAGGAAATAGACTATCCGGCCATCATTCCGGCAGCGGAAAGAGTAGTAAAAGCAGCATCTGTGACAGAAGAGGCGGAGATTCGTTTTGGCTACTGTACAGAGTTTATCATCCTGACGGAAAAGGAATTTACAGAAGGACAGGAAAGAGAACTGAAACAGTACCTTTCTTCCATTGGTGATTCCATTGTCTGCGTAGCAGATGAAGAGGTGGTAAAGATCCACGTACATACCAACGATCCGGGTATGGCGCTGCAAAAAGCTCTGGGATATGGGCAGCTTTCCCGTATCAAGATCGACAATATGCGGGAGGAGCACCAGGAAAAACTGATCCGGGATTCCGAGAGACTGGCACGGGAGCAGGCGCAGGAAGAAAAAGAGCGGAAAAAGATGGGCTTTATCGCTGTTTCCATAGGAGAAGGACTGAATGATATTTTCCGTGAACTGGGTGTAGATTACATCATCGAAGGGGGACAGACAATGAACCCCAGCACAGAGGATATGCTCAATGCTATCCAACAGGTCAATGCGGATACTATATTCATCCTTCCCAACAACAAGAACATTGTACTGGCAGCCAGTCAGGCCAGGGAACTGGTGAAGGAGAAGGAGATCATAGTGATCCCGACAAAGACGGTTCCCCAGGGAATCACGGCAGTCATCAATTTCATGCCGGAGGAGGATGTACCCTCCAATGAGGCTGTGATGCTGGAAGAGATCGCAAAAGTGAAGACCGGACAGGTTACCTACGCAGTCCGGGATACCTGTATCGATGAGAAAGAGATCAAAGAAGGCGACATTATGGGAATTGGCGATAATGGGATTCTGGCAGTAGGGAAAGAAGTGGAAGCGACAGCCAGAGAGATGCTGGATCATCTGGTAGACGACAGTTCCGAGCTGATCAGTCTCTATTACGGGGAAAACGTCAGCGAAGAAGCGGCGGCAGCATTTGTGCAGGCGGTAGAAGAGCTGTATCCGGATCTGGATGTAGACGCTCATTACGGCGGACAGCCGATCTATTACTACGTGATGGCAGTGGAATAGTCCGTCAGGCAGGGATATGATAGAAGAGACAAGATTAAATCAACTGAAAGGGATAGGAGAAAAGACGGAAAAACTCTTCCAGAAGCTGGGACTTTTTACGGTGGGGGATCTGATCCGCTTCTATCCCAGGACTTACGATATTTATGAAGCGCCTGTCTTCATCTCCCAGTTGGAGGAAGGACGGATACAGGCGATAAGGGGAAAGATCGTATCACCGGTGCGGGTGGCGGGCAGTCGGGAAATGCAGGTCACAACTCTTTTGATCCGGGATGATACGGGAAGTCTCCGTGTACTGTGGTTTCGTATGCCCTTTTTAAAGCATAGCTTCAAAGAAGGGCAGGAAATTATTTTAAGGGGGAGGGTCGTCTTAAAAAAAGGTGAGTTCCGAATGGAGCAGCCTGAAATCTTTCTCTCTTTACAGGCATATAAAGAAAGGCTGCATTCCATGCAGCCTGTTTACAGTGTGACGGCAGGGTTGTCCAACAAAGTGGTAAAAAAGGCAGTCCAGCAGGTTCTGGAGCATTTTACGTTCAAAGAGGAAGCCTTGCCGGAGCATATTCTGAAGGAAAATCATCTATTTCTGTGGAAAGACGCTGTTCTTGGAATCCATTTCCCCAAAACAAAAGAAGAATTTGAATATAGCAGACGAAGACTAGTGTTTGACGAATTTCTCACATTTATCCTTGCCGTCAGGGGTCTGAAAGAAAAGAAGGAAGCGGAGGAAAGCAGTTATCTTGCTTGGGATGACAGGCTGAGCCAAAAACTGGAGGAATCCTTACCTTATCGGCTGACAAATGCGCAAAAGCAGGTGTGCCGGGAGGTTTCCGAAGATCTGAGATCCGGAAAAATGATGGCAAGGCTGATACAGGGAGACGTGGGATCCGGCAAAACGATCGTGGCGGTTCTGGCGCTTCTTCAGATGGTGGGAAGCGGATATCAGGGAGCACTGATGGCACCGACGGAGGTATTGGCAAATCAGCATTACGAAAGCCTGCAGAATATGTTTGCGGCTGCAGGCCTTGATGTTACCGTGGAGCTTTTGACCGGATCCCTGAAAGGGAAGGCAAGAAAAGAAGCCTATGAAAGGATTCGAGAGGGCAGGGTGGATATTGTAGTGGGAACGCATGCCCTGATCCAGGAGCAGGTGGAATATCATGAGCTTGCTCTGGTAGTTACAGATGAACAGCATAGATTTGGCGTAAACCAGAGAGGAGATTTTGCAAAAAAAGGTAAAAAACCGCATGTTTTGGTCATGAGTGCAACGCCGATTCCCAGAACACTGGCGATTATTTTGTATGGCGATCTGGACGTTTCCGTGATAGCAGAGCGTCCTTTAAACCGGATCCCGATCAAGAACTGTGTGGTGGGAACGGATTACCGCAAAAAGGCATACGCCTTCTTAAAGAAGCAGGTGGAAGAGGGGCGGCAGTGCTATGTGATCTGCCCGATGGTGGAAGAAAGCGAACATCTGGATGCAGAAAACGTAACGGATTATACAGAGATTTTGCGGGAAACATTAGGGAAGAATATCTGTGTGGAATGTCTGCACGGAAAAATGAAACCCTCTGAAAAAGACAGGCTGATGCAGGCGTTCTCTCAAAATAAGATCCAGATACTGGTGTCTACGACAGTGATTGAGGTGGGGATCGATGTTCCAAATGCTACGGTGATTCTGATCGAGAATGCGGAACGGTTTGGATTGGCACAGCTGCATCAATTAAGAGGAAGAGTGGGGCGGGGAAGGCACCAGTCTTATTGTATTTTTATGACTGCCTCCAGATCAAAAGAGATTCGGGACAGACTGGAGATTCTGAATCAGAGTAACGATGGCTTCTTTATTGCCGAAGAAGACCTGCGGCTGAGGGGACCGGGAGATCTGTTCGGGATCCGGCAAAGCGGGTTAATGGATTTTAAAATGGGGGATATCTTTCAGGATTCCCAGATATTGAAATTGGCGGCGAAGGTGGCGAAAGAACTGGAGAGGCAGGACAGGGAGTGCCTGACTCTCAGGCAGGATCCGGTGGTACTTTAGAGGACGGATCGAAAAAGGAGAAAAGGAGAAACGGTTGCAAACGAGCATAGTGGTGTTAGGGATAGTCGCACTGTACATCATACTGGAGGCAGTGCGGGAACTGCATACATTCCGAAAGGTGTATTATACCGTATCCGCAAGGGAACTGAATGGAATGAAAAGAAGCCGGAAGGTGGTTTTTTTAAGCGATCTTCACAACGCTTCCTATGGAAAAGAAAACCAGAGGCTCTACCAGGCGATCCGGGAGGAAAAACCGGATATCATCCTGATCGGAGGCGATATGCTGGTGGGAAAAAGAAGTAGCTCCTATGAGGGCACCCTCTCTTTTTTAGTACGGCTGGCAGAACTGTGTTCTGTTTATTATACGAATGGAAATCATGAGCAAAAGATGAAAGAAAACGCCCGGTTTTATGAAGGCAGATATAACAGATACAGATCCGCTTTGGAGGCGAATGGGGTCTGTGTGTTGGAAAACCGGCAGGAGGCATTCCTGTGGGACGAGGCAAAGATCTGTCTGACGGGCTTGGAGATTCCGCTTTGGGGATACAAAAAACAGGGAGGGAAACCGGTTACCAAAAGGGACCTGGATCGTCTTATGAAAAAGAAAGAGGATGGCTTTGAGATCGTTTTGGCTCATAATCCCAAGTATATGAAAGTTTATGAGAAATGGGGAGGAAATCTTTTTCTGTCCGGTCATTATCATGGAGGGATCGTAGGATTTCCGGGAAACAGAGGAATTCTGTCTCCGGATTTCCGGCTGTTTCCTCCTTACACGGCCGGAAAACATAAGCTTTCAAAGAAGGCAACAGCCATCATCAGCAGAGGTCTGGGCGTTCATACGCTGCCGTTTCGACTGTGGAATCCGGCGGAGCTGGTTATTATTACATTGCAAGGAGAAAAAGGAAATGGGAATTCCCGTAAAACTGCAGGTATTTGAAGGTCCGCTGGATCTTCTGCTACATCTGATCGATAAAAATAAAATAGATATCTACGATATTCCGATCGTAGAAATTACCGGCCAGTATATGGAATATATCCGGCAAATGGAATCGGAAGATCTAAACATTATGAGTGAATTCCTGGTAATGGCGGCTACGCTTCTGGACATCAAGTGCAGGATGCTTCTTCCGGCGGAGGAAAACGAGGAAGGGGAGAGGGAGGATCCGAGACAGGAACTTCTGGAACAGCTTCTGGAATACAAAAAATACAAATGCATGGCATCCTGGCTCAGAGACAGGGAAAGCTGTGGGGCCGGAAGGATCTGCCGGAGGGAATCTCTTCCGCCGGAAGTGAAAGAATACCAGGAGCCGGTGGATATGGATCGTCTGCTGGAAGGAGTGACATTGCAAAGGCTGCATGGAATCTTTCAGGAGGTTATGCAAAAAAGGGCGGACAAGCTGGATCCGGTCCGAAGCAAATTCGGAAAGATAGAAAAAGAAGAAGTGACCCTTCCCGAGAAACTGAGTTATGTTACCGATTACATCAGACGCAACAGAAATGTCCGCTTTCGGCAGCTACTGGAGGCCCAGACATCCAAAATACAGGTAGTCGTCACTTTTTTGGCAGTGCTTCAGCTGATGAAAGAAGGACAGATCCATGTGGAGCAGGAAAAGGCGTTTGAGGAGATCCGGATCCTGTGGAACGCGGATGAAAAATAAAAGGAAGAAAGGCAGTATGGTTGAAGTGGAAATGAACAGATTGGCAGGGATTGTCGAGGCGATACTATTTACGATGGGAGATGCGGTGGAAATCGAAAAGCTTTCGAAAGCCATTGACCATGATGAAAAAACAACACGAAAGATCCTGGAGGTACTGAAGGAAAAATATCTGGAGGAAGACAGAGGGATCCAGTTGATAGAGCTGGAAGATTCCGTGCAGCTGTGTACCAAGGCGGAAGCCTACGAATATCTGATCAGGCTGGCCAGTCAGCCCCGCAGGCACGTGCTGACGGAAGTGTTGATGGAAACGCTGTCTATCATTGCCTATAAGCAGCCGGTTACCAAACAGGAGATCGAGAAGATCAGAGGAGTTAAATCGGATCATGCAGTAAATAAGCTGGTGGAATACGAACTGGTGTCGGAGATGGGAAGGCTGGACGCTCCGGGAAAACCCATCCTGTTTGGTACGACGCAGGAGTTTTTAAGAAGGTTCGGGCTGCCTTCCGCCGGAGAACTTCCAAGTCCGGACCCGGAACAGATGGAAGAATTTAAGGAAGAGGCAGAGGAAGAAGTACAGCTGAGGCTGAATGTATAAGGACTGTCATTTTTTCAGAAAAAGATTGACAGGATGGAAAAAGTAGACTAACATAGGATCAAAGATATAGAACATTTGTTCTGAAAAGGAGAACTTAGATGAAGAAAGATACAAAGAAAGAATCAGTACAGCAGAGCAGAGAAAATGAAAAAAAATTAGAAGCTCTTTCTATGGCTATCGCAAAGCTGGAGAAGGATTTTGGAAAGGGAACGGTAATGAAGCTGGGGGATCCTGCCGCACAGGTGGCAGTGGAGACAGTTCCCACAGGCTCCCTCAGTCTGGATCTGGCGCTGGGACTTGGCGGACTGCCCAGAGGAAGGGTAATAGAGATCTACGGACCGGAGTCCAGCGGAAAGACAACAATCGCGCTTCATGCCATTGCCTCCGTACAAAGGGCAGGAGGAATTGCAGGATTTATTGATGCAGAGCATGCCCTGGATCCGGTGTATGCCAAGAATATCGGAGTAGATATTGACGAACTTTATATTTCGCAGCCGGACAGCGGAGATCAGGCGCTGGAGATCGCAGAAACGATGGCCAGATCGGGAGCGCTGGATATTATCGTCATCGACTCTGTCGCAGCTCTGGTTCCCCGGCAGGAGATCGAAGGCGGCATGGGAGACAGTCATGTGGGACTGCAGGCCAGATTGATGTCCCAGGCGCTCAGAAAGCTGACGCCTATTATCGGAAAAGCCAACTGTATTGTGATCTTCATCAACCAGCTGCGGGAAAAGGTAGGGAGCTACGGCGGCGGAGAGACAACGACGGGAGGAAGAGCGTTAAAATTCTATTCATCCGTCCGCATCGATATCAGAAGGATAGAGGTATTGAAGCAGAGCGGGGAGATGATAGGAAACAGGACGCGTGCCAAAGTTGTAAAGAACAAGATCGCGCCTCCTTTCAAAGAGGCAGAGTTCGATATTATGTATGGAAAGGGGATCTCCAAGGAGGGAGACATCCTGGACATGGGAGTCAAGTGTGATATCATCAAAAAGAGCGGCGCATGGTTTTCCTATGAAGGAACCCGACTGGGGCAAGGAAGGGAGAACTCCAAGAACTACTTTATGGAGCATCCGGAACTAGCGGAAGAAATCGAAGAGAAAGTCCGCGCCCATTCCCTGGTAAGCAATATGGGAGGAGAGGCCAAAAGCTCCGCCCCGGAGCCGGCGAAAGAGGGGATAGCTGCAAAGGAAGAAGAGCTGGATGATTTCTTTGATGAGGAACTGGACACGCTGTTTGAAGGTGATGAATAAAAATGCAGATCACCAAAATCAGACCGGTCAATGAAAAAAAGGTTTTTATAGAAACGGATGAGAAGGAAGGCTTCTGTCTTTATCTGGGAGAAGTAAAAAAACTCGGAATCCTCTGCGGAATGGAACTGTCTGCGGAGGATTATCGTCATATCAGAGAGGAAATCCTGGTAAAGCGGGCAAAAAAAAGGGCGCTATACCTTCTGAATTTTGGAAGAAAAACAGAAGATCAACTGAAAAGAAAACTGATCCAGGACAGATATCCCAAGGATGTGGCTCGGGAAGCGGTAGAATATGCGAAAAGCTTCGGTTATCTGGATGATGCCGCCTTTGCCAGAGACTACATAGAATTGAACAAGGACAGAAAGAGCAAAAGGGAAATGGCGCTTGCTCTTTTTCAAAAAGGGCTTTCCAAAGAGGAGATCCGACAGGCTATGGAGGAGGTCTATGATCAGGAAGATCACGTCAACGCCATCCGGCGCATTCTGCACCAGAAGGGATATGATCCCCGGGAGAAGGATGAGAAAAAAAGGCAGAAGATCATAGGGTATCTGGCCAGAAAAGGGTTTTCTTGGCGGGAAGTGCAAAGACAGATGGAATTGACGGAAGAAGAGACTGGGAGTGAATGGTAAGTCTTGACATAATACCGAAAACAGTATAGAATTTAGGTGTTGTATTTGTACAATGAAAATAAAATAAGGAGGTGCTCCTGTGCCAGTAGGAATAGGAATTGCTGTGGCGGTTGCGCTGATTGTGATAACGGCGATAGTCAGTAGAGCTTTGACAGTATCGAGCCTGAAGAAAAATGCAGAATCCAAGATCGGAAATGCAGAGACGAAGGCGAGAGAGATTATTGATACCGCAGTTAAAACGGCAGAAGCAAAGAAGAAGGAGTCCTTGTTGGAGATCAAGGAAGAGTCGATCCGCAACAAGAATGAACTTGAAAAGGAGAGCAAGGAACGCAGAGCAGAACTGCAGCGTTACGAAAAAAGAGTCCTTTCCAAGGAGGAGACTTTAGACAAGAAGGCAGAAGCCATCGAGAAGCGAGAAGCAGGATTCACAGCAAAGGAAGAGAGGCTGAAACAGCGGGAAGCGGAAGTGGACCAGCTGGGCAGGCAGAGAGTACAGGAACTAGAAAGAATCTCAGGACTTACCTCCGAACAAGCAAAAGAGTATTTATTAAAAACTGTTGAAGACGATGTGAAGCATGATACGGCTAAGATGATCAAGGAACTGGAGGCGCAGGCGAAGGAAGAAGCTGACAAAAAGGCGAAAGAGTATATCGTCACTGCCATCCAAAGATGCGCGGCAGATCATGTGGCAGAGACTACGATCTCTGTGGTACAGCTTCCAAGCGACGAGATGAAAGGAAGGATCATCGGACGGGAAGGACGTAATATCCGGACCCTCGAGACGCTGACGGGAATAGAATTGATCATTGATGATACACCGGAAGCGGTTATTCTGTCAGGATTTGATCCCATCCGTCGTGAAGTGGCAAGGATCGCACTGGAGAAGCTGATCGTAGACGGGCGGATCCATCCGGCAAGGATTGAAGAAATGGTGGAAAAAGCCCAGAAAGAAGTGGAAACTTTGATCCGTGAGGAAGGAGAAGCGGCTACACTGGAAGTGGGAGTTCATGGAGTACATCCGGAACTGGTGCGTCTGCTTGGACGTATGAGGTTCAGGACCAGCTATGGACAGAATGCACTAAAGCATTCCATCGAGGTGGCGCATCTGGCAGGACTTTTGGCAGGCGAGCTGGGAGTAGATACCAGAATGGCCAGACGTGCAGGACTGTTGCATGATATCGGAAAGTCCATCGACCACGATGTGGAAGGATCGCACATTCAGATCGGAGTAGATCTCTGCAGAAAGTACAAAGAATCTGCGATCGTTATTAATTCTGTGGAGTCACACCACGGAGAAGTTGAACCGGAATCTTTGATCGCATGTCTGGTACAGGCGGCGGATACCATATCTGCAGCCAGACCGGGGGCGAGAAGAGAGACCTTGGAGACATACACAAACAGACTAAAACAGTTAGAAGATATCACCAACCAGTTTAAGGGAGTGGATAAATCTTTTGCAATTCAGGCAGGTAGAGAGATTCGTGTAATGGTAGTTCCAGATAAGGTATCTGATGCAGACATGGTGCTGATGGCCAGGGATATTGCAAAGCAAATTGAGTTTGAGCTGGAATATCCGGGGCAGATCAAGGTCAATGTGATCCGGGAATCCAGGGTTACAGACTATGCCAAGTAGAAGATAAATGGAGATGATGTCGCCGAGTGGTCATATTGACTATTCGGCGATATTTTATATATCGGGAAATAATCCGAAGCAGGGATAGCAGGGGATTGTTTTCTGCCGGAGAATAGAAAGCGTGTGCCTGAGAGAAAAGAAGGATCCGGAAAACAGCAGGGAGCAGATCGCCGGAAGAGAAGGGAAAAGAGCATGGAAAAGAATGTGGTAAGGGCAGACAGAAAATTAATGTATGAAGGCTCTGTTATCAAGGTATATCAGGATAAGATGCAGTTTGCCGGAGGAAACGAAGAAAACTGGGATTATATCCATCATGACGGGGCAGCGGCGGTGGTTCCGGTGCTGCCGGATGGACGGATCCTTATGGTGGAGCAATACCGAAGCGCTCTGGACCGGGAGACATTGGAGATCCCGGCGGGCAAGCTGGATGCGCCGGGAGAGGATCCCAGACTTTGCGCCCAGAGGGAACTGGAAGAAGAGACAGGATATTTTTGTCAGGAACCAAAGTGGCTGATCACCGTTCGCACGATGGTAGCTTTTTCAAATGAAAAGGTGGAGATCTATGTAGCGGAAGATTTGATCCCATCCAGACAGCATCTGGATGAAAACGAATTTATTCATGTAAGCGCCTATCCGCTGGAAGAATTAAAAGAGAAGATCTTTCGGGGAGAGATTCAGGATTCCAAGACCATAGCGGCTCTTTTGGCCTATGGAGAGGCTTATGGGAAAAGCAGAAGAACCGCAAACTAACGAAGAAGCGGCTGGAAAGCAGAGGAGGAGAACAGGATGGAAAGAGAAAAAAGCTTTGGCCTTAACAGGGATGTGATCAAATATTTTGCCATGTTTACCATGCTGCTAAACCACATTGGCAATATTTTTCTGGAGCCGGGGACAGTCTGGCATGAGGCGCTGCTGGATATCGGATATTTTACTGCGATCACAATGTGCTATTTTCTGGTGGAAGGGTATGGATATACCAGGTCTAAATCCAGCTACAGAAACCGGTTGCTTTTCTGGGCGGTCATCTCTCAGATCCCGTTCGGCCTTGCCTTGTCATCGGGAGAGATCCTGCGATTCACCGGATTTAACATGTTATTTACCCTGTTTTTTTGCTTTTTGATCATTGATGTGATCCACACAGCGTCTCGCCGCTGGAAGAAGGTATTGTATGTGATCCTGCTGCTGCTCCCTTGTCTGTTCTGCGACTGGTTCATTCTGGCGCCTGTTTTTACTCTGTTGTTTCTTTGGGCCGGGAAAGATAAAAAGCGTCTGGCTGTTGCATACGGAATCTCCATGGGAGCGTTCGGGCTTTTGTCTATGGGAAGCTTTTACGGATACACAGGAGCAGCTCTGTTTTTTGTTGTGGCAGGAAAGGTGTCGGGGATGCTTCTTTCCGGAATCTGTATCATCTGGCTGTATAACGGCAAACGGATGGAACGGGGCAGGATTTTTTCCAAGTGGTTCTTCTACATATTTTATCCCGCCCATCTGCTGATTCTGGGGATCATACGGATCGCAATGGGATTGTAAGGAGCCTTCTGCTATGACCCTGTAGCCAACTGAAACGCAGATAACAAAAAATCCTGCTGGATAAGAAAAAATCCTATGGAACAGGAGGGTAATATGTTATAATAGCAAGAAGCTACAGGAGTGAGGAGGATACTTATGAAAAAAGTGATACAAATTAAGAGGCGCGGAATCGGGTTTCTGCTGGCATGCGCAGTGCTGCTGAGTGTTTGGCCGGGCGGATTTACAGAGTCTCTTCAGGCGGCAGATACACAGAATGTTTCTATACGTATTTTTAACCTGGAGGGGGATGGGAGCCAGAATGAGCAAACAGAATTTGAAGCGGAAGCGCCCGTCAACGCAGCGGCAAATCTTGTGGTGTCGGGAGACGGCGTAAAAATAGAAAACCCATGGCTGGTCCTTCGGGTAGAAAAAAACAAGGATAAGGCCGCAAAGCCTCAATTTGTAGACTCACAAAATGCATATCTTTCAAAATATCTGGAAGATGAAACGCATTATTACATGGTTTATAAATTAAACGCAATTGCAGGAGGCACCAATATTACATTTCCGTTCCCGTTCAAGTTTGTCGGTGGAAAGGCGGAAACAGGAGATCGGGTGACGGTGGATTTTCAGATGCTGCAGGGCGATGGAGAAGACAGAACAAATGTATCCCTGGCAGATCTTCAGGGGAAGGAAGTGCTTTACAGCACACAAAAGATCTACACGGCAAAGGCCGACTGGCTGGAGATCAATGACAGCCACATTAATATGTGGTATGCGTCAGGATATGATCAGACAAAGAAGGCCTTTTTCTACCATGCACGCAACATTCCGGAGAATCAGAAGACGACGGGAGAAACAGAAGTGATCGTCTCTCCTATGTTTTCAGAAACAGTAACAGAACCGGAAGATCTGACGGGGCGTGTGGATTACAGACATCCTAAAAACATTAAAATGCAATTTAAAATGCCTCCCTACGGAAAGCTGACGGAGGATGCAAAGAGAAATGGCTGGACCTATGATGAAACCACAAGGATCGCTACTTTGTTCAGAGAAAATCCGGATATCAGTTATGTAAAAGAAGGATGGCGTGAGGGAAAAGCCGGAATCACCTCCTGGGGCGGCTATATTCAGATGGTCAACGCTCCCTTTTTTGATGAAACAGGAGATCCCAAACTCTATACGATTGAAGCAAGCTATATTGTGAATGCAGGGTTAAGTGACGAGCGGCGCCTGCCGGACAGAAAAGCATCCTACTATCTGATTCCGGTTTACTTTAAGCCGGGCGGCGCATTCAGTATATGGAAGGATAATCTTACCGAAAGGGGGACCACGGAAAACGGGATAGGTTACGACATAAGTGAGGGGGACTATACCTATTATGGAAAAAAACTGTACGACAGGAAGCAGGATCAGACGGCAGAGGGCCTGGTTTATACACTGGACATCAGGAACAGCAATAATGGAGAATCTGCCCAAAATCCGGACAACGGACAGACGACAAAGGTATGGAGCATTACGGATAATCTGATCAGCCGGGGCGATACGGGAAGACTGTATTATAAGTATTTTACCGTCGCTAAAGTGATGGATTATTCCCCGATCTTGTCAGAGGAAAGAAAAGCAGAGATCAGAAATGCCATGATAGAAGCCATTAATGCTCCCAATAAACTATATGGGATCCGGGCGGATGGCACGAAAGAACTGATCCGGGAAAATATTAAATATCAGGAGAAGGTGGCGGTCGAGGACACGCAGGCCAAATACCTGAAGCTGGAACTGGAGCTGTCCAGACCGCTGGAGCTAAATAACAGCGCTGTGCGAATGATCACGCAGGCTTATCCGACGAAGGAAGAAGAGAAAAAATTTCAGGATGGCACGTATGCCCTCCGACAATACTATTACGGAGACGCTTCGGCATCAGTGGTAACCAGCAAACTGGGAGAAGGACTGGATACGGCTGCAAAGGACAGAAGCCTGGCACAGGGAAATGATTACTGGGCGCGTACCGGTATCGGGATCATTAATCCCAAAGTTGAGATCACAAACACAGAGAATCAAAGCGTTGCTTACTCGGCATCGGGAAGCTTTCTTAAATACAGCACGAATGTTTATGCCCAATATAACCGGGGAGATTGGGGACCACTGGCAAATGAACCATTGGAAAATGTCAGGGTGATCCAGCTTTTGCCGCCGGCATTTGAGTATGACAGTACCACCGGGACCTACTGGTATCTTGACAAGATTGAAGCGCCGCAGGTTGTGGAGAACTTTAAAAATACAGGACGTACTGCTGTGATCTACACGATCCCTCATATGGATCCCGGTGATTATCACTATAACTCTGCGAGAATAGAAACGAGAATCAGGGCACTGCCTTCTGCCAATGCAGGAAATAACAAGATAGAAAGCTTTATGGTATATGGCAACAATGATGTGATCCTGCCGCAGGATAAAGAAAATGAATATACAGATGTGCTGGATCTAAATGAAAATGGAAATGTAGACGAGATACTTGCCGCCACCAGCTCTCATATCAACTATATTCCCCCGTATGAGTTACTGGTAAAGAAACAGGTAGGGTATGACAGGAATAATTTCACCTTGTTTGCGACAGGAGATCTGGGGTATTCCTTTTATTATAAGATCAATATTTTCAATAATACGATCGCCAATGTGCAGAATGCATATATCATAGATGTTCTGCCGTACAAGGGAGACCACTACATCGTAGCAAACGATCAGGGAGAATATCTGGATCGTGCATCCCAATTTTCCACAAAGCTGGTACAGTCTTTGGAAAGCCTTCCTGAAAATCAGGCGGCGCTGGAAAAATTTGACGTCTTTTATCAGGTGACGGAACAGGGAAAAAATCTGGAAAGCGTCAGGGACGGACAGTGGCTGACAGCGGCGCAGATACAGGAGTTTTCTCAGGTAAAAAGTGTGAAATTTGTTTTGAAAAAAGGGGTACAGATGGAATCAAAGTCGGAAGTGGACTTCTTCCTTTGCTGCCGGATGCCCTATGACAAAACTTTGAACCCGGGAGAAGTGGCCATTAATTCTTCCGCTATCGCAACAGATGGAAAAACGTATTCAGAGGGAAACTCTGTGAAAGTAACCTACGAGAAGTATGGGGTGGAAGGCGTTCTATTTGATGATACGGATGAAGATGGCGTTATGGATGAAACGGAAGAACGGATCGCGGGAAGAAAGGTAGAGGTGGTGGATCCTGTTACCAAAGAAGTGGTAAAAGATCCGAACGGAGCCCCTCTTACCGCTGTGACAGATGAAAAAGGACACTACCAGATAGAAGTGTTCAAAAGAGGAGACTACCGCATCCGTTTTGCAAAGGAAACCTATGAAATCTTTACGGAAGTCAACGGGACGGCAAACAATCAAAGCAATGTGGAAACAGTATCGGGTCAGCTAGGAGACAGCTATGGATTTTCTTTAAATCCCATTTCCAAGTCTGCCGTCAGAAATGCAGGAATCATTCCGCAGGCAAGAGAAGTCTCCATCCGAAAGATCTCAACAGAAACAGGAGACAACAAAGAAGAAATCCCTCTTTCCGGCGTAGAGTTTCGTTTGATGCAGGGAGAAAAGCTGATTGCCACGCAAGCGACGGACGAAAAAGGAGAAGCGGTATTTTCCACCGTTCCTTTTGGAGAGTATACGCTGGTAGAAAGCAAGGGGATCGAAGGCTATGAGATCCTGGAACCCAAAGGCCGGAAGATCCAGGTGACGAAAGAAAAGCCGGTAGAAGTGCAGGTGTTTGAAAACAAGCCGATTCGCAGAGATATTCGTCTGATAAAGGAAGATCAGGATGAAAAGGGCAGGAAGCTGCCGGGCGTCACCTTTGCGATCTATGGAAAGGGAGAGATCGACAAGGCGATTGCAGAGGCAACGAGTGACGAGAAGGGAGAGGTGCTCTTTCGTGATATTCCCTATGGCGATTATGAGATCAGAGAGGTACAGACGATAGAAGGGTATGTACGAAAGGAGGACAGCCTGGAAGTATCTGTGAAAGAAAACGAGGAGACTGCGATAGATCTGGGAACGGTAACGAATCGAAAGATCAAAGGCACTGTCAAAATATACAAGCAGGACGGGGAAAAACATCCCCTTTCCGGAGCAGAATTTACGCTGCTTCAGGACGGAAAGGAAGTGAAAAAGCAGATCACAGATCGAGAGGGAATCGCGGTGTTTGAGGATCTGGTTTATGGAGCTTACGAAGTGGTGGAAAGCAAGGCTCCGGAAGGCTACCAGAAGGAGGAGCAGAGGTATCACTTTGAAATTCGTGAAGATGGGAAAATCCTGGAACAGACGGTGGTGAACCGGAAGATCCCTGAACCGGAAAAGAAAGATGCGACCAAAGGAACATCCAAAGTAAAAAGAGCGGCAAAGACGGGAGATGCGGCTGCTCCGGCAAGAAGTGCGATATGGCTGCTTGTAAGTGGCCTGAGTATGCTGGGGATCGTGAGAATGAGCCTCCGCCGGAAAAACAGATAACAGGAAATAAAAAGAACCAGCGCACAGGAAAGAAGCGATTTCTGTAAAGCGCTGGTTTCTTTTTAGATGCGGGAATTGTGTACGGAAATAGATACAGCAGATGTTGTTGACAGGGATGAGGGAGCGTGGTATTCTATGAATGCAAACCCTAGTAAAAAAGTAGGAATTGAAAAGAAGGTGAGAAGCATGAAACTTTCTACGAAGGGAAGATATGGTCTTCGAGCTATTATAGATCTGGCTCGTTACGGAGAGGAGGAGCCGGTATCCATAGGAAGCATTGCCGGAAGACAGGACATTTCCGAACGGTATCTGGAGCAGTTGATGGCGCTTCTGAAAAAGGCGGGATTGGTGACCAGCATCCGGGGAGCCGGAGGCGGTTATGTGCTGGCGAAAGAGGCGGATACCGTATCGGTGGGAGATGTACTGCGGGCATTGGAGGGAGATCTGGAACCTGTCCGGTGCGGAGCCTTTCACGAGGAAGAAGGCTGCCAGGGAGCAGACAGCTGTGTGACCAAGTATGTCTGGCAGAAGATCAATAACAGTATCAATGAAACTGTTGATGAGATCAAATTGAGCGAACTGGTATGGGAAAGCCGGGTAAAAAATCCGGCCGGCAATTCTCCGGGACCACAATGTGTAAATTGACAAGTCCGGGCAGGGATCAGAAGAAAAACAAAGACAGGAAAAGGATTTTGGACGGCTGCAGGATATGGGTGCAGCGACATAGAAACCAGCAGAAAATAACAGTGAAAAGGAGAGTGCAAAATGAACAGACCTATCTATTTGGATAATGCGGCAACCACAAAGACTGCACCGGAGGTAGTAGAAGCCATGCTGCCTTATTTTACAGAGCAGTACGGAAATCCCTCCAGTGTTTACAGCTTTGCAGCCGGGAACAAGGAAGTGATCGCGGCACAGCGGGAGATCATAGCAGATGTGCTGGGGGCAAAAAGCAACGAGATCTATTTTACGGCCGGAGGCTCTGAGGCGGATAACTGGGCGCTGAAGGCTACGGCAGAGGCGTACAAGAGCAAAGGAAACCATATCATCACCAGTAAGATAGAACACCATGCGATCCTGCATACAGCGGAATACCTGGAAAAAAACGGATTTGAGGTAACCTATCTGGATGTGGATGCAGACGGAAAGGTGGATCTGGACGCGTTAAAGAAGGCGATCCGTCCGACGACGATCCTGATCTCTATCATGTATGCCAACAATGAGATCGGAACGATCCAGCCCATCAGGGAAATCGGCGAAATTGCCCATGAGCATGGAATTTTGTTCCATACGGATGCCGTTCAGGCTTTCGGACAGATCCCCATTCAGGTGGATGCGTGCCACATTGACATGCTGAGTGCCAGCGGCCACAAATTAAACGGACCAAAGGGGATCGGCTTCCTTTACATCCGCACCGGCGTAAGGATTCGCTCTTTCATCCACGGCGGAGGACAGGAGAGAAAGAGGAGGGCAGGTACGGAAAATGTTCCGGGCATCGTAGGACTGGGAGCAGCAGTAAAAAGAGCGGCGGCTACCATGGAGGAACGGGCCAGACACGAGATCGAACTTCGGGATGAACTGATCCGTCAGATCGAATCGGAAATTTCCTATGTGAAACTGAACGGACACCGGACGGACAGGCTGCCAAATAACGTCAATTTCAGTTTCCGGTTCATCGAAGGAGAATCCCTTCTGATCATGCTGGATATGAAGGGGATCTGCGGATCCAGCGGTTCTGCCTGTACTTCAGGGTCCTTAGACCCCTCCCACGTACTGCTGGCCATCGGGCTGCCTCACGAAATCGCTCATGGTTCCCTGCGACTGACATTGAGTGAGGAGACGACAAAGGAAGAAATCAGTTATGTAGTGGAAAGCCTGAAAGAGATTATCGCACAGTTAAGGAAAATGTCTCCTCTCTATGAGGATTTTATAAAAAAGCACGGTTCACAAGAGTAGACAGACTGAAAAACAAGTCAAAAAAGCAGACCAGGAGGTATGAATATGTATACAGAAAAGGTAATGGATCATTTCCAGCATCCAAGAAATATGGGAGAAATAGAAAATGCCAGCGGCGTAGGAACGGTAGGGAATGCAAAATGTGGAGACATTATGCGGATCTATCTGGACATAGACGACGATCAGATCATTCGGGATGTCAAGTTTAAGACGTTTGGCTGCGGAGCCGCGGTTGCTACAAGCAGTATGGCTACAGAGCTGGTCAAAGGCAAATCCATCCAGGAAGCGATGGCGATCACCAACAAAGCGGTGATGGAGGCGCTGGACGGACTGCCGCCGGTAAAGGTACACTGCTCTTTGCTGGCAGAGGAGGCCATCCATGCGGCATTGTGGGATTATGCAGAAAAACATCAGATAAAGATCGAAGGACTGGAAAAGCCAAAATCAGATATTCATGAAGAGGAAGAAGAGGAAGAATATTAAATTTCGGGAGACAGAATGAATCGAAAAAAAGTAGTGGTAGGCATGTCCGGAGGAGTTGACTCCTCTGTGGCTGCCTATTTGTTAAAAGAAGAAGGATATGACGTGATCGGCGTCACGATGCAGATCTGGCAGGATGAGGACAGGACTTTTCAGGAAGAGCAGGGAGGATGCTGCGGGCTGAGTGCGGTAGACGATGCCAGACGGGTGGCGGCAGCCATCGGCATCCCGCATTATGTGATGAACTTTAAAAAAGAATTCAAGGAGAAGGTCATAGACTATTTTCTGGAAGAATATCTGCAGGGAAGAACGCCAAATCCCTGTATTGCCTGTAACCGCCATGTCAAATGGGAGTCTCTGCTGAAAAGAAGCATGGATATCGGAGCGGATTATATTGCAACCGGCCATTATGCAAGGATCGTCAGCCTGCCCAACGGACGCCGGTCCATCCGAACCTCCGTTACGCAAGGGAAGGATCAGACCTATGCCCTGTATAATCTGACCCAGGAGCAGCTGGCAAGAACGCTGATGCCTGTGGGAGATTATCATAAGGAGGAGATTCGGGAGATCGCACAGAAGATTTCCCTTCGGATCGCAAAAAAACCGGACAGTCAGGACATCTGTTTCGTTCCGGACGGAGACTATGCAGGATATATCGAGCAGAACACGGACAAGGGAAGCTGTCCCGGAAATTTTGTGCTGAAGGACGGAACAGTGGTGGGAAAACACAAAGGGATCGTGCATTATACTGTGGGACAGAGAAAGGGGCTGGGGATCGCTTTGGGATTTCCGGTTTTTGTTCTGGAGATACGGCCGCAGACCAATGAAGTGGTTCTGGGGAAGAAGGAGGATACACTGTCTACTCACATCAGAATGGGGGAATTAAATCTCATGTCAGAAGAACGGTTTCCCCGGAACAAGACTTTGTGGGGAAAGATCCGATATAATCACAAAGGAGGACGGTGTCGCATCGAGCAGGTGGATGAAGGGGAGGCTGTCTGTATTTTTGAGGAACCGCAGGGAGCGGCGGCCCCGGGACAGGCGCTGGTCCTTTATGACAACGAACTGGTGGTAGGCGGCGGCGTGATCCGGAAAGGGTGGATCCTATGAGAGTGGACGTACATATGCACACTGCATTTTCCCATGATTCCCAGGCGAAGCCGGAGGAAATGATCGAGGGTGCGATCCAAAAACAGATGAAAAAAATATGTCTGACCGATCACTTTGACAAGGATGATATGGAATGGGGAGAGGAGTGTATTTTCCCTGTGGAGGAATATTTCAAGACGCTGCAGCCCTTAAAAGAAGCGTACCGGGATAAAATAGACGTGGGAATCGGGGTGGAACTGGGACTTCGTCCTTATCTGGGAAAGTATTACAGGGAACTGACAGCTTCTCATCCTTTTGATTTTATCATAGGATCCGTTCACTGCATCCGGGGAGAGGATCCTGCCAAGGGAGTCTTGTTCCAGGGAAAGACAGACATGGAGGTTTACAAACAGGCGATGGAAGCGAATCTGGCTTCTGTAAGGGCCTGTGAAGAATTTGATGTTCTGGGGCATCTGGATTATGTGGTCCGGTACGGTCGGGAGAAGGAAGGGAGCTATCGGCTGGAGCCTCTGATGGAGATCATCGATGAGATCCTGCGCCTTCTTGTAGGTAGAAGGCAGGGGCTGGAGGTAAATACGGCCGGACTGAAATACGGGCTTTCCTTTCCACACCCGCACAAAAGGATCCTGCAAAGATACAGGGAGCTGGGCGGAGAGATCATTACCATGGGCTCGGATGCACACAGTCCGGAGCATATCGGATATCGGTTTACACAAGGAGTAGAGTACCTGAAAGCGTGTGGTTTTAAATATTACACAGAATTTTCTTCCAGAATACCGGTTTTTAAGCAACTTCCATAAAAATGGGAAATTTACTTGAAATGTTGTATCAAATTTAGTACAATATCACAGAAGTTGAAGTGTTTTTTGCAGTTCGAATTTCAAATACTAGGAAAAACTTTAGGAGGATTGGATCATGGCAGTAAAAGTGGCAATTAATGGTTTTGGACGGATCGGACGTCTGGCATTCAGACAGATGTTCGGAGCAGAGGGATATGAGGTTGTAGCGATCAATGACCTGACATCTCCGGCTATGCTGGCTCATTTGTTAAAATATGATTCTTCACAGGGAAGATATGCTTTGGCAGATAAGGTGGAAGCGACAGAGGATTCTATCGTGGTAGACGGAAAAGAGATCAAGATTTATGCAAAAGCAAATGCAGAGGAGCTTCCCTGGGGAGAGATCGGAGTAGATGTAGTTCTGGAATGTACAGGATTCTACACCTCCAAAGAGAAAGCATCTGCACACGTGAAGGCAGGAGCAAGAAAGGTTGTCATTTCAGCACCGGCCGGAAACGATCTTCCTACTATCGTTTACAATGTAAATCATGATGAATTAAAGGCAGAGGATACTGTGATCTCAGCAGCTTCCTGTACCACCAACTGTCTTGCGCCGATGGCAAAGGCACTGAATGATCTGGCAGCTATCAAATCCGGTATCATGTGTACGATCCATGCTTATACAGGAGATCAGATGACGCTGGACGGACCGCAGAAAAAGGGAGATCTCAGAAGATCCCGTGCGGCAGCTGTAAACATTGTTCCCAACAGCACAGGGGCAGCAAAAGCGATCGGACTTGTTATTCCGGAACTGAACGGAAAACTGATCGGAGCAGCGCAGCGTGTTCCTACGCCGACAGGATCCACTACTATCCTGACAGCAGTCGTAGAAGGAACTGTGACGGCAGATCAGGTAAACGCAGCGATGAAAGCAGCGGCAAACGAGTCCTTCGGATATAACACAGACGAGATCGTTTCAAGCGACATCGTTGGAATGCGGTTTGGTTCTCTCTTTGATGCCACACAGACGATGGTGCTTCCGCTGGATAACGGAACCACACAGGTACAGGTGGTATCCTGGTATGATAATGAGAACTCTTACACAAGCCAGATGGTAAGAACGATTAAATATTTTGCAGAATTAGCATAAAGTATTTAGGAAGACTCAAAAGGGGTCCGGTCACAGTGGACCGGATTCCTTTTACGTTATCAAACAACAAAAGCAGTTAGAGGAGGATTTGGTATGCTGAATAAAAAATCGATCGACGATATTCAGGTAAAGGGGAAACGTGTGCTGGTTCGCTGTGATTTTAATGTGCCTTTGATCGACGGAAAGATCACAGATGAAAACCGTCTGGTTGCGGCGCTTCCTACGATTCAGAAGCTGATCACAGACGGAGGAAGGGTGATTCTTTGCTCTCATCTGGGGAAACCAAAGGGAGAGCCGGTTCCGGAGCTTTCACTGGCGCCGGTTGCCGTGCGTCTGTCCCAGCTTCTTGACAAAGAGGTAGTATTTGCGGCGGATAAAGAAGTCGTAGGAGAGGAAGCGAAAAAAGCAGTGGCGGCCATGAAAGACGGAGACGTGGTACTGCTTGAGAACACCAGATACAGAGTAGAAGAAACGAAGAACGGAGAAGCATTTAGCAAAGAGTTGGCTTCTTTGTGCGACATCTTTGTAAATGACGCATTTGGAACGGCCCACAGGGCACATTGCTCCAACGTGGGAGTCACTCAGTTTGTAGAAACGGCAGTCGTTGGGTATCTGATGCAGAAAGAAATAGATTTCCTGGGAAATGCGGTGAACAATCCGGAGAGACCTTTTGTTGCGATCCTGGGCGGAGCCAAGGTGTCCAGCAAGATTTCCGTGATCGAGAACCTTCTGGATAAAGTAGACACGCTGATCATCGGCGGAGGTATGGCCTATACTTTTGCGAAGGCAAAAGGGGGAAGCGTCGGAAAATCCCTTCTGGAGGAAGACTATTGTGAATATGCACGGAATATGATCCAGAAGGCAAAGGAAAAGGGTGTGAACCTGTTATTGCCTTTGGACAACGTGATCGCAGACGACTTTTCCAATGACGCCAACAGACAGGTCGTAAAAGAAGGAGAGATCCCGGAGGGCTGGGAAGGACTGGATATCGGACCGCTGACTGTCAAATCCTTCTGCGACGCCGTACAGGATGCCAGAACGGTTGTGTGGAACGGTCCCATGGGCTGTTTCGAGATGCCGAATTTTGCACACGGTACAGAGGCGGTAGCAAAGGCGCTGGCACAGACGGAGGCCACCACCATTATCGGCGGCGGAGACTCAGCGGCGGCTGTAAATCAGCTGGGATATGGAGACAAGATGACTCACATTTCCACCGGAGGCGGAGCCTCTCTGGAATTTTTGGAAGGCAAGGAGCTTCCCGGAGTGGCAGCGGCAAATGATAAATAGAGAAGGAGAAAAAACATGGCAAGAAGAAAGATCGTAGCAGGGAACTGGAAGATGAACCAGACGCCGAGTCAGGCGGTAAAGCTGGTAGAGATGCTGAAACCACTGGTGGCAAGTGACGAGGTAGATGTGGTATTTTGTGTACCTGCGATTGATATCATCCCGGTGGTGGAGGCTTGTAAAGGAAGCAATATCAAGGTGGGCGCAGAAAACATGTATTTTGAGGAAAGCGGAGCCTATACCGGAGAGATCTCTCCGGCTATGCTGACAGACGCAGGGGTAGAATATGTGGTTCTGGGGCACTCTGAGCGCAGAGAATATTTTGCGGAGACAGATCTGACCGTCAACAAAAAGATGCACAAGGCGTTTGAACACGGAATCACACCTATTATGTGCTGTGGGGAGACGTTGGAGCAGAGAGAGCAGGGTGTGACCATGGACTTTATCCGTCAGCAGGTAAAGGTGGGATTCCTTGGGATCACGGCAGAACAGGCACAGAAGGCAGTGATCGCCTATGAACCCATCTGGGCGATTGGAACCGGAAAGACCGCTACCACAGAGCAGGCAGAAGAGGTTTGCGCAGGGATCCGTCAGTGTATCAGGGAAATGTATGACGGTGCGACTGCAGAAGCGATCCGTATTCAGTACGGCGGCTCCGTAAACGGAGGAAATGCGGCCGAATTGTTCGCCCAGGCAGATATTGACGGAGGTCTGGTAGGCGGAGCTTCTCTGAAGGAAGAATTCGGAAAGATCGTAAATTACAGATAAAGAAGAAGCAACGGCTGCAAGGGCAGTAAGAGAGCTGATACAGGACCGCTGGATTGTACAGCGGTCCTGTTTTAAAAAGAAGCTTAGTAAAAAGAAGCTTACAAGAAGAAGGAAATAAGAGGAATTTGGAATGAAAAAGAAACCTACAGTATTAATGATCCTGGATGGCTACGGCCTGAATGAAAAAAAAGAAGGGAACGCCGTGGCGGAAGGCAAGACGCCGGTGATGGACCGGTTGATGGCTACCTGTCCGTTTGTAAAAGGAAATGCCAGCGGACTGGCCGTAGGGCTTCCCGACGGACAGATGGGGAACTCAGAAGTGGGTCACCTGAATATGGGCGCAGGGCGTATCGTGTACCAGGAGTTGACCAAGATCACAAAATCCATTCAGGACGGCGATTTTTTTGAAAATCCTGTCTTGAAAAAAGCATGCAGAGCTGCCCGGGAAAACGGAAAATCCCTTCACCTGATGGGACTGGTTTCTGACGGAGGTGTTCACAGCCACCAGGAGCATATTTACGGACTTCTGGAACTGGCAAAGCGGGAGCAGGTAGAAAACGTCTATGTGCATTGTTTTCTGGATGGAAGGGATACGCCTCCTTCTTCCGGCAGGGAGTTTGTGGCAGAATTGTGTGAACAGATGAAAAAAATAGGAGTCGGCGAGGTTGCCAGTGTTTCGGGACGCTACTATGCAATGGATCGGGACAACCGCTGGGACAGGGTGGAAAAAGCCTACCTGGCCATGGTAAAAGGACAGGGAGAAAAGATCCAGGATCCGGTAGCCGGAATAGGAGCCTCTTACGAAAACGGAGTTACAGACGAATTTATGGTTCCCTCGGTGGTGGAAAAGAACGGAACACCGGTGGGATGTGTAGAAAACGGGGATTCTGTCGTATTCTTTAATTTCAGACCGGACAGAGCCAGAGAGATCACAAGAGCCTTTTGTCAGGAAGACTTTACGGGATTTGACAGAAAAGAACGGATCCGGACCACCTTCGTATGCTTTACAGAGTATGACGTGACCATTCCCAATAAAGAAGTAGCCTTTGTAAAAGAAGAGATCACCCATACGTTTGGAGAATTTTTGGCAGAACATCACATGACACAGGCCAGGATCGCCGAGACAGAGAAGTACGCGCATGTGACCTTTTTCTTTAACGGAGGAGTGGAGGAGCCCAATGTAGGAGAGGAAAGGATCCTGGTAAAATCTCCCAAGGTGGCTACGTATGACCAGAAACCGGAGATGAGTGCCTATGAAGTCTGCGACAGGCTGACGGAGGCGATCCGTTCCCAGAAGTATGATGTGATCATAATCAATTTTGCCAATCCGGACATGGTAGGGCATACCGGAGTGGAGAACGCCGCCATCAAAGCGATTGAAGCGGTGGATGCGTGCGTGGGAAAAACCGTGGAGGCTTTGCAGGAGGTAGATGGACAAATGTTTTTATGTGCCGACCACGGAAACGCAGAGCAGCTGATCGATGAAGAAACAGGAGAACCATTTACCGCCCATACCACCAATCCGGTGCCTTTTATCCTGGTGAACGCAGGAGAGGGATACGGACTGAAGGAGGGAGGCTGTCTGGCGGATATCGCGCCGACTCTGATCGATCTGATGGGAATGGAACAGCCCAGGGAGATGACGGGGACTTCCCTTTTGCTTAGATAAAGGCTGCCGAAGGCAGAGCATCCTTTGTCAGAAAGAAACGCGAAAAAGAAAAACAAAAAATCGTAAGAAGATATCTTGACAAGAACAGAGTGTGTTGCTATATTAAAAACAGAACGCACTCTGTTTTATGTACTGAGGGTTTCAAAAAGGAAACCCGACACCGAAAAAAGAAAGGAAAGAGGTGGAATATGCAGAGAGTATATTCATTGTTGGTAGACAACAATCCCGGAGTGTTAAGCCGGATCTCAGGACTGTTCAGCAGAAGAGGATACAGCATTGACAGTATTACGGCAGGACTGACGGCGGACCCCAGATTTACCCGTATCATCATCGTGGCAAGCGGAGATGAGCTGATCCTTGCGCAGATTGAAAAGCAGGTCAGGAAACTGGAGGACATTATCGAGATCAAAGTGCTGAAGCCGGAAACGTCAGTGTTCCGCGAACTGATTATGGTGAAGGTTCGTGCCAACGCCGCTGAAAGGGCGGAGATCATTTCCATCGCAGGGATTTTCCGGGCGAAGATCGTGGATGTGGAAAAAGAATCTCTCATGGTGGAACTGACGGGAAACCAGTCAAAACTGGATGCGTTTTTGAACCTTTTGGATGGTCATGAAATCCTGGAGATTGCAAGGACCGGAATTACGGGGCTTGCAAGAGGGATGAAAGATGTGACCTACATCGATTGAGAGAATTTTTAGGAGGAACAAGAAATGTCAGCAAGAATTTTTTATCAGGAAGACTGTAATCTGGAATTATTAAAGGGAAAGAAGATCGCCATCATCGGTTACGGAAGCCAGGGACATGCCCATGCTCTGAACCTGACAGAGTCCGGTTGCGATGTGATCGTTGGTCTGTACGAGGGAAGCAAGTCCTGGGCGAAAGCGGAGGCACAGGGACTGAAGGTATATACTGCGGCAGAAGCGGCAAAACAGGCTGATATTATTATGATCCTCATCAATGATGAAAAACAGGCGGATCTGTACAAGAAAGACATCGAGCCCAATCTGGAAGCCGGGAACATGCTGATGTTTGCCCATGGATTTGCTATTCATTTCGGACAGATCCTTCCTCCCGAGCAGGTAGATGTGGCTATGATCGCGCCAAAGGCGCCGGGACACACCGTCAGAAGCGAGTATCAGGCAGGAAAAGGAACACCCTGTCTCGTGGCAATTGAGCAGGATGCTACCGGAAAAGCGCTGGATGTGGCTTTGGCATATGCGGCAGGGCTGGGCGGCGCAAGAGCCGGAGTCTTGGAGACAACGTTTAGGACAGAGACGGAGACAGACCTTTTCGGAGAACAGGCTGTCCTGTGCGGAGGAGTATGTGCTTTGATGCAGGCGGGCTTTGATACCCTTGTGGAAGCCGGTTATGATCCGAGAAACGCATACTTTGAATGCGTACATGAAATGAAGCTGATCGTAGATCTGATCTATGAGTCAGGCTTTGAGGGAATGAGATATTCCATCTCCAATACGGCAGAATACGGAGACTATGTAACAGGACCGAAGATCGTTACAGAGGAAACAAAGAAAGCCATGAAGAAGATTCTTTCCGATATTCAGGACGGAAGCTTTGCAAAAGAATTCCTTCTGGATATGTCTGCGGCAGGCGGACAGGCACATTTTAGGGCGATGCGGAAGCTGGCGGCTGAGCATGCGTCCGAAAAAGTAGGAAAAGAAGTCAGAAGTCTCTATAGCTGGAGCGATTCAGAGAAGCTGATCAACAACTAGGAGTCAGACAGAAGGATGTTTCTTTCACGGGAGATCAGAAGAGACAAGGTGGAAAGCAATAAAATAGAAGTAAGAAAATAAAAAAGCTAAAAAGCAAGAAGGATTTGGAAGAAGGAAAAGACCCCTCTTACAGATCCTTCTTTTTTTGGAAGCAAAAAGAGCAAAAGATCTGCAACAGGAAGCATCCTCCGGGATAGGATGTATTTTAATATCAGGAACGGAAATCGGTTAAAAATGGACAGGCATCGGAAAGAAAAAAGTGTGTTAAACTATAGATAGACATAATAAAGAGTTGTTTGCTTGTAAGAACAAAAAAGAGGAGGGAATGCAGATGATTTCATTTTTTTTGTGTTTGCTGGCGTTGATCGTAGGGTATTTCACCTACGGAGTGTTGGTTGAGAAAATATTTGCGCCGGATGACAGAAAGACGCCGTGCGTGGCGCATCCTGACGGAGTGGACTATGTGCCCATGAAGCCGTGGCGTGCCTTTTTGATCCAACTGTTGAATATTGCAGGACTGGGACCCATTTTCGGGGCGCTGTCCGGGGCGATCTGGGGGCCTTCTGTATTTTTGTGGATCGTTCTGGGAACCATTTTTGCAGGAGCGGTTCACGATTTTCTAAGCGGTATGCTTTCCATCCGTAATGACGGTGCAAGCATTTCGGAAATTGTAGGCACCTATCTGGGAGGCGGAATGAAGCAGGTCATGCGGGTCTTTTCCGTGATCCTTCTGGTCATGGTAGGAGTCGTGTTTATGGTGGGACCGGCAGGGCTTTTGGCCATCCTTACGCCGGACATACTGGATGTGCGTGTATGGACCATTATCATTCTGGTATATTATTTCCTGGCAACCATGCTGCCGATTGACAAGATCATCGGAAAGCTGTATCCCATTTTCGGAATCTGCCTGATCATTATGGCAGTGGGGATTGCAGGTGCTACGATCTTTCACAGCGGGACGAGGCCGATGATGGAAATCACCCTGAAAAATCTCCATCCGGCCGGAAAGCCTATCTGGCCTCTGATGTTTATTACAGTTGCCTGTGGCGCGATCTCCGGTTTTCATGCGACCCAGTCGCCAATGATCGCAAGATGTCTGACTTCAGAAAAACAGGGCCGCAGGATCTTTTATGGAGCCATGGTGGCAGAGGGAGTGATCGCTCTGATCTGGGCGGCAGCCGGCTGTGCCTTTTATAACAAGACAGGAGGGCTGATGACAGGACTTCTGGAGGCGGGCGGTGGAAATTCTACGACAGTGTACAATATGTCCATCTCTCTTTTAGGACCCTTGGGAGGAGTTTTGGCTATGATAGGCGTGATTGCCTGCCCCATTACTTCCGGAGATACGGCGTTTAGAAGTGCCAGACTGACCATTGCAGACTGGTTTCATATTGATCAGAAGGATACGAAAAAGAGGCTCCTTTTATCCGCGCCGCTTCTTCTTTTGGGATATTTGATCTCCTTTATAGATTACAGCGTGGTATGGAGATACTTCTCCTGGTCCAATCAGACATTGGCCATGATCGCGCTTTGGGCAGGCGCAGCCTACCTGGTAAAAAGCGGGAAACATCCTGGATACAGTCTGATCGCCGCCATTCCGGCCGCCTTTATGTCGGCAGTCAGCGTAACCTATATCCTGATCGCAGAAGAAGGATTTAAGCTGAGTACTTCCATCGGATATCCGGTAGGGATCTGCGTGGCGCTGCTTCTGACGATATTGTTTTTCGTCAAAGGACTGCTTCCGGCTTTACAGCAGAAAAAATAAAAAATAACCTGAAGAAGATCAGGATTTGAAAAGGAGGCTGTCCCGGATGGGAGCAGCCTCCTTTTCTGTGGGAAACTGGAGGACAGGTTTTCCAGACAAAATAAAAAACAGCCATTGTGACGGTATGGCTGTTTTTGTTATTATTATGTAAGAAATACTTCTTAAGAAATCTTGTTGACCGCTTTTGAAAGACGGGAAATCTTTCTGGAGCAGGTGTTTTTGTGATATACACCCTTGCTTCCTGCCTTGTTGATCTCAACGGTTGCTTCTCTTAAAGCAACAGCAGCAGCTTCTGCATCGTTGTTCGCAACTGCTGACTCAACTTTTTTTACGTAAGTCTTTACTTTAGATTTAATTGCCTTGTTTCTGGCAGCCTTTGTTTCGTTTACTAAAATTCTCTTCTTTGCAGATTTGATGTTAGCCAATCTGTCCACCTCCAATACCTTATATTCATGATTTTGAATGTCCGGTTCGTTAGATCCGGACACGGACGTTCTAACGAAACACACGAATTCATTGTAGGACAGACCGGTCATTCTGTCAATAGAATTTTCAAAACATTTCCGATAACAATTGTCGGGGCTTTCTTTTTGTGGTACGATATGGAAACTGTGAGAGTAGAAAACAAGGAGAAAGGGTGGAAGATCATGGCGGCAAGGAAAGAGTATGGTGCAGAGAGCATTACCGTACTGGAAGGACTGGAGGCAGTACGAAAAAGACCGGGGATGTATATCGGGAGCGTATCGACCAAAGGCCTGCATCATCTGATCTACGAGATCGTAGACAATGCGGTAGATGAGCATTTGGCGGGCTATTGCTCCGATATCCGGGTGACGCTGGAAGCAGACGGATCCGTGACGGTGGAGGATGACGGAAGGGGAGTTCCGGTAGAATTGCACCGTACAGGAATTCCGGCGGCGCGGGTCGTCTACACGACCTTGCATGCCGGCGGAAAATTTGACGGAGAAGCCTACAAGACCAGCGGAGGTCTTCACGGGGTAGGATCTTCTGTAGTCAACGCCTTGTCCTGCTACATGGATGTGCAGATCAGCCGGGAAGGAAAGATCTTTCACGACAGGTACGAAAGAGGGACTCCGGTCATCCCGCTGGAAAACGGACTTCTTCCGGTGGTGGGAAAAAGCAGAAAAACAGGAACAAAGGTAAACTTTTTACCGGATGATCAGATTTTTGAAAAGACGAAATTTAAAAGCGAAGAAGTCAAAAGCAGGCTGCACGAGACAGCCTATTTGAATCCGAAGCTGACGATTCTGTTTGCAGATAAAAGGGGAGCAGAACCGGAGGCGGTCGTTTATCATGAACCGGAAGGGATCCTGGGCTTTATCCGGGATCTGAATGCCAAAAAAGAGACCATTCATCCGCCCGTTTATTTTAAAGGAGAAGCAGAAGGCATCGAAGTAGAGGGTGCCTTTCAGTATGTCAATGAGTTCCATGAGAATGTTCTGGGATTCTGCAACAATATTTATAATGCAGAAGGAGGAACGCATCTGACAGGATTTAAAACGACGTTTACCACCATCATGAATCAATATGCCAGGGAACTGGGGATCCTGAAAGAAAAAGACGCCAATTTTACCGGGGCAGATATCAGAAACGGGATGACGGCAGTAATTTCCCTGAAACATCCGGATCCCAGATTTGAAGGACAGACCAAGACTAAGCTGGACAATCCGGACGCTGCAAAAGCGTGCGGTAAGGTGACCGGAGAGGAAGTGCCCCGATATTTCGACAGGAATCTGGAGCAATTGAAAAAGGTGATCTCCTGTGCGGAAAAGGCGGCAAAAATCAGGAGGTCAGAGGAAAAGGCCAAAACAAATCTTCTGGTAAAGCAAAAATACTCCTTTGACAGCAACGGAAAACTTGCAAATTGTGAAAGCAGGGTTCCTGCAGAGTGCGAGATCTTTATCGTGGAGGGAGATTCTGCGGGAGGGTCGGCAAAGACGGCCCGAAACAGGAAATATCAGGCGATCCTTCCGATTCGTGGAAAGATTCTGAATGTGGAAAAGGCAAGCATCGACAAGGTGCTGGCAAATGCAGAGATCAAGTCGATGATCAATGCCTTCGGGTGCGGATTTTCCGAAGGCTATGGGAATGATTTTGACATCAGTAAGCTACGGTACGGAAAGATCATCATCATGGCGGATGCAGATGTGGACGGTGCCCATATTTCTACGCTACTGCTGACTTTATTCTATCGGTTTATGCCGGAACTGATCTACGAAGGGCATATTTATATTGCCATGCCTCCTCTTTATAAGGTAATGCCCAAAAAAGGTGAGGAAGAATATCTGTATGACGATAAGGCACTGGAGGCTTACAGAAGAACGCATGAAGGTGGATTTACCCTGCAAAGGTATAAGGGACTGGGAGAAATGGATGCGGAACAGTTGTGGGATACCACACTGAATCCGGAAACGAGAGTGCTGAAACAGGTAGAGATCGAAGATGCGAGAATGGCTTCCGGGGTGACAGAGATGCTGATGGGGACGGAAGTTCCTCCGAGAAAAGCGTTTATTTATGAAAATGCTGCGGAAGCAGAATTGGATATCTAGGAAATATAGAGGAGAAAGACAATGGAAGATACACAGATTATCAGAACAGAGTATTCGGATATCATGAAGAAGTCTTATATTGACTATGCCATGAGTGTCATCATATCCAGGGCCTTGCCGGACGTCAGAGACGGACTAAAGCCGGTACAAAGGAGAACGCTGTATGATATGCATGAATTGGGGATCCGATACGACAAACCTTATCGGAAATCGGCCCGTATCGTGGGAGATACCATGGGTAAATACCACCCGCATGGAGACAGCTCCATTTATGATTCACTGGTGGTTATGGCACAGGACTTCAAAAAGGGAATGGTTCTGGTGGACGGGCATGGAAATTTTGGCTCCATCGAGGGCGACGGGGCTGCGGCCATGCGTTATACGGAAGCCCGTCTTGCACAGGTGACCCAGGAGGCGTATCTGGCAGATCTGGATAAAGATATTGTAGACTTTGTCCCCAATTTTGACGAAACGGAGAAAGAGCCGCAGGTGCTTCCGGCCAGAATCCCGAACCTGCTGGTCAACGGAGCAGAAGGGATCGCAGTAGGAATGGCAACCAGCATTCCCACCCACAATCTGGGAGAGGTGATCGATGCCGTCAAGGCCTATATGGAGAACGAGGACATTACCACCGGGCAGCTGATGAAATATGTAAAAGGGCCTGATTTTCCCACAGGAGGGATCGTGGTAAATCAGGATCAGCTTCCGGAGATCTATGAGAGTGGAATGGGAAAGATCCGTTTACGGGGGCGGGTTTCCATAGAAGAAGGAAAAGGCGGGAAAAAGCAGCTGGTGATCACGGAAATCCCGTACACGATGGTGGGAGCCGGGATCGGCAGATTTCTGAACGATGTATGCAGTCTGGTAGAACAGAAAAAAACCGGCGATATTGTGGACATCTCCAATCAATCCTCGAAAGAGGGGATCCGTATTGTGATCGAACTGAAGCGGGGTGCGGATCCAAAGAATCTGGAAAACATGCTGTACAAAAAGACCAAGCTGGAAGACACCTTCGGGGTCAATATGCTGGCAGTGGCAGACGGAAGACCGGAGATCATGGGACTGAAAAAAGTCATAGAACATCATGTAGACTTCCAGTTTGACCTGACTACAAGAAAATACCAGAATCTGTTAAAAAAAGAAGTAGACAGAAAAGAAGTGCAGGAAGGGCTGATCAAAGCCTGCGATGTGATCGACCTGATCATCGAGATCCTGCGGGGAAGCAAGTCCATACAGGATGCAAAGGACTGCCTGATCCATGGGACGGTAGAAAAGATCCAGTTTAAAAATAAGATTTCCAAAAAACTGGCTTCCATGCTTCGGTTTACAGAACGTCAGGCTGCAGCGATCCTGGAGATGCGCCTGTATAAGCTGATCGGCCTGGAAGTGGAGGCCCTGATACAGGAACATGAAAAAACGCTGGCAAACATTGCAAAATATGAAGATATTTTGAACAATTATGATTCCATGAGCCAGGTGATCACAGAAGATTTGGACCGACTAAAAGAAAAATTCGGAAGAGCAAGAAGGACGACGATCGAGAATGCAGAAGAGGCCGTTTATGAAGAAAAGGCCATAGAGGAGAAGGAGGTCTTCCTTTTGCTGGATCGGTTTGGCTATGGCAGAACGGTGGATACGGCAGTATATGAACGGAACAAGGAGGCGGCGGATGCAGAGCATAAGCTGGTGATCCCCTGCAAGAACACGGGAAAGATCTGCCTGTTTACGGATACCGGTCAGATGCATCAGATAAAGGTTATGGATCTGCCGTGCGGCAAATTCAGAGATAAAGGGATCCCTATAGACAATATAAGTAATTACAGCAGTGCGACGGAAGAGGTGGTCTATGCCTGTGATGAACTGCAGTTTCATCAGGGAAAACTGCTTTTTGGAACCGGTCAGGGAATGCTGAAGATAGTAGACGCATCGGAGTTTTTGGTAAGCAAGAGAACCGTTAGTGCCACAAAACTTTCTGCAGATGACAGGGTGGTTTTTGTAAAACCGGCTGGAAAAGGACAGCAGATTGTGCTACAATCAAAAAATGGTTACTTCCTGAGATTTTCCACAGATGAAGTGCCGGAAAAGAAGAAGACCGCCATTGGCGTCCGGGGCATAAAGCTAAAGCCAAAGGATACTGTGGAGGCAATCTATTTGTTTGAAGAAGGAGTGGAAACGAAAGTTTCCTATAAGGGAAAAGAAGTATCTCTTAACCGTCTGAAGCAGGCAAAAAGGGATACGGCAGGTATCAAAAACAGAGGGGCATAATATTTCTAAGGAGGCAGATACATGAAGATGTTACGGAAGACGGGCATGCTTTTTGGGGCCGTGTGTTTGATGCTTTTAGGAGTGGTATCTTACCGCACCACGGCAAAAGCCTGGACGGGCAGGACACAGAATGAAGCCATGGACTGGGTACGTTCCCAGGTAGGGAAGAGCATCGACGACGATAATGCTTATGGAGTACAATGTGTGGATCTGATCCGCGCTTATTATCGGTATCTGGGAGTGATGCCGGTACTTGGGAACGGAGCCGATTATACGAGCAATGCACTTCCGACAGGCTGGAAGCGGATCCAGGGAGCCACTCCAAAGCCTGGAGATATCCTGGTATATACGGGCGGAATGGGCGGATACGGTCATGTAGGGATCTATGAGAGTGACTATGTCACGTATCACCAGAATTTTAACAATGTGAAGATGGTTCAGAAGATTGCCTACGTAAAATATAATGGATTTAACAACTACAATCCCTACTGGGGAGTGATCCGGCCGGATTTTTCCGGATCATCTGATCAGGATGTTCCCAATCCTCCTCACAATCAGGAGGATGATGTGATCTGGCAGGAGCCCGGCGGATGGGTTCAGCAGGGAGGCCGGTGGTATTACAAAGATGCGAACGGCGCCTATGTGAAAGGATGGCTGAACGACAAAGGAAACTGGTACTATCTGAACAGTAGCGGAGAGATGCTGACCGGCTGGCAGCAGATAGGGGGACACTGGTATCATCTGGATTCTGACGGAGCGATGGTAACCGGGTGGAAACAGTCCGGAATCAGTTGGTATTATCTGACAGACAGTGGCAAAATGGCGACAAACTGGCAGCAGGTGGGAGATGACTGGTATTTCTTCCATGAGGACGGAGCGATGCGGACGGACTGGAAGCAGATCGGGAATTCCTGGTATTATCTGAACAGCGACGGAAAAATGGCCGTTCACTGGAAACAGCTGGGTGGAAACTGGTACTATTTTGGCAGCAGCGGAGCCATGAGCACCGGTTGGCAGCAGGTAGGGGATAGCTGGTATTTCTTCCATGACGGAGGAGAGATGAGTACCGGCTGGAAGCAGGCGGGAGACGTCTGGTACTACCTGACAGAAGGAGGCAGCATGGCTGTGGGCTGGCAGCAGATAGGCGGCAAGTGGTATTACTTCTCGGAGGGAGGAAGCATGGCCACCGGCTGGAAACAGGCGGGAGACAAGTGGTACTTCTTTGACAATGGAGGAGTGATGACTACCGGCTGGAAGCAGGCAGGAGACGGCTGGTACTACCTGACAGAAGGAGGCAGCATGGCTGTGGGCTGGCAGCAGATAGGCGGCAGATGGTATTACTTCTCCGACGAAGGCGTGATGACTACCGGTTGGAAGCAACTGGGAGAGAGCTGGTATTATCTGGACTCTAACGGAGTCATGGTAACCGGAGAATATCTGATAAATGGAGCAAAGTACACTTTCAATGAGGCAGGAGTGTGGATCCCGTAAAGAAATCAGGGCTCTGGGAATCATATAACAAGAAGGCAGAAGGGAGTATCCGCTTATAATGGACCGAAAATAAGAGAGTTGGAGTCACCTGGATGAAAATTATGAGAATCTTAAAGGCACTGCCTTTGCTTGTGGTTGCTGCGGCAGTGATATACGTTTCTGTTTATATTTGTATTGATAATGGAGGATGGGCTTATATTGCAGCAAGGTTGGCGGGCCTGGAGAAAAAATACGCCGGCAATGTGGAATTGATCGTCATTGCAGCGCAATCCATCTTTTTTACCTCGGATTGGTTTTATCGCCGTATCGGAATGTTTCTTGATAGGCGCATTGAAAAATCCAAGGGACTGAATCACCAGATCTACCTGGGCTACAAGACTGGCATTGCGTGTCTGATCGCTCTGCCCAAACGTACAATTCTGTTTGGGATCTATCTGCTGCTGATCGTACTGGAAAGCATCGGTGTGATCGATCAGGCCAAGGATTATGCGGTAGTGGTTGTCTTTATTATTGCAATCGACAGAGTAGCAAAGATATGGCCGGAAGAAAGGGAGCGCCTGAAAGAGTTCCTGAGCAAGGCAGGCGGATATATCAAAAAAATCTGATTTCAACCCGGCAGGACTTACCGGAGAAGACAGACATATAGTTTTGACAGCAAAAAGCAGACTCTGAAAGGAGCCTGCTTTTTGGTATGACAGAATAAGATCATCTTTGCACGATTTAGGATTTCCCTGAAGAAAAGTATTTTCTGGTCATTTGCACCACAGTACCTGACAGAAGGAACAATGCCACCAGGTTGGGGATGGCCATCAGACCGTTACAGGTATCTGCGATCCCCCAGATCAGTCCCAGATCCATTGTGGCGCCTACAATGGCTACCAGAGAATAAATGATCATGAAAGGCTTCACGGCCTTGATCGTGAAGATAAATTCTACACATCTTGCTCCGTACAGACCCCACCCGAGAATGGTAGAGAAAGCAAAGCAGCACATGGCAACAGCAGTGAAAATCGTCACCCAGTTTCCGTAGGTGGAAGTAAATCCGGAGATGGTAAGCTCGGCCCCGGCTGCCTGTCCGTACTGGATCGGCACTCCGCTGCAGAGGATGGTCAGCGCTGTAAGTGTACAGATTACGATAGTGTCAGCAAATACTTCAAAAATACCGAACATTCCCTGACGTACCGGTTCGTCTGTGTCTGCGCACGCATGAGCCATGGATCCGGTACCGATACCTGCTTCGTTGGAAAAGATTCCTCTGGACACACCCTTGCGGATCGTCATGAAGAAGCTTCCTACAATGCCTCCGGTAAATGCAGAGGGATTAAAAGCTCCCACAAAAATAGACTGGAATACGGCAGGGATGGATTTGATGTGAAGGATCACAACTCCCAGTCCCAGCAGGATGAACAGAACAGCCATAAAAGGAACCAGTTTTTCTGTTACCCCTCCGATACGTTTTACACCGCCCAGAAGAACGGTCGCCACCAAAACGGCGATCACGATACCGATTACAAGACTGACCAGTTTGACCTGGCTTTCCTGGATAACACCAAGACTTGTCAGTGCAGAATTAATAGAAGTCGTGATGGTATTTACCTGTGTAGCGTTTCCGGTACCCAAAACGGTCAGAGATCCCAGAAGTGCATAAAGGCCTGCCATCCAGTGCCATTTCTTATCCAATCCGTTTTTGATGTAGTACATGGGGCCTCCGATGTATTCTCCTTCACGGTTTTTCTCGCGGTAACGGACTGCAAGGATAACTTCGGCATACTTGGTACACATCCCCAGAAGAGCGGAAACCCACATCCAGAACACGGCACCCGGTCCTCCGATGGCGATGGCTCCGGCCACACCGGCGATGTTTCCGGTACCTACCGTGGCGGCAAGAGCGGTACATACTGCCTGAAAGGGTGTGATACTTCCTTCCTTTGCCTCCTCTTTACTGAAAATACGGCCGATAGAGTTCTTAAGTGCATATCCAAATTTGCGAAACTGGATAAAGCGGGTGCGGAAGCTGAGAACCAGACCTACACCGATGATACAAATCATTGCCGGAACACCCCATACAAAATTATTAATGGCGGTGTTTGCACTCTCAATAGTTTGTAACATGATTTTTTCCTCCTCTTTTGACATACTCTCTTTCAGAGCGTTTTTCCTTTATTACCATAGCACAAAAAAGAATGGCTGTACAGAATTGATAAAAAATAGTCGAATTCACAAAATAATATAGTAATATTACACATACAAAAGTGCATGATAGTATCTTCCGATAGCCGGTAACAAACAGTCGCTTCCTTTTCGTGAGTGGAGCCGGAGGGAAAACAAGAAGAAGGATCAGGAGAAAACAGTACCGAGAATATCAAAAAGTACGCCAGAAAGGCGGGAGCCGGAGGAAACAGGACTTGCATTTTGAAAAAAGAGGTGTTATACTGTGAAAGGTTACATAAGGGCAGGAAAAAAGAGTGGACGAAAGTTCACTCTTCTTTATTGCGATACGCCGGAAAAGCGTCCGTACTTGCCGGATTTTACGGGGATACGATTTATGGAAGATCCCTCGTGGTTTTCAAACAAAATGAGGACAGCTGAAAACAAGGAGGTTGACGAGTGTCTAAGAAAGAACGCTATGAACAAAAGACAGAAGAACTGCTTCTTCCTGTGATGGAAGAAAACAAGTTTGAACTGGTAGACGTGGAGTATGTAAAGGAAGGCGGAAGCTGGTATCTTCGGGCTTACATTGATAAAGAGGGCGGAATCAACATAGATGACTGCGAGCTGGTAAGCCGAAAACTTTCGGATCTTCTGGATGCGGCCGATTATATGGAAGACGCATATATTCTGGAAGTCAGCTCTCCCGGACTTGGGCGGCCTTTAAAAAAAGAAAAAGATTACAAACGGAGCCTGGGAAAAGAAATAGAGATCCGCACCTATTCCATGATAGACGGAAAAAAGGAATTCCGGGGAATCCTCCGGTCTTATACCGAAGCGGAGGTTACAATCATGGAGGAAGAAAAAGAAAAAACATTTGCGAAGAAAGAAATTGCGCTGATACGATTGGCGTTTGATTTTTAAGGAGGGAAAAGATGAATACGGAATTATTGGAAGCATTGAATGTACTGGAGAAGGAAAAAGATATCAGCAAGGAAACCCTGCTGGATGCCATTGAAAACTCTCTTTTGAATGCATGCAAGAACCATTTCGGAAAGGCTGACAACATTAAACTGGTCATGGACAGAGAGACCTGTGATTACCAGCTCCTTGCGGAAAAGACGGTCGTGGAAACGGTAGAGGACAAGGTAGAGCAGATCAGCCTGGAGGATGCAAGAGCCATTGACAGCGGGTATGAGCTGGGCGATGTAGTGCAGATCCCCATTGAATCCAAATCCTTCGGGAGGATCGCCACCCAGAACGCAAAGAATCTGATCCTGCAGAAAATCAGGGAAGAAGAGCGCAAGGTAGTGTATGATCAGTACTTTGAAAAAGAAAGAGATATTGTTACAGGAATCGTACAAAGATATGTAGGAAGAAATATCAGCATCAACCTAGGAAAAGCAGATGCAATGCTGACAGAAAACGAACAGGTCAAGGGAGAGATCTTCCAGCCGACAGAGCGGATCAAGCTGTATGTCGTAGAGGTGAAGAACACGACGAAAGGACCGAGGATCCTGGTATCCCGTACACATCCCGAACTGGTGAAGCGCCTGTTTGAAGCAGAGGTTACCGAAGTAAGGGACGGCATTGTAGAGATTAAGAGTATTGCCAGAGAAGCAGGAAGCAGGACGAAGATCGCAGTCTGGTCCAATGATCCGGATGTGGATCCGGTGGGAGCCTGCGTGGGAATGAACGGAGCAAGAGTCAATGCGATCGTGGATGAGCTAAGAGGAGAAAAGATCGATATCATCAACTGGAGTGATAATCCGGCCATCCTGATCGAGAATGCCTTAAGCCCCGCAAAGGTGATCTCGGTTATGGCGGATCCGGATGAGAAGACGGCAAGCGTTATCGTCCCGGATTACCAGCTGTCACTGGCGATCGGAAAAGAAGGACAAAACGCAAGGCTGGCGGCAAGACTGACCGGATATAAGATCGACATCAAAAACGAGACGCAGGCGATTGAGTCGGGAGAACTTCCGGAAAACTACCTGGAACTGATGGAGGGTGTTTACGAGGAAGAGATGTACGAAGACGGATATGAGCAGGATTACGAAGAAGACACGGAAGCAATCTGCGAAGAAACTGAAGAAGATGGCAAGGAGTAGGGAGTGATACTGTGACAGGAACAAAGAAATTACCCTTGAGAAAGTGCGTCGGATGTCAGGAAATGAAGAGCAAAAAAGAAATGATCCGGGTAATCCGTACCGGAGAAGGAGAGTTTCTTTTGGATCAGACAGGCAAAAAGAACGGACGGGGTGCATATGTATGCCCGGATCAGAAGTGCCTGGAGCTGGCAATCAAAAACAAAGGCCTGGAGCGGTCTTTTAAGCAAGGGATCCCGCAGGACGTATACGAGTCACTGAAAAAGGAGATGAGCCGGATTGAAAGCAGATAAAGCGCTGTCCCTGATCGGCCTGGCGACTAAGGCAGGAAGGACAGTCAGCGGAGAATTTTCCACAGAGAAGGCCGTCAAAGACGGACGTGCGTCTTTGGTGGTGGTTGCGGGAAACGCTTCGGAAAACACAAAGAAAAAATTCCGAAACATGTGTGAATTTTACGGAGTACCAATCTATTTTTATAAAGATAAAGATACCTTGGGAAATGCAATGGGAAAAGAGTTTCGGGCTTCCCTGGCGGTCCTGGATGAAGGGTTTGCCAACGGGATCCGAAAAGCGATGGAAACAGATGACGGTACAATTGCATAAGGAGGTAGTGTAGATGTCAAAAATCAAGATATATGAACTGGCCAAAGAACTGGATATTCCCAGCAAGGAACTGGTGAAGTTTTTGGGCGACAAACATATAGAAGCAAAAAGCCATATGAGCAGCATTGAAGAAACGGAAGCGAATATGGTAAGAAATCATTTTCAAAGCGGAGAGTCTTCCGTGAAAGCGGAGAAAGTAAAAACAGAGCAGCCGGAAACAGAAAAGCCGGAGGATACGGCAGAGGCAAAAAAAGTGTCGGAAGCACCTAAAAAGAAGAGCATTGTCCACGTATTCCGTCCTCAGAACAGTAAGAGTGGGGGAGGCAGACAGAAAAGAGGGGCAGCACAGGGGAAAATTCCTCATCCGGGAAAACCGATGCAGGTCAACAATGGAAGACTGCAAAAAGAGGCAGTAAAAGAGGAACCCGCTCCCAGGCAGGGAATGAGAAAGCCGGAAGATGTGAAAGAAGAGGCAGAAAAGCCGGCAGAAGAGATCAAGATCAATCAAACGACAGAAAAGGAAGCTGCTGTGGCAAAAGGAATGAGAGAAGAAACGAAACCTGTAAAAAAAGAACAGACGGAAAAGCATATATCGGGAGAAGGAAACATACTGAAAAACGACAGGCCTCAAAAAGAGCAATTCTCCAAACCGGAAAGAAACGGGGGAGATCGTCCAAGAGGAGACCGTCCGCAGGGCGACCGTTTCTCAAGAAGCGACAGACCGCAAAGTGACAGGTTCCCAAGAAGCGACAGGCCACAGGGGGATCGATTCCCAAGAAACGACAGATCTCAGGGAGACCGTTCGCAGAACGACCGTTTCCAGAGAAATGACAGACCCCAGGGAGACCGTCCACATAATGATCGCTTCCCAAGAGGGGATCGTCCGCAAGGTGACAGATTCCAGAGAAGTGACAGACCCCAGGGAGAGAGATCCCAGGGAGGAAGGTTCCAGGGAGGAGACAGACCTCAGGGCAGTCGGTACGGCCAGGGAGGAGAGAAGAAGGACTGGAATCAGAGAAAGCCGACGGACAGAAGAGGCGACAAGAAAGTATCAGACCCCCTTTCTTCTGTTGTAGAAGGACAAAAGCCTCAAAGAGCAAAAGGGAAGGGAAAAGAAGACTTTAAGAAGAAGGATTATAGAAAAGATGAGGACAACAGACAGAAGAAGGGGAAAAAGACCCCGGAAACCAAGCCTTTGATCCAGAAGCCTCAGTCCAAGGTGCAAAAAGCAGAAGAACAGATCAAGTCGATCATTCTGCCGGAAGTGCTTACCATCAAGGAGCTGGCGGACAAGATGAAGATCGTACCTTCTGTTATTGTGAAAAAACTGTTTCTGAAGGGCCAGATCGTAACGGTCAACCAGGAGATCAACTACGAAACCGCAGAGGAGATCGCATTGGAGTTTGATGTTCTGTGTGAAAAAGAGGAAGTGGTAGACGTGATCGAAGAGCTTCTGCGGGAAGAGGATGAATCGGAAGACACTATGACGAAACGGCCGCCGGTGGTATGCGTTATGGGGCATGTAGACCACGGAAAAACTTCTCTTTTGGATGCGATCCGGGATACGAATGTGATCGACAAAGAGGCAGGAGGGATCACCCAGCATATCGGAGCTTATGTAGTGGACGTCAACGGGGAGAAGATCACCTTCCTGGATACTCCGGGACATGAAGCCTTTACGGCAATGCGTATGAGAGGAGCCAGCTCCACGGATATCGCGATCCTGGTAGTGGCGGCAGACGACGGCGTGATGCCCCAGACGGTGGAAGCCATCAACCATGCAAAAGCAGCGGGAGTGGAGATCGTAGTCGCAGTCAACAAGATAGACAAACCAAGTGCCAATATCGACCGTGTAAAACAGGAACTGGCAGAGTATGAATTGATTCCCGAAGACTGGGGAGGAAGCACTATTTTTGTTCCGGTTTCCGCCAAGACCAGAGAAGGACTGGATGACCTGATGGAAATGCTGGTACTGACGGCAGAGGTGCTGGAATTAAAAGCCAATCCAAACCGTAAGGCAAGGGGTCTGGTTCTGGAAGCAGAGCTGGATAAGGGAAGAGGCTCTGTTGCAACGATCCTGGTACAAAAAGGAACCCTGCGGGTAGGAGATCCTATCGCAGCGGGAGCCGCTTACGGAAAAGTCCGGGCCATGATGGATGATAAAGGAAGACGGGTAAAGGAAGCGGGACCGTCTATGCCGGTAGAGATCCTGGGACTGAACGATGTTCCCAATGCAGGAGAAGTCTTTGTGAACTGTGAAAATGACAAGGAAGCAAGAAGCTTTGCGGAAACCTTTATTTCACAGAGCAAGGTAAAGCTTCTGGAGGATACCAAAGCGAAGCTGTCTCTGGATGATCTGTTTACCCAGATCAAGGAAGGCAATCTAAAAGAGCTGGGCATTGTGATAAAAGCAGACGTACAAGGATCTGTGGAAGCAATGAAGCAGAGTCTTCTGAAGCTGTCTAATGACGAGGTGGTAGTCAAGGTGATCCATGGCGGCGTGGGAGCCATCAACGAGTCAGATGTAAGTCTGGCATCTGCTTCTAATGCCATCATCATCGGATTTAACGTAAGACCGGATGCGGCGGCAAAAGAAACGGCAGACAGAGAAGGCGTGGACCTTCGGATGTACCGGGTAATTTACAAGGCAATTGAGGACGTAGAGGCAGCTATGAAGGGCATGCTGGATCCTGTCTTTGAAGAAAAGGTACTGGGACATGCAGAGGTTCGCCAGATCTTCAAAGCTTCCGGAGTGGGAACGATTGCAGGATCCTATGTTCTGGACGGAACGTTTGAGCGAGACTGCTCTGTAAGGATCACCCGGGACGACGCCGTGATCTTTGAGGGAAAACTGGCCTCTCTGAAGCGGTTTAAGGATGACGTAAAAGAAGTGCGTACCGGCTATGAGTGCGGACTGGTATTCGAAAACTTTAATGACGTGAAAGAAGAAGACAGAGTAGAAGCATACAAGATGGTAGAAGTCCCAAGATAGGACTTCTGCCTGGAAAGAGGCGGATTATGAGAAAGAGAAGCATTAAAAATACGCGTGTAAATACAGAGGTGCAAAGGGCTGTAGGATCTATCATCCGGGGAGGGATCAAGGATCCCCGGGTGGCTCCCTGGACCTCCGTGGTGGCGGCGGAAGTGGCTCCGGATCTAAAAACCTGCAAGATCTATATCAGTGTTTTAGGAGATCAGGAAGCACAGACGGAAACCATGAAAGGCCTGAAAAGCGCAGAAGGGTATATCCGCAAGGAGCTGGCAGCTCAGTTGAATCTGAGAAATACACCGGAACTTACCTTTGTGCTGGACCAGTCTATTGAATATGGGGTCAATATGTCCAGAAAAATTGACGAGATCACAGAAAAAGAGCGGCTGGCAAGACGAGAGATCGAGGAAGAAGCAGATGAAGAATAGAACGATAGAGGAAATCCTGGGAGACGCCAGGAGGATCGCCATCAGCGGCCACATCCGTCCAGACGGCGACTGTGCAGGGTCCGGTATGGCGCTGTATCATTATCTGCGGGATAACCGGCTGGCGGAGACGGTGGATATCTATCTGGGAGAGCTTCCCAAGTCCTTTGAATTTCTGGAAGGGATCGAAGAGATCCGCCATCAGCTTCCCTCCTCCCGAAAACCGTATGATCTGTTTTTCTGCCTGGATTGTGCAGATAAGGGACGACTGGAGTTTTCGACGCCTTTGTTCGAAGAAGCAAAGCGGAGATGTTGCATCGACCACCATATCGGCCAGGGGCCCTTTACGGAGGAGGCCTATGTGGATCAGGAGGCAAGCTCCACGGCGGAATTGGTGTATCAGCTCCTTGATCCGGAAAAGATTTCCAAGAGGGCTGCAGAGGCTCTGTATCTGGGAATCATCCATGATACAGGGGTGTTTCAATATCCCTGCACGGCTCCCTCCACCCATCGGATGGCGGCGGTTTTGCTGGAAAAGGGAGTGGATGCCGCTAATATCATTCAAAAGACCTATTATGAAAAGACGGACAAGCAAAACAGGATCCTTGGGAAAATGCTGGTAGAAAGCCGCCTGCTCCTGGATGGACGGATGATCGTGGCAGGACTTTCCAAAGAGGAAATGGCGGCGTTTGACGTCAGGCCGTCGGATCTTAACGGGATCGTCAGTCAGCTTCGCCTGACAGAGGGCGTGGAAGTTGCCGTATTTTATTACGAATTTCGGGAAGGCGGGTATAAGGTCAGCCTTCGTTCGGGAGATACGGTGGACGTCAACCTGGTGGCCTCTGTGTTTGGCGGAGGCGGACATCAAAGAGCGGCAGGGCTGGAATCTCCCAGGAATCTTGAAGAAATTTTGCGGAAGCTGGAGAAAGAGGTCTGCAGACAGATAGGGGAGAAGGCGAAATAAGATGATACATGGGATAATCAACATACAGAAAAAGGCGGGCTTTACTTCCCATGATGTGGTAGCAAAGCTTAGAGGAATCCTGCATCAGAAAAAGATCGGCCACACCGGCACCCTGGATCCGGATGCGACAGGCGTCCTTCCGGTCTGTCTGGGAAAAGGGACAAAGGTGTGCGATATGCTGACAGACCGGGACAAGGTATATGAGACCGTGCTGCTTTTGGGAAAAGAAACAGACACCCAGGACATCAGCGGACAGGTGCAAAAGGTCTGCGACACTTCCGGCGTGACAGTACAGCAGGTTGAGGCGGCCATAAAAAGCTTTGCGGGCAACATCTGGCAGATGCCTCCCATGTACTCTGCCATTAAGGTGAATGGAAAAAAACTGTACGAGCTGGCGAGAGAAGGCAAGGAAGTAGAGAGGAAGAAAAGGCAGGTTACGATCCACGGGCTTCGGATCCTGAAAATGGAACTTCCCCGGGTATGGATGGAGGTTTCCTGCTCCAAAGGAACGTATATCCGGACACTGTGTCATGATATCGGGGCGAAACTACAGACCGGCGGATGCATGGAGAGCCTGAAGCGTACCCGAGTGGGAGAATTTTCCCTGGAGGAAAGCCTGACACTGGAGAAGGTGGAGGCACTGGCAAAGGAAGGACGGCTGGATAGCTGTCTGATTCCGGTGGACCGGTTATTTTTAAAATATCCCGGGAAAACAGCGCAGAAAGGAATGGAAAAGGCCTTAAGAAACGGGAATCCCATACCGGTCGGATGTGTGACGCCAAAGGAAGAAAGCAAAGAGGAGCCTGTCATCAGACTCTACGAGGCTTCCGGCGTTTTTATGGGGATCTACGAAAAGAAAGAAACATGGTATAAACCGATCAAACTGTTTTTTGATACGCAGGATCCGGGATCGGTTTAAAAGAAACAGGAGTGTCAGAATGAAGTATTTAACAGGACTATCTTCCTATCAGGGCAGCCGCAGGACGGCCATCACGTTTGGAAAGTTTGACGGCATTCACAAGGGACATCAGAAGCTGGTGGGCGAAGTACAGTTTTTAGGAAGAGTGACGGACATTGACAGCATCATCTGTGCTTTTGACATGACTCCTTTTTGGAAAAGCCGGCAGATGGAGAAGCCGACGATCATGACACCGGGGGAAAGAAGAAGATTTCTGAAAGGAAAGGCGGATTATCTGCTGGAATGTCCCTTTACGCGGGAGTTCAGCAGCATTTTGCCGGAGGAGTTTATCCGAAGGTATATCCGGGATCTTTTTCACGCAAGATATGTGGTGGTGGGAGAGGATTTCCGGTTCGGATGTGATAAAAAGGGCGATATCGCAATGCTGAAGGCCTTTGAAAAAGAGTGCGGCTATGAACTTCATGCCATTGCGAAAGAGCGGTTTGGAGACAGAGAGATCAGCAGTACCTACATCAAAGAGTGTATCCGGGAGGGCCGGGCAGATCTGGCAAGGGAGATGCTGGGATACGGCTACGGGATGACAGGCACCGTCATTGCCGGAAACAGACTGGGAAGAAGCATAGGATTCCCCACATTGAACCTGGAGTGGCAGAGAGAAAAAGTTCTTCCCCGAAAGGGCGTCTATTTTGGAAGAACCAGGATCGACGGAGTCTGGTACCAGAGTATTTCCAACCTCGGGACCAAGCCTACGGTGGAAACGGGAGACCGCCTGCTGCTGGAAAGCCATTTACTGGGATTCCAGGGAGATGTATATGGAAAATGTGTAACGACAGAACTGTTTTCCTTTCATAGAGAAGAGAAGAAATTTGCAAGTATAGAAGCTTTAAAAGAACAAATCCTTTCGGATGTGGAAGAAGCGGTCCGCTTTTTTGAAGAAGAGAGGGAGGAAAAGGAGTAATCTCATGAATATTGTAACGTTTTTTGGATTGCTGGGAGGACTTGGACTGTTTCTCTACGGAATGAAGCTGATGAGCGAAGGTCTGGAGAAGGCGGCCGGTGAAAAAATGAGGAATATCCTGGAATTTTTCACTCGGAACCGGTTTATGGGGATGATGGTAGGTATCGCATTTACTGCCATTGTCCAGTCTTCCAGTGCGACGACCGTTATGGTAGTCAGTTTTGTAAATTCAGGTCTGATGGATCTGTTCCAGGCGTCCGGCGTGATCCTGGGAGCCAATATCGGTACGACGGTAACGGGGCAGTTGATTGCCTTTAAGCTGTCGGATATTGCGCCTTTATTTGTGATCACCGGAGTGATCATGGTCATGTTCTGTAAAAAGATGAGCATTCACCGGATCGGAGAAGTGATCCTTGGGTTTGGCGTGCTGTTTATGGGTCTGAGCATCATGAGCAGTTCCATGGAAAGTATCAAAGAATCTCCCCGCATTCTGGAGCTTTTGCAGTCCATGACCAACCCCATGATGGCCATCCTGGTAGGATTTGTGATCACGGCGATCCTTCAGAGTTCTTCCGCTACGGTGGGGATCGTGATCCTCATGGCGTCGCAGGGACTGCTGGAATTTACCATCTGCCCCTTCCTGATCCTGGGATGTAATATGGGCTCCTGCGTATCTGCGCTTCTGGCAAGTCTGGGTGGGAAAAAAGTGGCAAAGCGAGCTGCCATGATCCACTTTTTGTTTAACATCATCGGCTCCGCCATTGCTTTTGGTGTGTTGCTGGTGGGATTGCAGCCTATTACCGAAAAGATTCTGGATTTTTCCGGACAGGATGTAGCAAGGGCAGTGGCAAACCTGCATACCAGCATCAAGATCTTTGAAGTGGTTCTGTTGTTCCCATTCATGGGCTGGGTGGTCAAAGCCACCTATAAGGTGATTCCGGGAACGGACAAGGCCAGAGACGAAGAATTTCAACTGCAGTATATCGGGACAGGGACACTTTTGATTCCCACGACCGCCATGCTGGACGGGATCCGTGAGATCGAGCACATGGGGCAGATCGCCATTGAGAATCTGAAGACGTCCATGGAGGCTCTTTGCGAACCGGAAGAAAAAAAGATCCGACAGGTGTACCAGCGAGAAGAATATATTGATTTTTTGAACCATAAGATCACAGATTATCTGATGAAAGTCAACGAAATAGAACTTCCGGCAGCAGACAAGAAGCTTTTAGGAGGACTGTTCCATGTTGTAAATGATATTGAACGGATCGGGGATCACGCAGAAAATTTTGCGGATTCCGCCGGCATCCGGCTGAAAGACCAGGTGGAATTCAGCGACAAGGCCAAAAAACATTTACAGGAAATGATGGAAAAAGTAGTCACGATCCTGACGTATTCTTTGGATATGTTCCGAAACAGAAATGACGAACATATGAGGGAGATCCTGCAGCTGGAAGATGAAATAGATGAGAAAGAAAAGAAGCTACAGCGTTTTCATGTGAAACAGCTGACAAAAAATAAGTGTACCCCCTTTTCAGGAATGCTGTTTTCTGATACAGTATCAGGGCTGGAACGTGTAGCGGACCATGCAACCAATGTAGCATTTGCAATTTTCAAACCGGATGAGGGTTTGAATGAAGAGGAGGATTAAGAATGAAAAAAGGATTTATCGGAGAGTTTAAGGAATTCATCACGAAAGGGAACGTCATGGATCTGGCAGTCGGTGTCATCATCGGCGGAGCGTTTACGGCGATCGTAACTTCATTGAATGCAGATATCATTGCACCGATCCTGGGAATTTTCGGCGGAGTGGATTTCAGCAACCTGAAGCTGGTTTTGGGAAGCGGAAAGAATGCGCCGGTGCTGATGTACGGAAACTTCATCACGGCCATCATTAATTTCCTGATCACGGCACTGATTATTTTCTGTATGGTAAAGGGACTGAACAAACTGCAAAACGGTATGAAAAAAGACGAGCCGGCAGAAGAAGCAGCTCCGGCTACAAAGAAGTGTCCTTACTGTGCCAGTGAGATTGCAGTGGAGGCTGTAAAATGTCCTCACTGTACCTCTTCTTTGTCCTAGAGGACAAAAGAGAGCTCCGGTTTTACCACCGGCCTCGCAGTCAGATGAAGCAGCCGGTGGTTACAGAGAAAAGTCTTTACATCCCAGGAGGAATGTGATAGACTTACCGGGTAAAACTGATGTTCGGTGGCAGGAATCTCCAACCGCCGCTTAATATCCGGTGTGATTTTTAACAGAAAACAAGGAGGAAGTACAAATGATCACAAAAGAACAGAAACAGCAGATTATGGCAGACTTTGGGAGAGGCGAAGGCGATACCGGTTCACCGGAGGTTCAGATCGCGATCCTGACAGCAAGGATCAATGACCTGACAGAGCACTTCAAGAACAATCCGAAGGATCATCACTCAAGAAGAGGTCTTCTTAAGATGGTAGGACAAAGAAGAGGTCTTCTGGCTTACCTGAAAAAGTCTGACATTACAAGATATCGTACATTGATCGAAAGACTGGGACTTAGAAAATAGTCTTTACAGGATCAGTGGACTGACTGTACAAAGAGAGACTGCCGCCTGATGGATCGAGAAGTTATCCGATCTGTCAGACGGCAGTTTTTATATTTGGAAGGGAGAGAATCGAAAGAAACTTCGGATTGTCGCAGAAAACACCGAAAAGAAGGATGCTGGAGGGCGGCGGATCATCTGTATGTTATAGAAATACTCTATATATCGCTTTTTTCTTCAAAAAAAGCGATTGGAATTTCCGAATACGGACTGTTATACTAAGAAAAGCGTTAAGATTGAAAAGGTAGGAGGTAGAGCATTATGTCTATTACAGCGGAAACAGCGAAAGCGCATGCCAACGATCCGGCCGTGTTATGCTGCAGGGCGGAGGCAGGCATCACCATTGAGGCTGCCAATCTGGAAGATCCGGCTATTTTTGATGAACTGGTGGATTCCGGACTCTTAAACCTGGACGGCTGTCTGACCATCGGACAGGTGCTGGGAGCAAAGCTTACAAAAACCAGCGACTCTTTAAGCCCTTTGACGGCAGAAAATGTAGAAGGGATCAAGGAAGCTGCTTCTGATGAGCCGGCGAATCAGACGGAGGAGAAAGAAGCGCCTTCCATCAGCGGTACGGCAGAGGGAGTCTATACGACTGTCCGCAGCGGGAAAGTTGTGATTTCCATAAAAGAAGGAAAGGATATTTATCTGGAACTTCCCATATAAGTTCAGAGGGTTTATCGGGGGCCTTTTCTGACACACAGGACAGGGCAGGAACAGGGCGATCACAGATCGCTTTGCTCCTGCCCTGTCTTATGTATTCCACGGGAGAAAGGACCTGATTGCTTTTGAAAAATATCAGTAGCGGATCCCCTGTTCCTGTGCTATAATAATGGAAGTTGTGAAGTAAAAGGAGAAGACTATGTATAAGAAATTTGAAATGGAACTTGCGGGCAGGACACTTTGCGTAGATGTAGATCGTGTCGCCAAGCAGGCAAATGGCGCAGTACTGATGCACTATGGAGATACGACGGTACTTTCTACCGCTACCGCATCAGAAAAACCAAGAGAAGGGATCGATTTTTTTCCTCTGAGTGTAGAGTATAACGAAAGGCTTTATGCAGTAGGAAAGGTTCCGGGAGGATTTAACAAACGGGAAGGAAAAGCTTCCGAAAATGCAGTTTTGACCTGCCGGGTGATCGACAGACCTATGCGCCCGCTCTTTCCCAAGGACTATAGAAACGACGTAACTTTAGAAAACCTGGTTCTTTCCGTAGAGCAGGACTGTTCGCCGGAGCTTACGGCAATGCTGGGATCTGCCATTGCAGCCAGCATTTCAGACATTCCTTTCGACGGACCGATCTCTACTACGCAGGTGGGACTGGTGAACGGGGAGTTTGCATTCAATCCGACGGCGGCGGAAAAAGAAGCTTCCGACCTGACTCTGACGGTAGCTTCTACCAGGGACAAGGTGATCATGATCGAGGCGGGAGCCAATGAAGTGCCGGAAGACAAGATGATCGAAGCTATTTTTGCAGCGCATCAGCTGAATCAGAAGGTGATCGCTTTTATCGACACCATCGTAGCAGAATGCGGAAAGGAAAAGCACTCCTATGAGAGCTGCGCCGTTCCGGCAGAAGTATTTGAAGCGATCCAGGCGATCGTTCCGCCTTCCGAGATGGAAGAAGCGGTCTTTACAGATGAGAAGCAGACAAGAGAAGAAAATATCCGGGAGATCACCAGGAGACTGGAGGAAGCTTTTGCAGAAGACGAAGAAAAACTTGCCGTGCTGGGAGAAGCCGTTTACCAATACCAGAAAAAGACCGTTCGTAAGATGATCCTGAAGGATCACAAAAGACCGGATGGAAGAGCCATCGATGAGATCCGGCCGCTGGCCGCAGAGATCGATCTGATTCCGCGCGTTCATGGATCGGCTATGTTTACCCGTGGACAGACGCAGATCTGCACCATTACCACTCTGGCGCCCCTCGCAGAAGCCCAGAGGCTGGATGGCCTGGATGAATCCGAGACCAGTAAAAGATACATGCACCATTATAATTTCCCCTCCTACTCAGTCGGCGAGACAAGACCGTCCAGAGGGCCGGGAAGACGGGAGATCGGACATGGAGCTTTGGCAGAAAAGGCGCTGATCCCGGTACTGCCGGATGAAGCGACCTTCCCCTATGCGATCCGTACTGTTTCCGAGACCTTTGAATCCAACGGTTCTACCTCCCAGGCAAGTATCTGTGCTTCTTCTATGTCACTGATGGCGGCAGGAGTACCGATCCGATCGGCTGTGGCGGGGATTTCGGCAGGACTGGTGACGGGAGAGACCGATGAGGATTACCTGGTACTGACGGATATCCAGGGACTGGAAGATTTTTTTGGAGATATGGACTTTAAGGTGGCGGGAACCCATAAGGGAATCACGGCCATCCAGATGGATATTAAGATCCATGGGCTTACGAGACCGATCATTGAGGAAGCGATCGCAGCGACCAAAAAGGCAAGAACCTATATTCTGGATGAGATCATGAATCCGGCGATCGGTCAGCCGCGTCCGGAAGTGGGACCGTATGCGCCGAAGATCATACAGATGCAGATCGACCCACAGAAGATCGGAGATGTGGTGGGACAGAGAGGAAAGACCATCAATGCCATTATCGAACAGACCGGCGTGAAGATCGATATTACAGACGATGGATCCGTATCTATCTGCGGCACGGATGCAGACAGCATGGCAGAAGCCAGAAGACTGATCGCCGTGATCGTAACAGACTTTGAGGCCGGACAGGTATTGGAAGGAAAAGTCATCAGCATCAAAGAGTTTGGAGCTTTCATAGAATTTGCACCGGGCAAGGAAGGCATGGTTCACATTTCCAAAATCTCCAAGACCAGGATCAATACGGTAGAAGAGGTGCTGACGCTGGGAGAAGAAGTAAAGGTGGTATGCCTTGGAAAAGACAAGATGGGAAGGATGTCCTTTAGCATCAAGGATGTAGTGGAATAAAACGGGGATCCTGACAGGGAATACCTAAAAACGGGAAAGAGAGAAGAGGAATGAAACAGAAAAAGGGACTAATCATCGGGCTTGTTGTTGCTTTGCTGGCAGTGTTTGCGGTCGCTTCCGTAGTGGGCTATAATGTTTTTCAGCAGGTTCGCCACAGACAGGCGCTCCATGCGCTGACAGAGGAACTGAACAAAATGGAAGGAGTGATATCCAACCAGGCTTTTACGGATGCAGAAAGTTCCCAGATCCTGGATCGGACAGTTTCCAAGGGAGACTATGCCGTGCTGGAAAGAGCGGTCAAGGATCATTGCAAGGATCTATTTGCAAAGCAAAATGAGATGACACAATATCTGGAAAAAAATGAGATCGAACAATATCTGACACCGGAGGCGCTGGCGTCAGATGCTCCAAATTTTGAGACGACGACGCAGAAGCTGGCGGAATTTCGGGAAACGGAGAAAAATCTGAGAGAATCCTGGCTGTATCTGGCTTCAGAGGAAGGGATCAGACAGTATCAGTCTGCCCAGCTCAAGGGAGATCTGAAAAAGTTGTTTGATGAATATGTGGAAAATGTTACATCCTCCGATGTGCAGTCGGTGATAGAAAGTGACGTGGCATATTATAATCAGACGATGGATGCAATCGGGCAGGCTTTGGAGTATCTGAAAAATAATCAATCCTCCTGGGTTATGGAGAATGGGCAGATCCTGTTCAACACGGAAGAAAGCCTGAATGCCTACAACGCGATCTTAAGTCAGATTCCGGAATAACGCAAATATGATTTGGAAAACGGGTTCCATCGAAAGATGGGATCCGTTTTTACCATACATTGGGCGTGCGTAACCAATAGATGAAAGCTCCTGATCCACTCTAATGTGTCTGGTAAAAAGTGACAGGTATAACCGATAAATCCTACTTACAATACACAGAATATATAGAAGTGTGTTAAAAATATTACAAAAAAAGCAAAATATAACTAAAATTATTGACTGGAATGATCAAATATGATACATTATTCACAAATATTTAGTGTAAACTGGGTGAGGTTAGGAGGGATAAAGAATGAAAAAATATTTGGCAGGCGTTTTAATTGCGAGTAGTGTTATTCTAGGGCTAGTTGGAATCACTGTTGTTGCAGAAGAGTTGACGGTTCCAATTTCTGAAAATACATTACTAGACATCAAAGCAAATGCAAACACTGTGCAAGTTGGCTGGATCCAGGGGGCAGACGGAAGATGGTGGTATAGGCATGCAGATGGAAGCTACACCGTAAACAACTGGGAACTTATTGACGGAAAGTGGTATTTTTTTGATGGGGATGGCTGGATGAAAACCGGTTGGATACAGTGGGCCGGAGGATGGTATTATCTAGAGCCCAGTGGATCAATGAAAACGGGCTGGTTATACTGGGAAAATAACTGGTACTACTTGAATGCGAATGGTTTAATGCAGATAGGATGGCTAAAGGAAAATGAAAAGTGGTATTTCTTAGCATCAAATGGGTCTATGGTAACAGGATATCGTAGATTAGGAGGTATAGACTATCATTTTGAAGCTAATGGACAATTGAGTTATGATGCCAGCATAGTGGCGGCTATATACACAAAACAATACGGTGATATTAATACGCTGCAAGATGGAAATTTAGCAAAGTCAATTTTACAAAGTAAATATGTAATAGAAAAATATGATAATTTCACAAAAAATAGTTTTGTAGGCAGAAATGGAAAAGTAAATACACCCAATTTGAATAGAGGAATATTCTATTATAGTGGGCATGGTTATAAGTATGGATATGGACTTGCATTAGGGAATGGCTCAGGGATTTCTCCGCAAGAACTCAGTAATATGGAGATGAATAATACTAAAGTAGCTCTCTTTTTTGCATGCTATGGAGGAGTAATAGACTCTAGGAGTGGAAAAAGCTTGGTTACAGCGGCGGTTGCATCAGGAGCGAAGGCTGCTTATGGGTACAGAGTGGCATCTGATGTGTTTCTAGATAGAGCTGTTACAAAAAAATTGTTAGAATCTCTGATGCAAGGAATGAGGTTTGACGAGGCCATTTCACGAACACAAAGGATTTATGAAAAATATGCTCCTCTGCACGGAAATAATTTGGCACTTGCAGGAGATATAAGTATAAGAGTGAATGATACTTATACAATTAAGGACACAGAGGCTTTAGATGTACCAGAAGGATTTGTAGAAACTTCAAATGAAGATGGGATTAGTACTTATAAAAGGTTTTATAATGGGAGGGAAACTACAGACAAAATAGTATATGACCATAATTATATGCAATATCTTGTTCGGAGGAATGTTTTAGATGAGAGTACATTCTTAAGTATTGATTTAAATCATATTGAAGAAAACAAGAAAAAACTTTCAGAAACAGGAGAATTATCTAAATATACAAGTACATTTGAAGTTGTCACTATGGTAGGTGGAAAATCTACAGTAGTTTTAGTTGGAGGTCGAGAAATAGAAGGAATGCTTACTTACGATTGTATTGACTTAATGACGAATACAATTGTGAATGAAGAAATTGATCTGGCAGAAGATATCTTTTAAAGGAAAAATGAAGGGAGGATGTATATGAAAAAAAAGCTGAAGCACTTATTCCTCGCGGCATGTGTAGGACTGGCGGGGATGCTGGGTATGTTTGTCCTGTGGAATCCGACCGGCTCCGAAAAAGCTGTGGCGACAGACGGCGTAGAACAGAAAGCTGTGCCAATAACAGGCTGGGTTCAGGAATCCGACGGAAGATGGTGGTATCGGTATGCAGATGGAAGCTACCCTGTAAATACCTGGAAAGCGATCCGCGGCAACTGGTATTTCTTTGATGTACACGGCTGGATGCAGACAGGCTGGATCCAAAGCGGAGGCAGTTGGTATTACCTGGACGGAAGCGGCGCCATGAAAACCGGATGGCTCAAAGAGGGAATGTTCTGGTACTATCTGGACAGAGGAGGCACCATGCGGACCGGATGGCTCAAAGAAGGAGCTTCCTGGTATTATCTGGATGGAAACGGCGCCATGAGAACGAAGTGGCTGCAGTGGAAAGATCACTGGTATTATCTGGCTTCTTCCGGTGCCATGCAGATGGGATGGATTTTGGAGGACGGCAACTGGTATTACCTGGATGGAAACGGAGCCATGCAGACCGGATGGCTGCAATGGCAGGGAGGCTGGTACTATCTGGCTTCTTCCGGTGTGATGCAGACCGGTTGGATCACATCTGGCCAGTTTTCCTACTATCTGGATAAAAAAAGCGGAAAAATGCTGGCGGATACCATTACTCCCACCGGACATTATGTATATCCGGACGGGCACCGCAGCAAGGAGGAGCAGGACATTACTTACCGAAAAACAGATACTGTGGCCGGGAAGAGCTACTACAGGAAATATTACAAAAAAATCGCCACAGAAGATACGGCTGTGATGGAGGAAACGGGAAGAGTCACAGAGCGGGAAAATAAGATCACCCTGGAGCTTTTGAAGAAAATAAAGTTTGATCAGGGAGAAAAGCTGTTGCTGCAGCTGGATCAGAAAAATAAAGAAGAGGGATTTGAAAAGGTAGGAGAGGCATATATTGCATTTGACTGGAGCTATCATACGTTTGATGTACCGGTGTACGGCGTGCTGTACGAAAAAACAGAAGAAAACGAAGAACAAGGCTACGGCGGCAAACATTATGTCCGGATCTACAGCCTGGAAACGGGAAAATTGTGCGCGGAATATGAAGAAGGTCTGAAATAGAGGCATGGACTGCAGTAAAGCGATAGAATAACAGAAACATACGGCCTGCAACGTAGTGATCCTGCAATAGCCGGGGGTACCTCAGAAGTCATGGAATGGCGGAGGTGTCCCCGGTTTTTCCACGTTCTTTTGTTCTGGCGGAAGTCTTGACAGGTTGGAGAAAAGCGTATAAAATGAAAACGGATTTCAATTTTAATTTTAAACTAGCGGAGAAATATCATGAGAGAAAAAAGAAGATACAGAACCAAACAGCAGGAACAGATTAAAACGCTGCTGGAAAAGCAGGGAATGCAGTTTTACAGTGTAGATCAGTTGGCAGAGCAGTTGAAAAAGGAAGGAACACAGGTAGGACATACTACCGTCTATCGCCTTTTGGAAAGATTATCAGAAGAGGGCAGCGTGCTGAAAGTTCCGTCCATGGACGGACGTCCGGCGCAGTACCGGTATCTTGCCGGTCAGGAAGGATCGGTGGGGAAGCTGGTCTGTATTGCCTGTGGGCGGATGATCCCTCTGGAATGTGGCTGTATTGACCAATTTTCAGAGCACATTCAGAAGGCGCATCAGTTTCTGCTCAGCCGGCAATATGCTGTTTTATATGGTTACTGTGAAAACTGCAGATAAGAGAAAGGAAGGACGTATGAAAAGAGGAAAAGCGTTGGGGATTCTTGTGCTTGCAGCATCTGTCATCTTGTGTGGCTGCGGGAAGGCAAAAGGGGAAAGCAAAGACACATCCGGAAAGGAGAAAAAGATCAAAGTAGTGACCAGCTTCTATCCGATGTATGATTTTGCTACGAAAGTGGCGGGAGATAAGGCAGAGGTGGTGAATCTGGTACCGGCAGGGACAGAGCCCCATGACTGGGAGCCCACTACGTCGGATCTGAAGGAACTGGAAGAGGCAGATGTGTTTGTTTATAACGGGGCAGGCATGGAAGAATGGGCAGAGGACGTGCTGGAAAGCCTGGAAAACAAAAAACTGGTAGTGGTGGAGGCTTCCAAGGGAGTGGAGCTCCTGAAGGGGGAGGCGCATCATCACGAAGAAGAGGGAGAACATTCTGAGGAAGAGGAGGATTCGACCGAATCTGAAACAGGAGAAGCGGAAGAGGAACACTACGATCCACATGTGTGGCTGAACCCTTTGTACGCCGGAATGGAAATGGAACAGATCAAGGAAGGACTGATCCGGGCAGACAGCGCCAACAAGAGCAGTTATGAAGAAAATTGCAGCAAATACAAGGAGAAGCTGGAACAACTGGACCAGACCTACAAGGAAGCCCTGACAAACGTTTCCCGGCGTGATCTGGTGACGGCGCACGAAGCATTTGGCTATCTGTGTCAGGCATATGGCCTGAATCAGGTGGGGATCGAGGGATTGTCGCCCGATTCGGAACCGGATCTGGAGCGGATGCATGAAATCGTAACCTTTGCAAAAGAAAACCATGTCACGACTATTTTCTTCGAGGAACTGGTAAGTCCCAAAGTGGCAAAAACCATAGCGGAGGAATTGGGAGCAAAGACGGCGGTACTCAACCCGGTGGAAGGGTTGACGCAGGAGCAGATGGATGCAGGAGAAGACTATTTTTCCATCATGAAAACAAATCTGGAGGAACTGAAGAAGGCCCTGCAGTAGTACAAAAAACAGACGGATTGTGCAGAAACGAAGGAAAAGGAAGGATTACAGACTATGGAGATGATCCGATTGGACAGGGTGACTTTTTGCTACAGGGAGATCCCCGTTCTAAAAGAGGCAGACCTGTTGATGGAACAGGGGGACTATGTGGTGTTGACAGGAGAAAACGGAAGCGGGAAAAGCACCCTGCTGAAGCTGATCCTGGGGGAAAGGAAACCGCAGAAAGGGCAGATCCGTCTGTTGCAGAAAGAAATCCTGCAGGCTTTGAAAGAGGAAAAAGTCGGTTATGTGCCACAAAACAGCATTAGTCAGAACGCCAGCTTTCCGGCCACCGTGCAGGAGGTTATGCGAACAGGACTTTATCGGAAAGTATCACGATTTCAGGTGGGAAGAGAAAGGCAGATCTGTCTGGATATGCTGGAACGGCTGGGAATGGCGGAAACTTTCCACAAAAAGATCGGAGAGCTTTCCGGAGGCCAGCAGCAGCGGGTCATGCTGGCACGCGCCATGGCGGGAGACCCCAAACTTCTGATCCTGGATGAGCCTACCGCCGGAGTAGATGCCGTGTCGGTGGAAACGCTGTACCGGTTACTGGAAGAATGGAACAAAGAAGGCTTGACCATTTTGCTGGTGACCCATGACGACCCTGCAGAATGTAAGGGCGCGACAAAAATTTTAAGAATGAAGCAGGGGAGGATAACAGAGGTATGACCATCTTACAGTACGGATTTATGCAGAGGGCTTTTCTGGTGGGGATCCTTGTGGCTCTGATCACCCCCTGTATCGGGATGACGATCGTGTTGAAGCGGATGTCTATGATCGGAGACGCCTTGTCCCACGCCTCTCTTTCCGGTGTGGCCATCGGATTGCTCCTGGGGAGCAACCCGGTACTGGGGGCGGCCGCCATCTGTGTGGCGGCTGCGCTGGGAATAGAAGGGATCCGCAGAAAGCTTCCCCGCTATTCGGAGATGGCCATTGCTATTGTTATGTCGGCGGGGATAGGCCTGGCAGGCGTTCTGTCAGGATTTGTAAAAAACAGCGCCAATTTTAACAGCTTCCTGTTCGGCAGCATTGTGGCCATCAGCCGGGAGGAATTGTTTCTGGTCTGCGGGATCAGTCTTCTGGTACTTCTGACCGTTATTTTTTTGTATCGGGAGCTGTTTTATATTGCCTTTGATGAAAATGCAGCAAGGATCTCCGGGGTTCCGGTAGATCGCATCAACTTTATCTTTACGGTGTTGACGGCGCTGACCGTCTCCGTTGCATCTAGAACGGTAGGAGCCTTGATCGTTTCTTCCATGCTGGTGGTTCCGATAGCCGGCGGAATGCAGATGGGAAAAAGTTACAGGGGCGTGCTGGTGTTTGCAGTCATCATTGCAGTTTCTACGACGGTAGGAGGACTCCTGCTTTCTTACCATTTTGGATTGAAACCGGGAGGAACCATCGTTTTACTGGAAGTGTTATGGTTTTTGATCGTATTGGTGGGAAGACGGCTGTGGGGGCAGCGAAGATAACCGTCTGAAAGAATCTTCCTATTGGCTTCCTTTTTGAAATATTTCTTGTAAGACCTGGCAAAACAGCGTATAATGAGGCGTTGAGAGAACGAAAAGAAAAGGAACAGCGTGAGATCATGTCAGAAAAAAATCAGGAAATCAAAGAAGAAATCAGGAAGCGGAGGACATTTGCGATCATTTCCCATCCGGATGCGGGAAAGACAACCTTGACAGAAAAATTCCTTCTGTACGGAGGAGCCATCAACCAGGCGGGAAGCGTGAAAGGAAAAGCGACGGCGCGCCATGCCGTTTCCGACTGGATGGAGATCGAAAAAGAACGAGGGATCTCTGTAACATCTTCCGTGCTTCAGTTTGAATATGGAGGCTTCTGTATCAATATCCTGGATACGCCGGGACATCAGGACTTCTCCGAGGATACTTACCGGACGCTGATGGCGGCAGATTCTGCGGTGATGGTAATCGACGCTTCCAAGGGAGTGGAAGCCCAGACCAGAAAATTGTTTAAGGTGTGTACCATGAGACACATTCCCATTTTTACCTTTATCAATAAAATGGATCGGGAAGCCATGGACACCTTTGAACTTTTAGATGATATTGAGCAGGAGCTGGGGATCGCCACCTGTCCTGTGAACTGGCCGATCGGATCCGGGAAAGAGTTTAAAGGAGTGTATGACCGTCAAAAAAACCAGGTAGAGCTATTTTCAGACACACAAAAAGGAACCAGGCAGGGAAGTGTAAGGATCCTTGACCGAAAAGACCTGGAGAAAGAAGAATGGATCTCCGGCGAACAAAAAGACAGATTGTTTGAGGAGCTGGAACTTCAGGACGGAGCCGGGGCGGTATTTGATCAGGAGCTGGTAGAAAAGGGTAAGCTTTCTCCGGTATTTTTTGGTTCGGCGCTGACGAATTTTGGAGTGGAAACCTTCTTGAAATATTTTCTGGAGATGACGACGTCTCCCCTGCCGAGACGATCGGACCAAGGAGAGATCGACCCCATGGAGGAAGAGGCGTTTTCTGCTTTTGTATTTAAGATCCAGGCAAATATGAATAAAGCCCATCGGGACCGGATCGCATTTATGCGGATCTGCTCCGGCAGATTTGAGGCAGGGATGGATGTGTGGCATATTCAGGGAAACAAAAAAGTCCGCCTTTCCCAGCCTCAGCAAATGATGGCAAGCGAGCGCAAAATGGTGGAAAAAGCTTATGGGGGCGACATTATCGGTGTATTTGATCCCGGAATTTTCTCCATCGGTGATACCTTGACGACAGCGAAGGAGCAGTTTGTCTATGAAGGGATCCCCACTTTCGCACCGGAACACTTTGCCAGAGTTCGGCAGGTGGATACCATGAAGCGAAAGCAGTTTTTAAAAGGGGTCAATCAGATCGCGCAGGAGGGTGCGATCCAGATTTTTCAGGAGTATCACACCGGAATGGAGGAGATCATTGTGGGAGTCGTTGGAATCCTGCAGTTTGACGTGCTGAAATATCGGTTGGAGAAAGAATATAATGTGGAGATCCGCATGGATTCTCTGCCGTATGAGTATATCCGGTGGATCCGCCACTGCCCGGTGGATCTGGATAAGCTTTCGGGTACTTCTGATATGAAAAAGGTCAAAGATCTGAGAGGACGTCCGCTGCTGCTGTTTGTAAACAGCTGGAGCATCCGTATGACCCTGGAACGGAATGAAGGTCTGGAACTGACGGAATTCGGATAAAGGCAGTCTGAAAAAATGACAAAATGATCCGGAAGAAAAGACGCGGCGCTGGGAGACAGAAGTGTTTAAGTACAGGCATTTGCCTGTAGAAGAAACAAGGCTTTCCAAATAGCCGCGAATTTGCTATAATCAAGGAAAGTAAGTTTTCGAGGAGGTTTTTTCATGGGCAAGGAAGTAAAGAGCAATACATATACAATACCGACGGAAAATCAGTTGGGAGAAGTAAAGGTGACAGACGAGGTTGTGGCTATGATCGCAGGCATTGCGGCGATGGAAGTAGAAGGGGTTGCTTCCATGGCGGGAAGCACTACCAGAGAGATCATGGGAAAATTCGGAGTCCGTTCCGTTTCCAGGGGCGTCAAGGTAGATATTCTGGAGCAGATCGTGACGGTATCCTTGGCGTTGAATCTGAAATACGGATATTCGGTGAAAGCGACCACAGGGAAGGTGCAGGAAAAGGTAAAAACCGCCATTGAGAACATGACGGGACTTACCGTGGCGGACGTGAATATACGGATAGCAGGAGTGACAGTTTCGGAGGAAGCATAAGTGAAAAGGACACAGTTGAGAGAACACAGCTTCCGCCTTGTTTTTGAGGCAGAATTCTATCCGCTGCAGGAATGGAAAGAACAGGTAGAGATCTATCTGGAACACACAGAGGAAGCAAGTGAAGAAGAAAAAGAATACATCCGCAGCCGGGTCTTTGCAGTGATCGAACAAAAAGAAGAGATCGATGCGGGGATCAATCTGCGCGCCAACAGATGGAAGACCAGTCGTATGAACAAGACGGATCTGGCGATCCTGCGGCTGGCGATCTACGAGATCCGATGGGATGAAGAGATCCCGGAAGGAGTGGCGATAGACGAGGCTGTGGAGCTGGCAAAGCGTTACAGCAGCAACGAAGCGCCGGCGTTTGTCAATGGTATTCTGGCCGGGTTTGCCAAAGCGGAGTAAGAGGGAAGGAAATGGCTGACAATATTTATACAGTAAAGCAGGTAAATTCTTATATCAAACATTTGTTTACCGGAGACTATTTATTAAAGCGAATTTCCGTAAAGGGCGAGGTGTCCAACTGCAAATACCATTCTTCGGGGCACATATATTTTTCATTGAAAGATGAGTCTGGAACGATTGCCTGCGTTATGTTTGCGGGGAAGCGAGGCGGACTCTCTTTTCATATGAAAGAGGGGGACCAGGTGGTCGTCAGCGGCGAGATCAGCGTTTATGAAAGAGACGGAAGGTATCAGCTCTATGCCGGGCGTATTGAGGAAGCCGGGAAGGGGCAGCTGTACGAGCAGTTTCTGAGACGGAAAAGAGAACTGGAAGAGATGGGGATGTTCGATCCGGGGTATAAGAAACCGATCCCCGTTTATGCAAGGACGGTAGGAATCGTAACGGCAGCTACAGGAGCCGCAGTCCATGATATCATCAATGTGGCAGGCAGAAGGAACCCTTTCGTGCAGCTGATTCTGTATCCGGCAAAGGTACAGGGAGAGGGCGCGGCGCAGAGCGTGGCAGATGGGATCAAAGCCCTGGAAAAACAGCAGGTAGATGTGATGATCGTGGGAAGAGGCGGGGGTTCTATAGAGGACCTTTGGGCATTCAATGAAGAAATTGTTGCGCGAGCTATTTTTGAATGTACAGTGCCTGTCATCTCGGCTGTGGGACATGAGACGGATGTGACGATCGCAGATTTTGTGGCGGATATGAGAGCGCCCACCCCGTCGGCAGCCGCAGAGCTGGCTGTCTGGGATGCCGGCCAGACCCGGATGAGGCTGGAGGAGTACAGGCTTCGTTTCCGAAGGACGATGGAGCAGAAGACAGACCGGCTCCGTTTGCGTCTGAGAGAGATCCGGACCAGACTGACCTATCTGCATCCCCGATATAAATTGCAGGAAAAGCAGCAGCGCCTCACAGAGCTGGAAGATCGTCTGAAGGGCAGGATGCAGCAGTCTCTTCTCAGAGATAGGCATAGGATGGAGCTTTACATCGAAACATTCCGGAATCTGTCCCCTTTGACAAAATTGATGGGCGGCTATGCCTACGTGGAAAAAGAGGGGCATCAGAGAGTTAAAAGTATTCGGGAGATTGCGCCGGGAGAAGCTCTTTTGATCCATGTAACAGACGGAGTGATCCGCGCACGGGCGGAGGAAGCAGAGGAAAGAACACAACCATACGAAAGATAGCAGGGCGGGAGAAATTATGGCAGAGAAAAAAGAAAAAAAACAGGAAGAAAATCTGGAAATATTATTTCAAAAGCTGGAATCTGTGATCCACACAATGGAAACAGAAGAACTTCCCCTGGAGGAGGCTTTTTCCAAATACCAGGAAGGGATGGAAGTGTTAAAAGAATGTTCCAAGCGGGTAGAACAGGTGGAGAAACAGGTGCTGTACCTGGACGATAAGGGAGAGTTGCATGAATTCTAAACAGGAATTTTCAGCGCAGCTGAAAGAAAAGATAGCAAAGATCGAACGGATCCTGAAACGGTTTATGCCGGAAGCCGGAAAAGAATATAAGGTTTTGGAGGAATCCATGTCTTACAGCCTTTTTGCAGGCGGAAAACGGCTGCGTCCGATGCTGATGTGGGAAACCTATCGGCTGTTTGGAGGGGAAAAAGAGGTGATCTTTCCTTTTATGGCAGCCATTGAGATGATCCATACCTATTCTCTGATCCACGATGATCTGCCGGCCATGGACAACGATGACTACCGCAGGGGCAGGCTGACCTCCCACAAAGTCTATGGGGAGGATCTGGCGATCCTGGCGGGAGACGGCCTGTTAAATCTGGCATTTGAAACGGCAACGTCCGCCTTTTCCATGAAAGAAGCAGACGCAAAGACGGTAGGCCATGCTTTGCAGGTACTGGCCAACAAGGCGGGGATGTACGGAATGATCGGCGGACAGGTGATCGATGTCACCTCCTGTCAGACAGACGTTTCCAGAGACCGGCTGCTTTTGATCTATCAGATGAAGACGGCGGCTCTTTTGGAGGCGTCTATGATGATCGGAGCCATTTTAGCGGGAGCAGACCAGGAACAGGTCGAGAGCATAGAACAGGTGGCAAGAGACGTAGGAATTGCCTTCCAGATCCAGGATGATATTCTGGATGTCACCGGAGATCCGGAGACAATGGGAAAGCCTGTCTACAGTGATGAAAAAAACAAAAAAACCACATACGTTGCTTTTGCAGGTGCAGACGGCGCCGCAGAAGAGGTCGGCCGACTGTCAAACAGAGCCGTTGCCGGGCTGCAGAACTTTCCCGAGCAAAATCCCTATCTGGAGCAGCTTCTGCTTTGGCTGATCTGCCGGGACAGGTAAAAAGGTGGACAAATTATGCTGGAAAAAATAAAAAAAGAAAATGATATCAAAAAAATAAAAAAAGAAGAACTCCCCCTGCTGGCACTGGAGATTCGGCGTTTTTTGCTGGAGAAACTCAGTCAGACAGGAGGACATCTTGCCTCCAATCTGGGCGTGGTAGAGCTGACGATGGCCATGCATCGGACATTTTCGCTTCCGGAGGATAAGATCATCTGGGATGTGGGACACCAATCCTATACCCACAAGATCCTGACCGGCAGAAAGGACGGATTTGATCAACTCAGGAAATATGGCGGGATGAGCGGATTTCCCAAAAGAAAGGAAAGTGACTGCGACGCTTTTGATACAGGACACAGCTCTACTTCCATATCCGCGGGACTGGGATATGTATACGCCAGGGATCTGAAACAGGAAAAGTATCATGTGATCTCTGTATTCGGAGACGGATCCCTGACAGGCGGGATGGCGTATGAGGCCTTAAACAACGCCGCCTCCCTTCGCACCAATTTTATCATGGTTCTGAATGACAATCATATGTCCATCTCCGAAAATGTAGGCGGGATGTCCAAGTATCTGGCGAAACTGCGGACGGCAGACATCTATACCGGACTGAAAAAACAGGTGGTGCGGACTCTTCATAAGGTTCCGGTGGTGGGCAAACCCATGATCCGGAACATCCGAAAAACCAAAAGCAGCATTAAACAGCTCCTGGTTCCGGGAATGTTTTTTGAAGATATGGGAATCACCTATCTGGGTCCTGTGGCAGGACATGACATCGAGATGCTGTGCGAGGCTTTCCGGGAGGCGGCAAAGGTGGAAGGGCCGGTGCTCCTTCATGTCCTGACGAAAAAGGGTAAGGGATATCCGCCGGCGGAACAGTACCCGGACAGATTTCACGGCATCGGACCTTTTCAGGTATCTACAGGACTTAGCCGGGACAAAAAGGAGAAGGAAACTTACACGGATGTGTTTGGAAAAACATTGACCAAACTGGCCAAAGAAGACGAGAGGATCGTAGCCATCACGGCGGCCATGGCGGGAGGAACGGGTCTGGAGCCCTTCCAGAAACAGTTCCCGAAGAGATGCTTTGATGTGGGGATCGCAGAAGGCCACGGGGTCACCTTTGCGGCAGGACTGGCAGCCGGAGGGCTGCGCCCGGTCTTTGCGGTGTATTCTTCTTTTCTGCAAAGAGGGTACGACCAGATCATCCATGATGTGGCGCTACAAAAGCTTCCGGTGGTCTTTGCTATCGACCGGGCAGGGATCGTAGGAAGCGATGGGGAAACCCATCAGGGAATCTTTGACCTCTCTTATCTGGGAAGCATTCCCAATATGACCATCCTGGCACCCAAAAGCGGACGGGAGCTTTCCGATATGCTGGAATATGCCATGAAGCTGGACGGTCCATCCGCCATCCGATATCCCAGAGGGACAGCTTACGAGATGCCAGAGGAAGTCTGTCAGGAAATTCGATATGGGAAAAGTGAGATTATTGCATGGGAAAGCCAGATCGCCATCATAAGCTACGGGCATCTCTTTGAGGAGGCCGTGACGGTCAGGCGGCTGCTGAAGGAAAAAGGGTATTCCTGCACGCTGGTCAACGGAAGGTTTGCCAAGCCGCTGGATACCGATATGCTGGAGGAAGTCTGTAAGGAACACCGACTGGTGGTTTCCATGGAAGAGAATGTGCAAAGAGGAGGCTTTGGCGAAAGCATCATCGCCTACTATGCAGGCAGAGGCAAAGCTGTCAGGGTATTGCCCCTGGCTCTTCCCGACGACTATGTAGAGCACGGAAGTATTGGTGTGCTCCGAAAAGAAATGGGACTGGATGCGCAGACCATGGCAGACAGAATCGAAACAGCCTATCAAGAACAGGAGAAGCTATGAAAGAAAGACTGGATATCCTGCTGACGAAACGGAACCTGGCGCCTTCCAGAGAGAAGGCGAAGGCCATTATCATGTCAGGGATTGTTTATGTAGAGGGACAGAAGGAAGATAAGGCCGGATCCTTTTTTCCGGAAGAGGTGTCCATAGAAGTAAGAGGCTCCACGCTTCCCTATGTCAGCAGGGGAGGATTGAAGCTGGAAAAGGCCATGAAACAGTTTGCGGTGTCGGTGAAAGGAAAAGTATGCACCGATGTGGGAGCTTCTACGGGAGGATTTACCGACTGTATGCTGCAAAACGGGGCAAAAAAAGTGTATGCCATCGATGTGGGGAGAGGACAGCTGGACTGGAAGCTGCGGCAGGATGCGCGGGTGATTTCCATGGAAAAGACCAATATCCGGTATGTGACACCGGAGGCGTTTCAGGAGCCGGTAGAGTTCTCTTCCATTGATGTTTCCTTTATTTCTCTAAAGAAAGTCCTTCCGCCTGTTGCAGCGTACCTGACAGAAGACGGCGAGATCGTAGCCCTGATCAAACCACAGTTTGAGGCGGGGCGGGAAAAGGTAGGGAAAAAAGGAGTGGTACGAGATAGGACTACGCATGTTGAAGTCATAGAAATGATCGTCCGACATGCAGAAGATATCGGATTTCAGGTGAGAAATCTGGAATATTCTCCCATCCGGGGGCCGGAAGGGAATATTGAATACCTGATCCATCTTGCCAGAAAGCATTCTCCGGGGGAGGATCTTGCTGTGGAAATTCCAAAACTGGTGGAGCAGGCCTTTGGAGAACTGACAAAAGAATAAAGGGACAAAATCAATGGACAAATTTTTGATCGTAACAAACGACGGAAAAGATAAAGACGGAAAAGTGACGGGAGAGGTTCTTTCCCTTCTGGAAAAAAACGGAAAGAAGGGAATCCTCTGTCCGAAAGATGCAGAAAAGAAGATCCTGCTAAAGGAGATCCCGGAAGATGTGGAGTGCGCCCTGGTGATCGGCGGAGACGGCAGCCTGATAGAGGTGGCGCGCTTGCTCCGGGGACGCGGGATTCCCATCCTGGGGATCAATATGGGAACCTTGGGGTATCTGACGGAGGTGGAACCTGGAAGTCTGGAAGCTGCCATGACTCAGGTGGTTCGGGGAGAATTTGACATAGAAAACCGAATGATGTTGTACGGAGAAACAGGAGAAAATCGATGGGATGTGGCTCTGAATGATATTGTAGTGACCCGAAATGGCGGGCCCAGGATCATTCGCTTTGACCTGTACGTAAACGGAGAGCTGCTAAATGAGTATGAGGCGGACGGCGTCATTATTTCCACACCGACAGGATCTACGGCATACAATCTGTCGGCGGGGGGGCCTATCGTGGAGCCTACTGCTTCCCTGATCCTGGTAACGCCTATCTGCTGCCATGCCCTTTATGCAAGGAGCATTATTTTATCGGCGGAAGATGAGATCATGATCAAGATCGGGAAAGGACGAAGAGGGACAAAGGAAGAGGCGCTGGTGTCTTTTGACGGAATAGAAAGCATGGCGGTGAAGACGGGGGACAAGATCAGCGTGCGCAGAGCAAAGGAAGCCACTCGGATCCTGCAGTTGAACCGGGTCAGTTTTCTGGAAACATTACGAAGGAAGATGAGAGGAAATTAAGATGGTAAAAGCGGGCAGACACACAAAAATCATAGAGCTGATCCACAAATATCAGGTGGAAACCCAGGAGGAACTGGCCAGTTACCTGCGGGCGGAGGGATATGATGTGACACAGGCGACGGTGTCCCGGGATATCCGCAATCTGAAGCTGACAAAAATCCAGGGGGAGAACGGTCGTCAAAGATATGCCCTTCAGCAAAAGAGTCACGGCAGTATGAAAGAAAAACATAGGAGAGTTCTGAAAGAAGGATATTTGTCCATGGACGTGGCGCAGAACATTCTGGTGGTCAAAACCATGTCGGGAATGGCGATGGCGGTCTGCGCAGCCATTGATGGAATGGAATGGGAAGAGATCGTAGGAAGCGTGGCAGGAGACGACACGATCATCTGTGTAGTCCGCAGCAAAGAGGCTGTCGGGACGGTAATGGAAAAGATTCGCAAGATCATTTGATGGAGGCAGGATGTTACAGAATCTATATGTAAAAAATCTGGCGTTAATAGAAGAACTGGATATGGAATTTACAGAAGGACTGAATATTTTGACCGGAGAGACAGGTGCCGGAAAATCCATTCTGATGGGATCGATAGGACTGGCTCTGGGCGGGAAGTACGCCGCAGATATGATCCGGGAGGGTGCGGAATCCGGACTGGTGGAACTGACCTTTCTGGTACAGGATCCGCAGCAACAGAAAAAGCTGCAGGATCTGGGCGTCGAGACAGAGGAGGATCAGGTAATCCTGTCCCGCAAGATCAGCGGAAAAAGAAGTGTCAGCCGGATCAACGGAGAGACGGTGCAAAAATCCAGACTGTCAGACGTGGCGTCCCTGCTGATCGATATCCACGGTCAGCATGAGCACCAGTCTCTGTTACAGAAAAAGAACCATCTGGAGATCCTGGACAGTTTTATCGGAGAAAAAGCATTTGAAAAAAAGCGGGAGATCCGGCACTGTCACCAGGAGTACCATCGACTGCGAAGAAAGCTGGAGCAGGGCAGTGCAAGGAGCGCAAACAGCGGCAGAGAGCTGGATCTTTTGCTGTATGAGGTGAAAGAGATCGAGGAGGCGCGCATAACCCCGAAAGAGGATATGGAACTGGAAAAAACCTACCACAAGATGCTTCACGGAAAAAGGATCCGGGATGCCTTGTGGGAGACCGTCAGATATACCCGGGAAGGGGGCGAAAGTGCAGGAGACGTCCTGAGCAGGGGAGTCCGTTCCCTTGCGGCAGTGGCAGACCTGGATGGAGAGGTGGACAGCCTGTACCAACAACTGGTTCAGATAGAAGGACTGCTGGAGGATTTTCATCGGGATCTGGATCATTGCAGCCACAGTCTGGAGTTTTCCCCGGAAGAATTTGAGGAGACAGAGGAGCGATTAAACCTGCTGAACCACCTGAAGGCCAAGTATGGAGCAAGTGTGGAAGAGATTCTGGAAGCCTGTCAGAAAAAGAAAGAAAAGATAGCGATCCTGAAAGACTTTGACGGCTATCTGAAGCGGCTGGAAGATAAAGTAAAAGAGATCGGAAGGATCTTACGTGAGAAGGCAGGAGAGCTTTCTGAACTGCGCAGAGAGTATGCAGCCCGACTGGAGCCGATGATCGAGGAAGGACTGCGGGATCTGAATTTTGAATCAGTGGTATTTCAGATCTCCCTGGCGGAAGCAAACGCCTGTACAGCCGATGGGATCGATGAAGCAGAATTTCTGGTATCCTTAAATCCGGGCCAGTCGCCGAAACCCTTGATCCGTGTGGCATCCGGCGGAGAATTATCCCGTCTCATGCTGGTCATTAAGACCATTACAGCCAGAAAGGGACAGACGGATACTCTGATCTTTGATGAGATCGATGTAGGGATCAGCGGCAGGACAGCCCAGAAGGTATCGGAAAAAATGGCAGTGATCGGAAAGCATCATCAGGTTCTTTGCGTTACCCATCTGGCTCAGATCGCAGCGATGGCAGATACACATTTTCGGATCACAAAGACCACGAAAGAAGATTCGGTCAAAACACAGATCAGCCGGCTAAATGAAAAAGAACAGGTGGAGGAACTGGCAAGGATCCTGGGAGGGGCAAAGATTACAGAGGCAGTAAGAAAGAATGCCTCCGAAATGAAAGAACTTGCGTTTCAGATAAAAAGTGATATATAATGATTGCATATTTTTTTCAGGGAGGGAAACGATATGAAAAAGGTATTGTTTGTAGCATCGGAATCGGTTCCATTTATTAAGACGGGAGGACTTGCAGATGTAGTAGGCTCCCTGCCTAAATATTTTGAGAAAGAAGAGTGGGATGTGCGGGTCATTCTTCCCAAATATCTGTGCATGAAGGAAGAATGGAGCAGTAAGCTGATCTACCGGACACACTTTTATATGGATCTCAATTGGCGGACGCAGTATGTGGGGATCCTGGAACTGGTTCATGAGGGGATCACCTTCTATTTTATAGACAATGAGTTCTATTTCGGCGGATTTGCCCCTTATGGAGATGTATATACCGATGTAGAAAAGTTTGCTTTTTTCTCCAAGGCCGTATTAAGCTCCCTTCCGGTCATTGATTTCTGCCCGGATATTATCCACTGCCATGACTGGCAGTCGGGGCTGGTGCCGGTTTATCTGGATAATTTCAGATACGGAGATCCCTATTACAGAGGGATCCGTACCGTGATGACCATTCACAACCTGAAATTCCAGGGAATCTGGGATACCAAACGGATCCAGGATATCACAGGACTTCCCTCTTACTATTTTTCTCCCGACAAAATGGAAGCCTACAAGGACGCCAATTATCTGAAAGGCGGAATCGTATATGCAGATCGGATCACGACAGTCAGCAATTCCTATGCACAGGAAATACAGATGCCCTTCTACGGAGAAGGACTGGATGGATTGATGCGGGCCAGATCCAATCATTTGTGGGGAATTGTCAACGGGATCGACTACAAAGAATATGATCCGGCCACAGACCGGCATATTTTTAAGAAATACACGGTGGACAGCTTCCGCAGGGAAAAGAAGAAAAACAAAACGGAGCTGCAAAAGGAGCTGGGGCTGGAAGAAAACCCCAAGGTTATGATGCTGGGTATCGTATCCCGACTGACAGACCAGAAAGGCCTGGATCTGATCGCCTGCATTTTGGACGAACTGTGCCAGGACGCCATTCAGTTGGTAGTTCTGGGAACCGGAGAGGAGCGGTATGAAAATATGTTCCGTCATTTTGAATGGAAATATCCGGAAAAGGTTTCTGCCAATATCTATTATTCGGAGCCTATGTCCCATAAGATTTACGCATCCTGCGACGGATTTTTAATGCCGTCCCTGTTTGAGCCCTGTGGCCTCAGCCAGCTGATGAGCCTTCGGTACGGAACAGTGCCGATCGTGCGGGAAACGGGAGGATTGAAAGACACGGTGGAACCGTACAATGAGTTTGAAAAAGCAGGAACAGGATTTAGTTTCAGTAACTATAACGCCCACGAAATGCTGGGGATCATCCGCTATGCAGAGCATGTCTTCTATGACAAAAAGAGGGAATGGAACCGGATCGCTCAGAGAGGGATGGAAAGAGACTTCTCCTGGAACAGTTCCGCCCGGCAATATGAGAGACTGTACCGGGAACTGACAGAGTAAACGCAGATGTTTTGGATAACGAAAAGGATGAGCAATGAAGATTAAAGACATTTTAGAAAAAAAAGGCGCCCATATTTCTTTTGAAGTCTTTCCGCCCAAGACGGAAAGTGGAAAAGAATCTGTTTTGCAGACAGTAAAAGAACTGATAACCTTGCAGCCGGATTTTATCAGTGTGACCTACGGCGCAGGCGGAGGAACCAGCAGTCAGACGGCGGAGATCGCAGCCGCCATCTCCAAAGACGGAGTAACCAGTCTGGCACATCTGACATGTGTGTCTTCCACACGGGAGCAGGTACACCAGGTCATTGACAGACTGAAAGAAGAAGGGATCGAGAATATCCTGGCCCTTCGGGGGGACATTCCGGACTCCGGTCAGTTTCCCCTTCCCAATCACTATCGGTATGCATCGGAGCTCATCGAAGATATCCGGACCAGAGGGGATTTTTGTATCGGAGCTGCCTGTTATCCCGAAGGACACGTGGAAACGCCCCATAAAAAAGACGATATCCGGCATCTGAAGGAAAAAGTGGACTGCGGTGTGGATTTTTTAACGACACAGATGTTTTTTGACAACCATATCCTTTATAATTTCCTCTACAGGATCCGGGAAAAAGGGATCACGGTTCCGGTAATACCGGGAATCATGCCGGTAACCAATGCCAAACAGATGCAGAGGATCTGTCAACTGTCCGGAACAGTTCTTCCGGCAAGATTTCTGGCAATCCTGGATCGTTTTGGAGAAAACAGTGCGGCGATGGAGCAGGCCGGTATCGCATATGCCACCGATCAGATCATAGATCTTCTGGCAAACGGGATCCGCCAGGTACATATTTATACCATGAACAAACCGGAGATCGGAAGGAAGATCCTGGAAAATATTTCCCAGATCATCCGGGTATAGGGCAAAGCAGATGGACAGAAAAACAAAAGAAGCGATCCGTTATCTGGGATATGGAAAAAATGCGGTAGATGCTGACACCAAAAGACTGATATCCGACTCCTTCCGGGAGCTGGATCAGGTGGCAGAGCAGCGAATGGTCTACCGCATTTTTGAATTGCAGGAGACGGACGGGCAGATTACCATAGGATCCCTGCTGATAGAAAGCAAAGCTCTGAAAAAAAACATGAAGGGGTGTGAAAAAGCTCTTATGCTGGGAGCGACCCTGGGTGCTGAGGTAGACCGTCTGCTTCGGAAATATGAACTGACAGACATGGCAAAAGCGGTGGTCTTACAGGCGTGTGCCGCGGCCATGCTGGAAGAATATCTGGACACCCGGCAGGAGGAACTGAAAGAAGATCTGGGCCAGGAGGGATGGTATCTGCGTCCCAGGTTCAGCCCCGGGTATGGAGATTTTGATATCCGCCACCAGAAACTGGTACTTCGTATGCTGGAAAGTGAAAAAAAGATCGGACTGATGGCTACAGACAGCTGTATGCTGATTCCTACCAAATCGGTAACAGCAGTGATCGGGCTGAGCAAAACGCCGATTTCCTGCCACAGACAGGGCTGCGAAGCCTGTGATAAGACGGACTGCACCTATCGGAGGGCTACTTCATAAGATAAAGAAGAGATACAGGAGGCATCGTATGCTGCGAGACAGATTAGGAAAAGAACTGTTGTTTTTTGACGGAGGGATGGGAACTCTTCTCCAGGAGGAAGGATTGAAGCCGGGAGAGCTGCCGGAATCCTGGAATATAGAAAAACCGGAAGTGATCATTGACATTCACAGACAGTATGCGCAGGCCGGAAGCCGCATCCTTCTGACCAATACCTTTGGGGCCAATGCCTTGAAGTTTCAGGGAACGAGGTATTGCTTACAGGAAGTAGTGGAGGCAGCCGTCGATCATGTAAGGCAGGGGATCCGAAGAAGCGGGTGCAGGGAAGAGTGCTATATCGCCCTGGATCTGGGGCCTACCGGAAAGCTGTTGAAGCCCATGGGGGATCTGGGATTTGAAGAGGCCTGTAACGCCTACAAGGAAGTGATCCGTTACGGAGAAAAGGCCGGGGCAGATCTGATCCACATCGAGACCATGAGCGATACCTATGAGGTGAAGGCGGCCGTGCTGGCAGCAAAGGAAGCATCCGACCTTCCGGTGTCTGTCACCATGATTTTTGACGAAAAAGGAAAACTTCTGACGGGGGGAGACGTTCCTTCGGTGGTAGCCCTTCTGGAGGGATTGGGCGTAGATGCACTGGGAATCAACTGCGGACTGGGACCGGCACAGATGCTTCCCATTCTGGAGGAACTGACCCGTTATGCCAGCGTCCCGATCATTGTGAAGCCAAACGCCGGCCTTCCTATACAGAAGGAAGGAGAGGTGTTCTATGACATTTCGCCGGAAACATTTGCCGAGATCATGGGAGAGATCACAGACAAAGGAGCCTGTATCATCGGTGGCTGCTGCGGAACGACGCCGGAGCATATCCGTCGGATGATCCGGGTATGTAAAGATAAGACCTGCCCGAAGGTTCTCCCCAAGCCGCACACAATGGTCTCTTCCTACGGAAAGGCGGTTCTCTTGGGAGAAAAGCCCGTCCTGATCGGAGAGCGGATCAATCCTACCGGGAAGAAGCTGTTTAAGCAGGCTCTGAAGGAGCATAACATTGATTATATCCTAAAGGAAGGGATCACTCAGCAGGATGGGGGAGCAGACATTTTGGATGTGAATGTGGGACTTCCCGATATTGACGAAGTGCGTATGATGACAGAGGTGGTAAGAGAACTGCAAAGTGTCACCAGCCTTCCTCTCCAGATCGACACGGTAGACGCAGAAGCGATGGAACAGGCGATGCGTATCTACAACGGGAAGCCTATGATCAATTCCGTCAATGGGAAACAGGAATCCATGAAGGAGGTGTTTCCCCTGGTTCGAAAATATGGAGGCGTGGTAGTGGGGCTGACCATTGACGAGGATGGGATTCCCGATACGGCAGAGGGGCGGGTGCAGATCGCAAGGAAGATTGTGCAGACAGCCGCCGAATACGGGATCGCAAAAAAGGATGTGGTGATCGACGTACTGGCTATGACCATCAGCTCGGAACCAATGGGCGCAGCAGTTACGCTGGAGGCTCTCAGGAGAGTTCGGGAAGAGCTGGGAGTCTGTACCGTTCTTGGTGTTTCCAACATTTCCTTCGGTCTTCCCGGCAGAGGGATCATCAACTCCCACTTTTTCACGATGGCCATGCAAAGCGGCCTGTCGGCAGGGATCATCAATCCCTCCTCGGAAGATATGATGCGGGCGTATCATGCCTTCTGCGCCTTGATGGGATATGACGGGAACTGTGCGTCTTATATCCGGACATACGCGCAGCAGGCGACCGGACAATCGTCCTCCGCAAAAAGCGGAGGGAGCATTTCCTTACAGGAGGCCATTGAAAAAGGACTGAAGGAGGAGGCTTACCAGTCCACCCTGGCGCTTTTAAAAGAAACGGACGGATTTACCATCATCCAGAAGCATCTGATCCCGGCGCTGGACGCGGTAGGAAAAGGATTTGAAAAAGGCAGTCTCTTTTTGCCACAGTTGCTTATGAGTGCGGATTCTGCTAAAATTGCCTTTGGAGTCCTGAAGGACAGGCTTGGCGGGGAGGAAGGGCAGGCGAAGAAAAAGGAGCCTGTCATCCTGGCAACCGTCAAGGGAGACATTCATGACATCGGAAAAAATATCGTGAAGGTCCTGCTGGAAAATTATGGCTTTGACGTGATCGATCTGGGCAAGGACGTAGCGCCGGAGACGATTGTGGAAACAGCGCTGAAGCGGCAGGTAAATCTAGTGGGCCTAAGCGCTCTTATGACGACTACCGTAGTCAGCATGGAGCAGACCATACGGCTTCTAAGGGAAAAGAAACCGGACTGTAAAGTCATGGTAGGAGGAGCCGTACTAAATCAGGAATATGCAGACAGCATCGGAGCAGATTTTTATGGAAAAGATGCCATGCAGTCTGTATACTATACACAGAGACTATTTGAAGGAAAACAGAAGCAGGAGGAAACAGCATGGCAATAACCATTCCAAACAACTATGATCCACATTTGAGTGTGAGAAAAACGCAGGAGGCGATCAAATACATCCGGGATACCTTCCAGAAGGAGCTGGGAAAGGAAATGAATCTGGAAAGGATTTCCGCCCCCCTGTTTGTAGAAAAGAGCAGTGGATTAAACGACAATCTCAATGGGGTGGAGCGGCCGGTATCCTTTGATATGGCAGCGATCGCAGGAGAAGAGATGGAGGTCGTCCATTCTCTGGCCAAATGGAAGCGTATGGCGCTGCATAAATATGGATTTCAACCGGGAGAAGGACTATATACCAATATGAACGCCATCCGCAGGGACGAGGAACTGGATAACCTTCATTCCTGCTATGTGGATCAGTGGGACTGGGAAAAGGTCATCACCAAAGAAGAAAGAACGGTAGAGACCCTGAAGGACACAGTTCACAACCTGTTCAAGATCATCAAGCATATGCAGCATGAAGTCTGGTATAAATATCCGGAAGCGGCAGCCAAGCTTCCTTCCAAGGTGACCTTTGTGACCACGGAAGAGCTTTTGGAGCGTTACCCGAATCAAACAGCCAAGGAACGTGAAAACCTGATTGCAAAGGAGCATGGCTGCGTCTTCCTTATGAAGATCGGCGACCGGCTGGCAAATGGAATCCCTCACGATGGACGGGCGCCGGACTATGATGACTGGGCGCTGAACGGAGATATTCTCTTTTGGTTCGAGCCTCTCCAGTGCGCGCTGGAGATTTCCAGTATGGGAATCCGGGTGGATGAAAAGGCGCTGGAAGAGCAGTTGAAAAAAGCCGGATGTGAAGAACGCAGAGAGCTTCCCTATCACAAGATGCTGTTGAACGGAGAACTTCCGTACACCATCGGGGGTGGAATCGGACAATCCCGGCTTTGTATGCTGCTTTTAGGAAGGGCGCATATTGGTGAGGTCCAGGCCAGTATCTGGCCTCAGAAGATGAGAGAGACCTGTGAAAAGCACGGGATGATTCTGTTATAAGAGAAGGAAGAAGGAGGGCTGTCCGCGATGATGCGAGGATTGAACACAACCGTCAGAAAGCTTCGGAACGAAGTGTTTAAAGAAATTGCCGCATTGGGATTTCAGGAAAACAAGGAGCATCTCAATGATGATATAGAGGCGATTCCTTACAAAATGGTCAATGATGAGACTACCTACAGGGAAAGCGTGTACCGGGCGAGGGCTGTCGTCAGGGAACGGCTCAGATTGGCAATGGGACTTTCCCTGCGTCCCGAAAACAAACCGGTTCATCTGACAGCGGGGCTGGAGGACAGCAATATTTCAGAAAAGTATTATGAGCCTCCTCTCATGCAGGTGATTCCTTCTGCCTGTGAGGCTTGCGAGGAAAATATGTATGAGGTCAGCAATATGTGCAAGGGATGTCTGGCACATCCCTGCGTGGAGGTCTGTCCCAAGGGAGCCGTCTCCATGAGAAAGGGACGTTCCTTTATCGATCAGGAAAAGTGCATCAAATGTGGGAAATGCAAGGCCGTCTGTCCCTATGACGCCATTGCAAAAAAGGAAAGGCCCTGTGCGAAGGCCTGTGGAGTAGGAGCCATTGGTTCAGATAACTGTGGAAGAGCCGAGATCCAGAACGACAAATGTGTGTCCTGCGGAATGTGCATGGTACACTGTCCATTTGGGGCCATCTCTGATAAATCCCAGATTTTCCAACTGGCAAAGAGCCTGAAAGAAGGAAATGAGATCATTGCAGAAGTAGCGCCGGCATTTGTGGGACAGTTTGGCGACAACATTACAGCCAGGAATCTGAAGGCGGCACTGAAGGAAATGGGATTCTCTGATTTTTATGAGGTGGCTTTGGGCGCAGATATCGGAGCCATTGCAGAGGCGCATCATTACGTGGACAAGGTTACGACGGGGGAACTTCCGTTTCTTCTGACTTCCTGTTGTCCCTCCTGGGCGATGCTGGCGAAAAAATATTTTCCGGATATTGTAGATCAGGTATCAGAGGAACTGACGCCTATGGTGGCCACCGCCAGAACCATCAAAAAAGAACACCCCAATGCCAAGGTGGTCTTTATCGGTCCTTGCGCTTCCAAAAAACTGGAGGCTATGCGCACTACGGTGAGAAGTGATGTGGATTTTGTGATCACATTTGAAGAATTGCAGGCAATGTTTGACGCCATGGAAATCGATCTGACAGAGTATGAGGCGGAGTCCTCCTTCCATAATGCTACCGGCGCCGGAAGAGGGTACGCAGTTTCCGGCGGAGTGGCAAAGGCCATCGAGGACTGTATCGCAGAGTACTATCCGGAAGTGGAGGTAAAGATCCAGCATGCGGAGGGGTTGGCAGAATGTAAAAAGATGCTGTCTCTTGCCAAGGTAGGACGGCTGAACGGGCATCTGGTGGAGGGCATGGGCTGTCCCGGAGGATGCGTTGCCGGAGCGGGAACCAATATTCCTATTGCCAAGGCCCAGAAGAAAGTGGAAACCTTCGTCAGCGGATCCAGCAGAAAGGTTCCTCCAAAGGAATTAAAGGAAATCGAATTGAAATAGACAAACACCGTATCATAAGGACATAAACCGGGAATGGGAGGAAAAAGAGATGAAAAGTTATGGAGTAAACGAACTGCGACAGATGTTCCTGGATTTCTTTGCAAGCAAAGAGCATCTGATCCTGAAAAGCTTTTCCCTGGTCCCCAACAACGACAAGAGTTTGTTGTTGATCAATTCAGGGATGGCACCGATGAAACCCTATTTTACAGGGCAGGAAATTCCGCCCAAAAGGCGTGTGGCCACCTGTCAGAAGTGTATCCGTACAGGCGATATCGAAAATGTAGGAAAGACAGCGCGTCACGGTACTTTTTTCGAAATGCTGGGGAACTTTTCCTTTGGAGACTATTTTAAAAAGGAATCCATCGGCTGGACCTGGGAGTTTTTAACAGAGGTGATCGGCCTGGATAAGGACCGGCTGTATCCTTCCGTGTATCTGGAGGACGACGAAGCCTGGGATATCTGGCACAATCAGATCGGGATTCCAGAAGATCGGATCTTCCGCTTCGGAAAGGCAGACAACTTTTGGGAGCATGGGGCAGGTCCCTGCGGTCCCTGTTCCGAAGTCTACTATGACAGAGGCGAACAATATGGTTGCGATAGGGAAGACTGTACGGTAGGCTGCGACTGCGACAGATATATGGAAATCTGGAACAACGTATTTACCCAGTTTAACAACGATGGAGAAAATCATTATACAGAACTGGAACAAAAAAACATCGATACCGGAATGGGGCTGGAGCGTCTTGCCTGCATTGTGCAGGAAGTAGATTCCATGTTCGATATTGATACCATGAAAGCTCTGAGAGATCATGTATGCAAACTTTCAGGGAAGGAGTACGGAAGGGGCGGGGAAACAGACGTATCTACCCGCGTCATCACGGATCATATCCGTTCCGTAACCTTTATGATCTCCGACGGTATCATGCCATCTAACGAAGGCCGGGGCTATGTACTGCGCCGTCTGCTCCGGAGAGCCTGCCGGCATGGGAAGCTTTTGGGAATCTCCGGAGAATTTTTGGTAGATCTGGCGAAAACGGTAGTGGAAGGATCAAAGGACGGATATCCGGAGCTGGCGGAAAAGCAGTTCTTTATCTATGAGGTGATCGCCAAGGAAGAAGAACTGTTTGCAAAGACCATTGACCAGGGACTGACGATCCTTGCAGATCTTCGGGAAGAAATGAGAGCGGAAAAAAGAACGATCCTGAAGGGAGAAGAAGCCTTCCGCCTCTATGATACCTATGGCTTCCCCCTGGATCTGACAAAAGAAATCCTGGAAGAGCAAGGGCTTTCGGTAGATGAAGAAGGATTTTCCAGATCCATGGAGATCCAGCGGGAGACGGCAAGAAAAGCAAGAGAGAAGACCAGTCTTTTGGGAGCAGATATGACGGTCTATGAATCCATTGACCCGTCTGTCACCTCCTCCTTTGTGGGCTATGAAAACACGGAATTTGATTCGGAAATCCTGGTGATGACTACGGAGGATCACATCACAGACCGGCTTTCTCAGGGAGAAAAAGGAACGGTCTTTGTAAAAGAGACGCCCTTTTATGCCACCAGCGGAGGACAGGAGGCAGATACGGGGTGGATCTGTACAGATACAGGAAGATTTGTGGTAGAAGATGTGAAAAAGCTTTCCGGTGGAAAGATCGGCCATGTCGGTTATCTGAAAGAAGGAGCCTTCCAAAAGGGGGACAGGGTGCATCTGGCTATTGACAAAGAGCGAAGAATGCTGGCAGCCAACAACCACAGCGCCACCCATCTGCTGCACAAGGCGTTAAAATCTGTATTGGGAAACCATGTGGAACAGGCAGGATCTTTGGTAAATGCAGAGCGGCTGAGGTTTGATTTTACCCACTTTTCCGCTTTGTCGAAAGAAGAACTGGTTCGTATAGAAGCGATCGTCAACCGTCAGATCCTGGAGAATCTTTCTGTTTCTGTAGAAACCATGCCCATCCAGGAGGCAAAAAAGACAGGAGCCGCCGCTTTGTTTGGCGAAAAATACGGCGACATGGTAAGAGTCGTCCGGATGGGAGAGTTTTCGATTGAACTTTGTGGCGGAACCCATGTATCCCATACCGGAATGATCCTGGCATTTAAGATCCTGTCGGAAACGGGAGTCGCTGCCGGTGTCCGCCGGATCGAGGCGCTGACAGCCAAAGGGCTTTTGGAATACTATGCAGAGATAGAACGTTCCTGGCAGGAAACGGCTTCCCTGCTGAAGGTTTCTCAGGATCGCGTAACAGAAAGAACGGCTTCTCTTTTAGAAGAAAATAAAAAGCTTCATGCAGAGATAGAATCTTATAAAAGCCGGCAGGCAAAGGACGTGTCCGGCAATCTTCTGGATCAGGTAAAAGAAGTAGGCGGAATCCGTTTTCTTGCCGCCAGGGCAGACGGAATGGACATGAATGGCCTTCGGGAGATCGGGGACCAGTGCAAGGAGACGTTAAAGGAAGCAGTCATCCTTCTTCTCTCCGAAAAAGACCAGAGGGTCAGCCTGGTAGCAATGGCGACAGACGGTGCCGTGAAAAAGGGAGCGCATGCCGGCAACCTGATCAAAGCCGTCGCACCTTTGGTAGGCGGAGGGGGAGGCGGACGTCCTTCCATGGCACAGGCAGGAGGGAAAAATCCGGCGGGCATGGCGGAAGCCATGGAAAAGGCCGAAGAGATCCTGCGAAGCCAGCTGAAAGATCTGTAAGAGCGTAAGAGAATAACAAAGGGAATAAGAAATTTTAGAAATTGTCAAAATGTGTTGACGAACAGGAAAAATATGGTATAATCTTTCTAGTGCAGTAAAAATACCCGAACAGTCGTATGATGCACAATACAAGGCTGGAGGGGAGGTTAGGTGTGAGTTTATGTCAAATGTAATCGTAAAAGAAAACGAAACGTTGGATAGTGCTTTACGCAGATTCAAAAGAAACTGTGCAAAGGCTGGTATTCAGCAGGAGATTCGTAAGAGAGAGCATTACGAAAAGCCAAGCGTAAGACGCAAGAAAAAGTCTGAAGCAGCCAGAAAGCGTAAGTATAACTAATATGTGCAGTAAATAGAGTGTTGATGAGACACTCTATTTTTGTGTAGCAGGAAGTTCAGGGGGATTTTCTGCTATGCAAAAGTCTTTGGTGCGGCGTTACGTATCTGTGAAAAAAGGAAACCAGAGAACGAAGTCATGGGAGGAAATATGTGGTGGAATAAAGTGGTGTTTGGCTGGAGTATGTATCATGTGGTGCTGTGGTTTTTAGCATACAGTTTTTTAGGATGGGTGCTGGAGTCTATCTATATGTCATTTTGCAACAGAAGACTGACAAACCGGGGATTTGCCAAGAGTCCGATGTGCCCGATCTACGGAGTAGGGGCGCTGACGGTCTATATCCTTCTGCGGCCGTACAGCTCCAATCCGTTACAACTGTTTTTCTTTGGAATGGTGCTGGCCACTACGTTGGAGCTGATAACGGCTTACATAATGGACAAGATCTTCGGAGAGATCTGGTGGGATTATCACGACAAGCCATTTAATTATAAAGGGATCATCTGTCTGGAAAGCTCCATTGCCTGGGGTGTGTATACATTGGGTCTGTTCTATTTCCTTCACAATTTTGTGTCGGCAGCCATTGACAGAGTGCCTCTGTCCTGGGGAAAGGTGCTGGGTAGTGTTCTGCTGCTGGCTTACGGGCTGGATTTTAGCTACACCCTATATCAGGAAAAGAAAGAGGATGTGTCTGAAAGGTTCGGTATCTGGAAGGAAAAGTTCTGGGGAAGATTTTCCTGATTCCTCAAACCATATACGGAAAACAAAAAGCCAAGGAGGATTTCGGTGCATTTCCCCCTTGGCTGTGATATTATATAGCCATATGCTATCTCTGTCATTGCAAAACTCTGTCATTGCAAAATCCTCTGCCCGGTTTGATGCAGGCAGTCCGACAGAAGCCCCGGCAGGAACGGACGCTGCGGCGGAGATCACAGAACATACAAAAGATCAGAGACGAAGGAGGAAGAATCTATGTATATCAGCGAAGTAAGAAATCAGGCTCCAAAGGATCCGAGAGGGAAACTGGAGCGGATGATGTATGATACCTTGGAAAAGCTGAACATTCCCTACCAGCAGGTGGACAATGATCCGGCAGCTTCCATGGAGGAGTGCGCCCGGATCGACGAAGTGATCGGGACACAGATCCGAAAAAACGTATTTCTCTGCAACCAGAAGAAAACCACCTTTTTTTTACTGGTGATGCCGGCTGACAAGCCTTTTGAAACATCTGAATTCAGCAAAAAGCTGGGCGTTTCCAGGATGTCCTTTGCTCCTCCGGAAAAGATGCTGGAGCATTTGGGGACGACGCCGGGATCTGCCAGCGTCGCAGGTCTGTTAATGGATGAAGACGATTACGTACAGGTGATCATCGACAAGGAAGTGGCAGAGGCAGAATGGTTTGGCTGTAATCCGGGGATCAACACCAGCCATTTGAAATTTAAAACAAAGGACCTGTTGCAGAAATTTCTGCCGGCGATCCATCATCGGGCAAGGATCGTAGACCTGTAGATCCTTTCTGCAGACCGGTTACCGTAAGAGAGAAGAAAAAACAGAAATTTATCCAAGCTTACACAGTAAGGGAGTGAGGGACTGATGGTGACAAAGAATCCTCCGGAAAAGAAAGACGAGACAACAACGCCTTCCTCCAAGGAGAAAATCGGAAGAACAGGAGCTTTCTTCCAGGATCAGGACAGTTCCGGAAAGAACTTTGCAGGAGTCGATTTGAAAGGGGCGGTTTTTCGGAACGTGCGGCTGGATGGGGCGGATTTTTCCGGCGCGAATGTGGAAAATGCGCTGTTTGACGGATGCAGCATGGCGGGAGCCAACTGGACCGGAGCCAATATGCGAACGGCTTCTTTTCGCTTCTGCAATATGCAGGGCTGCCGGATCAATGGAGCGGATCTTTACGGCGCCGTACTGGAACACGCCTGCCTGGAAGGAGTGATCTCTGATGATTCTACCAGATGGTTCCGGCTGCGATGCCCCGAAGAAGGAGCCTTTTTAGGTTATAAAAAATGCGTCAATGACAGACTGGTACAGCTTTTGATACCGGCGGATGCCAAACGGACATCGGCAACCCTGCCTTCCTGCAGATGCAGCAAAGCCAAGGTCCTTACCATCAAAAGTTTTGATCAGACGCAGGAATTTGAAGAGGCCTGGTCTTTGGTGGATGAAAATTTTGTATATCGGAAAGGAACATTTGTGGAGGTGGCGGATTTTAACGAGGATCGCTGGATGGATTCCACCACGGGCATTCATTTCTGGATGACGAGGGAAGAAGCCATCGCGTACTAGGCAGATCGTGGCCGAAAGCAGATCCGGACAATGGCCGGAAAAAGCCACCTGCACCAATTGAAAAAGAAAGGAAGCATTCATAAGAAGTATGATAAAAACATCAGAAGATTTAAGAAAACTATTGCAGGAAATCAATCACAGGAGCTATCCGGCTTATAAAGGAACTAAGGGACAATACCAGTTTGGAAAATATCTGCTGGGAATCGACCATGTGCAGGGAGATCCTTTTGCAGCGCCCTCCCGGCTGAGTATCCGTGTAAAAGGAAGAACTGCTGGGTTTCCGCAGGACTGCTATCAGGAAAAGCACAGAAGGATTGCCTTTGCCGATTATCTTCTGCGGTGCTTTGGAAAGGAAATTCAGAGCTACTCTTTTCAGGCAAAGGGATCGGGAAAAAGCGGCTTGATCTCCATCACCAGGTGCCGGCAGGAGGTGCTGGAACGAACGGCTTGCCAGGTGCGACCGGACGACGGAGAGATCCTTTTACGGTTTGAGGTGGGATTTCCCGCCAGAGGAAGAACCATTCAAAGCGATGAACTGGTACGAATCCTGTTTGACTTTATTCCCAAGTGTGTGGACAAGGCTCTGCTGTTTCGCACAGCCGACAAAAAACGGCTGGAAAGAGTGCTTTTTCTCGCAGATGACTACACTTTCCTGCAGTCCGGCCTAAAGGAAAGAGGACTGGTGGCATTTATTGCCAACGGCTCCATTCTTCCCCGGGAATCGGGGATTTCCAGCCGTCCTATGAAGGATGGAATTCCTTTTCATACGCCAGATGCCATGAAGGTAATGATAGAACTTCCCCATAAAGGAGTTGTGGAAGGAATGGGAATACCGGAAGGCATTACACTGATCGTAGGAGGCGGATACCATGGCAAATCCACTCTGCTGAAAGCCCTGGAGGCCGGCATCTACCCCCACATAGAGGGAGATGGGAGAGAGTACGTTGCCACAGAAGCTTCTGCCGTAAAGATCCGTTCCGAAGACGGACGGAGTATACGGGGAACGGATATTTCCATGTTCATCGGGGAACTGCCCAACGGAAAGGACACCAGAAGCTTCTACACGGAAGATGCCAGCGGAAGCACTTCCCAGGCCGCCAATATCACGGAAAGTATCGAGGCCGGGACAAGACTGCTCCTCATTGATGAGGATACCAGTGCTACAAATCTTATGGTTCGGGATGAACTGATGCAGCAGGTGATCCAGCGGGAAATGGAGCCGATCACTCCGTTTATTGAAAGAGTACGATCTCTGTATCAGACCCACGGGATTTCTTCTATTTTGGTGGCAGGAAGTTCAGGTTCGTATTTTCAGGTGGCGGATGAAGTGATCCAGATGGACAAGTACGAGCCAATCCACATTACAGCAATGGCAAAAGAAAAAGCAGCCGCTTACCCGGGGCTTGAGATACCAGAGGACTGTCCTTCGATCTCTTATTCGGAGCGGAAAGTCTTTCCGGACAGAAAACTGAATGCGGGAGACAGAATCAAACAGAAGGTACAGGGTCTGGATTCTATCTGTATCAACCATGAGGTCATCGATATGCGGTATGTAGAGCAGCTGAAGGATCCCGAACAGCTGCAGGCGTTGGGACAGATCCTGCTCTATATGGAGCGGTCTGTTTTTAACGGAAAAAAGTCGCTGCACCAAAGCGTGGAAGAAACATGGGCTATCCTGGAACGAGAAGGATTTTCCGGCCTGCTGGGACATGCGCTGCCGGGAAACCTCGCCATGCCGCGAAAGCAGGAGATCTACGCCTGCTTAAACAGATACAGACCGCTGGAAATCAGATAGAACGGAAAATACAGGATTCTGTAAGCAGGAAAGCGAAGAACAGTTTCTGTAGAAGCTCCGGAGAAAATGATAGAGAACAAGAGGAAACCAGGAAGACAGGAGGAGTTTTATGAGAGTCATATCCGGAACGGCGCGGAGGATCCCGCTCAAGTGTATGGAAGGCTTTAACACCAGACCGACTACGGATCGTATAAAAGAAACATTGTTTAATATGATTGCCCCTTATCTGTATGACTGCCGGTTTTTGGATCTGTTTGCAGGCAGCGGCGCCATAGGGATAGAGGCATTAAGCAGAGGAGCCAAAGAAGCAGTATTTGTAGAAGCGGACAGGCGGGCAATGGACTGCATCCGTTACAATCTGGAAAAAACCTCTTTGACTTCCAAAGCCATGACGCTGCATTCCGATGTCATGACAGCCCTTTACCGGCTGGAAGGCGAAAAATCCTTTGACTATATCTTCATGGATCCTCCCTATGGAAAGGGGTTGGAAAGGAAAGTCCTGGAATATCTGAAGAATTCAGAGCTTCTTGCTCCCGGAGGGATCCTTATCGTGGAGGCATCACTGGATGAAACCTTTGAGGATGTGGAGAAAATGGGATATATTCTGCTAAAAACCAAACGATACAAAACAAATCAGCACGTATTTTTGGAGCCGCAGGGGAGGAAGGAAATATGCTAAGAGGAATCTATCCGGGGAGCTTTGATCCGGTTACGTTCGGGCATCTGGATATCATTCGCCGTTCCGCAAAAATGGTGGATGAATTGATCGTGGGAGTACTGAACAACAAAGCGAAAATTCCATTGTTTTCTGTGAATGAACGTGTTAAAATGCTAAGTGAGGTAACAAAAGAGATACCTAACCTACAGATTGTCCCGTTTGAGGGATTATTGGTAGAATTTGCCAGAGAAAGAGAGGCTGACATCATTATTCGCGGACTTCGGGCGATCACCGATTTCGAATACGAATTACAGATGGCGCAGACCAATCACAAGCTGGCGGATGAGATCGAGACTATCTTTTTAAATACCAGTCTGGAGTACTCTTATCTAAGTTCTACCACCGTAAAGGAGGTCGCCTCCTTTGGAGGAGACATTTCACAGTTCGTACCCACCTTGGTCATGGATATGATGAAGGAAAAGAGGAATACAAAAGGAGAGTGTAAATGATGAGCAGCCGTATTGAGCAGATTATTGAAGAAATTGAAGAGTATATTGACAGTTGTAAGTTTCAGCCGCTTTCAACGACGAAGATCATCGTAAACAAGGATCAGATGGATGAGCTTCTTCGGGAGCTTCGCGTGCGCACGCCGGATGAGATCAAGCGCTATCAGAAGATCATTGCCAACAAGGATGCGATCCTGGCAGATGCCCAAAGCAAAGCCCAGGATATGATCGAGGACGCCCAGATCCACACCAACGAGCTGGTCAGTGAGCATGAGATCATGCAGCAGGCGTACACACAGGCCAACGAGATCGTGACGACGGCTACCGCACAGGCGCAGGAGATCCTGGACAATGCGACCAGAGACGCCAACGATATCCGCATTGGAGCCATGCGTTATACAGACGAGTTGCTGGCTAACGCAGAAAGCGCTATCGCTCATACCCTGGACAGCTACACCACCAAGTATGACGGCCTGGTAACCTCTCTGCAGGAATGCTACGACATGGTTCGTTCCAACCGTTCCGAGCTGGAGATCCCGGAACAGGAAGAGCCCTCCAACCTTGATGTCACCTACGAGGAGGACGCAGACGATTACGAATAATTCCCAAGAGGAATCATAATAAAGTAAGACAAAAGGAGGAGAAAGATGGGTGTATTAGAAGAGTTGCAGCCGCAAAAGGTCTTCGGCTTTTTTGAGGAGCTGTGCAGGATCCCCCACGGAACATTTGACATTCAGCGTATCAGTGATCACTGTGTGGCATTTGCAAAAGAACGGGGACTGGAAGTGGTTCAGGATGAGGCGGGCAACGTCATCATCAGAAAGCCGGGGACAGAAGGATATGAAAACAGCGCTCCTGTAATCCTGCAGGGACACATGGATATGGTTTGTGAGAAGCGCCCGGAATCAGATCATGATTTTAAAAAGGATCCCCTGCAGATCTATGTGGAAGATGGATTTGTAAAGGCCAAGGATACCACCCTGGGAGGAGATAATGGAATCGCAGTAGCAATGGCGATGGCTGTTTTGGACAGCGACGACATTGCCCATCCACCCCTGGAGGTTCTGATCACAGCAGACGAAGAAGTGGGAATGGGAGGCGCCAAGACGGTAGACCTTTACCAGCTGAAGGGCAGTCGTCTGATCAATATCGATTCGGAAGAGGAAGGTATTTTGACGGCAGGATGTGCCGGCGGGATCCAGTATGAGGCAGAATTCCCCCTCACCCGGACCAGCGAAAACGGAGTTATCGTTTCGGTGCGGATCCATGGTCTCTGCGGCGGACATTCCGGGATGGAGATTCATAAGCAGAGAGGCAACGGACACAAGATGATGGGCCGTTTCCTCCGGAAGGCTTATCTGGACACTCCTTTCCGACTGATATCAATCGACGGCGGAAGCAAAGACAATGTTATTTCCATGGACGTAACGGCCAAAGTCCTGGTGTCGGAGACAGAAACAGCACAGAAGATCACAGATCTGGCTCTTCAGATGAAAGAAATCTGGGATCACGAATTTATGGGAGAAGAACCAAATCTGGCGGTGGACGCTTCCTTCCTGGAAGGAGAAGCCATGGCAGCTACTTTCCAGGAAACAGAGTCTGTGATCCAGTATCTCGTTCTGGTTCCCAATGGAATGATCGAATACAGCAGAAAGCTGGAAAGCATTGTGGAAACTTCTTTAAATCTGGGAATCGTGGAAACAAAGGAAGCCTCTGTCAGGACGGCACACCTTCTCAGAAGCTCGGTAGAGAGCCGGAAGGAACAGCTGAAAGAAGAGCTGGATCAGTGTGTGACTGCCAGTGGCGGTACGCCTTTTGTTACCAGCGAATATCCGGCATGGCAGTTTCAGCTTCATTCAGAATTAAGAGATATCATGGTTGCTTCCTTCCGGGAACTGTACGGAAAGGAACCGGAGGTTTCCATGGTTCATGCGGGATTGGAATGTGGGATTTTTGTAGGAAATCGCCCGGATCTGGATTGCGTATCCTTTGGACCGGATATGTTCGATGTTCATTCTTTCCAGGAAAGACTGAGTATCGCATCCACACAGAGAACCTGGGAATATCTGAAAACGATTTTGAAAAACTGCAGATAAATGAGTCAGACAGGCGGAGAACACTTTGTTTCTCCGTCTTTTGTTTTGTATAATTTTATGCTATAATCTTATGGGTCATGTACCTGTTCAACTGATAGAAAAAAGGAGTATCTGATGAAACTGCCGGTTTCTTTTGAAGAAAAAATGAAACGCCTCTTAAAAGAGGAGTTTGATGCATATATGGACTGCTATAAAAAGCCGAGATTTTACGGACTTCGGGTCAATACCCGGAAGATCTCTGTAGAAGCCTTCCAAGAGATCTGTCCATTTCCCATCACGCCCATTCCATGGATCGAGAATGGCTTTTACTATGATGGGGCAGCCGTTTCTCCGGGGAAACACCCTTACTATGCGGCCGGTTTGTATTACCTCCAGGAGCCAAGCGCCATGACACCTGCCAATCGTCTTCCGGTTGTTCCGGGGGAACGTGTGTTGGATCTGTGTGCGGCACCGGGCGGGAAGGCCACTGAATTGGGAGCGAAGCTGAAAGGAGAGGGACTGCTTGTGGCAAATGATATCAGCAGCTCCAGAGCCAAGGGCCTTCTGAAAAATCTGGAGCTGTTCGGTATCGGGAATCTTCTGGTGCTCAGTGAAGAGCCGGGGCGTTTGGCGCAGTATTTTCCGGAATACTTCGATAAGATCCTGATAGATGCTCCCTGTTCGGGGGAGGGAATGTTCCGAAAGGACAAAAAGATGGTACGTGCCTGGGAAGAACACGGACCGGATTACTTTTCTAAGATCCAGAAGCACATCCTCCTTCAGGCAGCGGCTATGCTGCGCCCCGGAGGAAGGATCCTGTATTCCACCTGTACCTTCGATGAGAGGGAAAATGAACAGGCCATTGAATTTCTGCTGCAGGAGTGCCCGGAATTTAGTATACAGGCAATCATGCCGTATGACGGGTTTGCAGAAGGGATTCCCCAACTTTCTAATACGCAGATGGAAGACCTGAAAAAAACAGTCCGCATTTTTCCCCACAGGCTGGACGGAGAAGGGCATTATCTGGCTTTGCTTCAGAAGAGGGAGAAGGCTTTTGATCTTTCCGGAAGCCCTCGAAAATCTGGATCTCTCGCTCAAAAATCTCAAAGAGGCAGGGTTCGGGAGGTGCCGGAAGAACTTATTTCCTTCTGGAAAGATGTGAACTGGGAGCTTTCCCAAGATCGTCTGGAAATCCATGGGGAAAAGGTTTACTATATGCCTTCGGAAGTTCCTGATCTTAGCGGAGCCAGATTCTTAAGGACAGGGCTTCTCCTGGGAGATTGGAAAAAGCGCCGGTTTGAGCCAAGTCAGGCGTTCGCCATGTATCTGAAAAAGGAAGACTATCAAAAAATACTGGATTTTTCCCGTGCAGACGAAAGAGTCCGAAAATACCTGAAGGGAGAGACCCTGGAGGTTTCCGATCTCGTTTCACCTTCTGAAAAGGGATGGTATCTGATCTGCGTGGACGGGTACTCTCTGGGATGGGGGAAGCTTTCCGGAGGAACCTTAAAGAACAAATATTTGGCCGGGTGGAGGCTTTCATGAAGATACGTTTAGATAAATATCTGGCGGAAATGGGAAAAGGAAGCCGTCAGGACGTTAAAAAACTGATCCGCCAGAAGCAGGCGGCCGTCAATGGCACGACCACGACAAGACCGGAAGCGAAGGTGGACACAGAAACCGATGTTGTCACGGTTCAGGGAGAGGAAGTTCCCTTTGTCGCTTTTGAATATTATATGCTGAATAAACCTGCCGGCGTGCTTTCCGCCAGCAGGGATAAAAAGGAAAAGACGGTTTTGGATTGTGTCGGCAAAACAAAACGCAAGGATCTGTTTCCGGTGGGAAGACTGGATAAGGATACGGAAGGACTGCTTTTGATCACGAATGACGGAGAATTGGCACACCGGCTTCTGTCTCCCTCCTATCATGTTCCTAAATGTTACTACGTAAAAGTAGAGGGGAGATTTCCGGAAGATATCCGACAAAGATTCTATGAAGGCGTCAATATCGGAACTGCTGAAAAAGAAGAGAAAACGGCTCCGGCCAGCCTGGAGATTCTGGAAGAGGGTGAAGTTTCCAGAGTACGGCTTACTATCTGCGAAGGAAAGTATCATCAGGTCAAGAGAATGTTTCTTGCCTGTGGCTGCCAGGTGGTTTACCTGAAGCGAGAGAGTATGGGCAGCCTGCAGCTGGATGACTCTTTGAAACCGGGAGACTGTCGTCTGCTTACGCCGAAAGAGATAAAAGAACTTGGAGGAACCTATGCTGACAAATATTGACGGAATTATTTTTGATATGGACGGAACCTTGATCGATTCCATGTGGGTATGGCCGGGACTGGACGATCGCTATATGGAAAAATACGGTCTGCGCCAGCCGGAAGGATTCCACGAGATCATAGAGGGAATGAGCTGTGAGGAAGTGGCCGATTATTTTTTGGAAAGTTTTCCGAATCTGACCTGCAGCCGGGAGGAAATGATAGAAGAGTGGATCGATATGGCTTATGAGGCATACACCACCCAGGTCACCTTAAAAAAGGGCGTCTTAAATTTTATCCGGAAGATGAAAAAGGCAGGAAAAAAGATCGGGATCGCAACCAGCAATGCCAAATCTCTGGTGGACGATACCTTGCGTGCGCTTCAGGTGTCTCATCTGTTTGACGTGGTGAGGACGGCAGGAGAAGTGCAGGCGGGAAAACCGGCGCCGGATGTCTATCTTCTGGTGGCCCGGGAGCTGGGGATCCGTCCCGACAGGTGTTTGGTATTTGAGGATGTTCCCATGGGAATCTTGGCAGGAAAAAATGCCGGTATGAGAGTCTGTGCAGTGGCGGACGATTTTTCTTTGTTACAACTGGAAAAGAAAAAAGAGTTGGCAGATTATTTTATCCAGGATTTTCGGGATATCGAGCAGGAAACATATGAGATCCTGACAGAAAATCTGCCGGATGGGAGAAAATATAGATGAAGACAAAAGGACAGTTTGGAAATATCAGAAAACGGAGAGGAAAGATCCTGAAGCTGGTTCTTCTGAGTACGGTAGGTACCGCCTTACTGCTTTTGGCCGGATACTATCATACGCATACGCTGACTAATCTTATGACGCTGCTGGCCCTCAGTGCATATATTCCTGCTCTGATCCTGGCAATCCGCGGAATTTCCCTGTTTTTTCACAAGGGGCTTTCTGAGGAGCTGTTCCGGGAACTGGAGGAGAAAGGAAAGCTTCTGGAGAAATGCTATGACCTGATGATCGCCGTCAATGGAAAAACGGTCTCTGTGGGAGCGGTCGTGGTGTATGAAGCCCTGTTGTGCGGCTATTTAACAGAGCAAAAAGAGAGGACAAAGGAGACGGAAAATTTCTTGAAGGAATTTTTGAAACAATCCGGCCACACGAATCTCACCGTCAGATTTTTTGGAGACCGGGCGCCCTTTCTTTCCAGGGTAGAGGGAATGAACGCCATGGCAGACGTGGCAAAAGCCACCAGGGAAAGGCAGGAGGTTTACAGACAGCTGATTCAGTCTGTAACAGACATGTCTATGTAAAAGGAGAAATGGATGCGAGAGTTGAAAGTGACAGAAAACGAGGCAGGACAGCGATTGGATAAGCTGCTGCGAAAATATCTGGAGCAGGCGCCTTCCGGTTTTCTTTACAAGATGCTGCGAAAGAAAAATATCGTACTGAACAAAAAGAAAGCCAGCGGCAAAGAGATCCTGTCCCGGGGAGATGTGATCTGCCTGTTTCTGTCAGAGGAGACCATCCAAAAATTCCTGGTTGGTCCAAAGCAGTCAGGAATCCCCAAAGGATATCAGGGAAGTCTTCCTCAGATCATTTATGAGGACGCACATATTCTCGTACTGAATAAGCCTGTGGGAATGCTGTCCCAAAAAGCCGCCCCACAGGATGTGTCCGTGTCGGATTATGTCATAGACTATCTGATGGCTACGGGAAAACTGACAGCAAAAGAGTTACAGACCTTTCGCCCCTCCGTATGCAATCGTCTGGATCGAAATACCAGCGGTCTGATCCTGGCAGGAACTTCTCTTGCGGGATTGCAGACCTTATCCGCTCTTCTAAAGGACAGAACCCTTGCAAAGTATTATCTTTGTCTGGTAAAGGGAAGGATTCGGGAGCAAGGAGTGCTGACAGGATATTTAACGAAGGACACCCTCCGCAATCAGGTCAGGATCGGCCGGGAAGAAGAAAAAGAAATTGTGACGCAGTATGATCCCATCGCATGGAATCAGGAAATGACGCTGTTAAAGGTGCATCTGGTGACGGGAAGAACCCATCAGATCCGGGCGCATCTGGCTTCGGCAGGACATCCTCTGGCCGGCGACGGGAAATACGGCGACGACAAATGGAACCTGCAGCTAAAAAAGCGATATGGGATCCGCTGTCAGCTCCTGCACGCTTATGAAATGCATTTTCCGGTCATCAAGCAGGAATTGGCGCATCTCTCACAAAAAAGTTTTCAAGCGCCGGTTCCGGACAGCTTTGGAGCACTGATAAAGGAGACAGTATGGGAACATGGACAACAAGAGGCCTTCGCGGCTCTACACTGGAAGAAATGATCAATCGTACCAACGAATGGTATCGGGACAGACGGCTGGCGCTGATCCAGAAGATTCCCACTCCGATTACGCCGGTGCGCATGGACAAGGAACATCGGCAGATCACACTGGCTTATTTTCAGGAACGCAGTACGGTAGACTACATCGGAGCCGTTCAGGGGATCCCCGTCTGTTTTGACGCTAAGGAATGTGTGTCCGATACATTTCCTTTACAGAACATTCATCCACATCAGGTGGAATTTATGCAGGATTTCCAAAACCAGAAGGGAGTCTCCTTTCTTTTGATCTACTATTCGACAAGGAATGTGGCGTATTATATGCGCTTGGAGGAAGTCGTATACTTCTGGGACCGATCCAAAGCAGGCGGGCGGAAAAGCTTTCGATTCGACGAACTGGATCCGGAATTCTTTCTACAGCCGGAGAGGGGATATTATCTGCCTTACCTAAATCCTCTCAGCAAAGATCTGGAACGTTTGGATGCTGAAACATAAACGGACAAAAACAAAGAGAGGAGAAGCCTGTGAAAAAAGAGAGCAGATGGAAGAAGCAGAAAAAACTTTGGATGTTTTTACTTTGTCTGTTGATTCTGTTTCTTTGTAACCAAATTTTTGGATGGAGTCGTTACTGGAAAGATCTGGACAATCTGAAGGGGCTGCGAGATCTGGTACAGGATAATCTCCCGGCGGCAGTGGGAGTATATCTGCTGTTTACCATAGTAGGGTGCGTGGCTTTGGCTCTTCCGGGAATCACGTTTGCACTTTTGGGAGGAATGCTGTTTGGCCCGTGGCTTGGCACACTTTGCTGCCTGGCGGGGACTACTCTGGGAGCTATGGTTTCCTTTTGGGCAGGAAGGTATTTTCTGCGGGACAGTCTGAAGCCGGTGGTGATGAAGAACGCACTTCTGAAAAAGTGGCTGTTTGACCAATCCGGCGACCATCAGCTGGTTCTGCTGATGATCACCCGACTGATCCCTTTATTTCCCTTCAATCTCCAGAATTTTGCTTATGGGATCACAGATATGCCTTTTCGCACTTACGCCTTTGGGACCTTTTTGTTTATGATCCCGGGAACGGCAGCCTATACCATCGGAGCGGCCGGGATCACTGCGGGGAAACATCGGTTTTTATATTTTGGAGCTGCGTTGGTGTTGGTTCTTTTGGTTTCACTTCTGAGTATGAGGCTGAAAAAGAATTACCACATTGATGAAAAAGAGATAAAAGAAAAATAGATCATAAGAAAGCTAACATCGAAAACAAAAGCAAAAGAAGTACCAGAAGATCAAGAAGAGAAGCACACAGATAGAAGGAAAAGAGAAAATGGATAGACAAGCACAGGAAAGCGGGTCGAAATTGCCGGAACTATCGAAAAACCGAACGCGGCAGGAGGCCTGCATTCATTGTAAAAACTGTCAGAGACATTGCGAATTTCTGACGAAATATCATCTGGATATCGGAGATCCCAAGGTAAAGGATCTGGCATACCACTGCTTTTTGTGTGGGAAATGCTACGCTGTCTGTCCCATGGGGATCGACGGAAGGCAGATCCTTCTGGAGCAGAGGATTTCTGACTGTAAAACCGGCCGTTCGCATTTAAAGTCTGTCGGTTACGGACTCCTTCTTTGGGAAAAAGAGTCCTATCTGTTTCGCAATACGAAAAATCTGACAGCGGGAAGTGTTCTGTTTCCCGGGTGCAATTTTCCATCATTTTACCCGGAAACCACCAGATACCTGGCCGAAAAGCTGTATCGGGAAAAGGGAATCGGGACTCTATTGGACTGTTGTAAAAAGCCGGTAGACGAGCTGGGACTGGAAAAAGAGACGACAGAGCAGCTAGCAAGCCTGGAAAACCTTCTTGCGTCAGAGAACATTCAGGAGATCATCGTACTCTGCCCTAACTGCTACAGCTTTTTGAAGTCAAAGTTGACGGTCAGGGTGGTCAGTATCTATGAAAAGCTGACCGAATGGGGCTGGGGGCAAAAGGTATTTCAAAACAGACTCTTTCTTCCCTGTCCGGACAGAGAGAAACAGGAGATGCTAAGGCAGATCCGTCCGTTTCTTGCCAATCCGGAAGAGCTCATCCAGTCCGTGCAGTGCTGCGGTATGGGGGGATGCGCCAGTATCCGGGAGCCGGAACTGGCTTTTCAGCTTCGCAGAAAGGTGGGAAAGGAGCCTCTTTCTACCTATTGCGCCACCTGCTCCGGGAATTTTGTCAGAGGCGGCTGTAAGGATGCCTCCCACCTCCTTGTGGAGATCCTTGGCAGGAAGGAACAGGCAGATACCAGACATTCGCTTTGGAACCGGGCAAGATTGAAATACTATCGCCTGAAGAAGGTTCCGGATATGGAAAAGATTCGGACAGCCAACAGGGACAGGCATCAAAGCAGAAAGGAAATTGAGGGCAAAAACGAAAAAGAAAGGAGAGGACTTTGTATCCGGGGAATGCAAAGTCAAACAGAACATGAAGCATAAAAAGCAAAGGTATATCTGTATTGGATTTTTACTGGTGGGAGCTGCGATGCTGCTGCACCCTGCCGTTCGGGAAAAACTGTCTGATGTGATCCGGATGTTTGCAAGCGGAGACTTTCAGAAAGTAAAAGAATTTGTAGCATCCTATGGAATCTATGCAGCATTGATCTCTTTTCTTCTGATGGTGTTTCAATCGGTGGCTGCGCCACTGCCGGCCTTTCTTATCACCTTTGCCAATGCAAGTCTTTTTGGGTGGTGGAAAGGGGCGATCCTTTCCTGGAGCAGCGCCATGGCAGGAGCCGCTCTCTGCTTCTTTCTTTCCAGAGCCCTGGGACGGGACGCTGCCGAAAAATTCACCAGCAAGGCGGGACTTCAGCACATAGACGGCTACTTTGAAAAATATGGGAAACATACCATATTGATCTGCCGGCTGCTTCCTTTTGTTTCTTTTGATATTGTCAGCTACGCAGCCGGACTGACTTCCATGTCTTTTGGCTCCTTCTTTCTGGCAACCGGAATCGGGCAGCTTCCGGCAACCATCGTCTATTCCTATGTGGGAGGAATGCTGACAGGAGGCGCCAGACTCTTTGTAATGGGACTTCTCATTTTATTTGCCCTCTCAGTTTTGGTGGTATTGTTGAAAAAATTGTACACAGACAGGCAGAACAAGAAAGTGACCGATACGAAATGAAACGTGCTGTGATCCTATTTACACGAGCTCCGGTTCCCGGTAAAACAAAGACACGGATGATGCCCCGACTTTCTCCGGAGGAATGCTCCCTTCTTCATAAAATGTTCCTCTTGGATATTCAAAGGACTTTAAGGGGGATAGACGCAGACATCTATGTGTTTCATGCCTCGGATACCGCCCAGGAAGAACAACTGCTAAAACAGCTTTGGGAAGAGAAGCCCGCGGAAGAACCGTTTCTGAAAGAAAGCAGTTTCGGACAGCCATGGTCCAAACAGTTGAAAGGGTTTTTCCCGCAAAAGGGAGAAACTTTGGGGGTACGAATGTTTCAGTCTATCTGCCAGGTTTTGGAGGCAGGTTATGAAAGCTGCGTTCTGATAGGGACAGATGTACCGGAATTGTCCAGGGAAGATCTGGAAGCCGCCTTTGAAAGACTGCTGGATCAGGACGTGGTCTTTGGGCGAACGAAAGACGGAGGTTATTATCTGATAGGGATGAAGCAGCCTGTCAGGGAAGCTTTCGGACTGTCTTCTTACGGACATTCTGCAGTTTTGGAACAGACCGTCTCTCGGATCGAAGAAGCGGGATTTTCGGTGGGATTTACAGGAACCAGAGAGGATATGGATGTTTTTGAAGACCTGCTTGGCTACCTGCAAAGAGCCCGAAGCTCCAAAAGACTTCCCACCCAGTATACGTTTTTTTATGTACTTGGTTTGCTGCGTATTTCTGTGATCATTCCCATCTACCAGGAAGAAGATACCATCCGGAAGATGAAGCGGCAGCTGGAAGAGATCCAGACAACGAAAGAAGCCTTTCACGAGATCATTTTTGTGGACGGTGGCAGTAAAGACGCTACGCTTTCTCTTCTGGGAGAGGAATATCCTGTGCTTCACTGCTCCAAAAGCCGTTCCCTTCAGATGAACCTGGGGGCGAAGGAGAGTACGGGAGATATTTTGTTCTTTCTCCACTGTGACAGTTTACTGCCGCCTTTTCCAAAACGGGAGATTCTGGAGGTCATTGCGCAAAATCCGGTGGGATGTTTTGGAATCCGGTTCCCTTCACGAAATATATTGATGCACATCTGCAGCCGGCTCTCAAACTTCCGTGCAGAAAAAAGAGGACTTCCCTTTGGGGATCAGGGAATTTTTCTGGAACGCTCCCTCTTTTTTGAACTGGGAATGTTTCCGGAGCTTCCGATTATGGAGGATTACCAGTTCTCCCTGACATTGCGTGCGCAAAAGATCCCTGTAAGACTCACCCCACACAGACTGGTTACCTCCGGCAGAAGATTCCCCAAAGGAATTATCCCCAAGCTTCTGCTGATGTGGAAGATGTATCGTCTGCGCGCCTGGTATCGTCAGGGAGTCAGTGTGAAAAAGCTGGCAGATCTGTACGGAGATGTCCGGTAATACATGACAGCATCCGATAAACGCCGGAAACCAGAATAAAACTCAATAAAATTGGTAAAATAAAGAGGAGAACCATACTGTATGAAGAAGAAAACAATACCGATCTGGAGCTATCCGGTCCTTGCCGCCATCCTGATCCTCTTGGATCAGTGGAGCAAATACCTGGTGGTGCTTCATCTAAAAGGACAAAAAGATATTTCTCTGATTTCCGGAGTACTGGAGCTTACCTATCTGGAGAATAGAGGAGCGGCATTTGGATTGCTGCAGGATCAGCGGATCTTATTTTTGATCAGCGGCCTTTTGCTGATAGTGGCAGTCTTTTGGTTTTTCAGAAAGGCCTCCGGATCTCCCCGGTTCCTGCCATTAAAGATGTGCCTGACCATCCTGCTGGCCGGAGCTTTGGGAAATATGATAGACCGGGTGCGCCTGGGATATGTTGTAGATTTTATTTATGTCAAGCTCATTGATTTCCCGGTATTTAATGTGGCGGATATCTATGTGACGGTAACAGCATTCCTGTTAGTCTTTTTTGTTCTATGTTATTACAAGGAGGAAGATTTTGAAGAAATTTTTGGCAGAGGAAAGCGGAAAACGGATTGATGCCTACCTGGCACAGCAGATGGAGGAGCTCTCCAGATCTTATATCCAAAAGCTCCTGAAGGAGAAAGAGGTCCTTGTTAATCATATTCCTGTGAAGGCCAACTATAAGATAAATGCCGGAGATGTTATTGAGTTCACCCTTCCGGAGGCAAAAGAACTGGACGTTCTGCCGGAGGACATCCCATTGGATATCCTGTACGAAGATGCGGATATTATTGTGATCAACAAGCCAAAGCAGATGGTGGTTCATCCTGCCAATGGACATACGTCCGGAACCTTAGTCAACGGACTTCTGTATCACTGCCGGGAAAATCTGTCGGGAATCAATGGAGTTTTGCGCCCCGGGATCGTCCACCGCATCGATATGGATACCACAGGTTCTCTGGTGGTCTGCAAAAATGATATGGCACATCAAAGTCTTTCCCGCCAATTAAAGGAACATTCTATCTGCCGTGTATACGAAGCCATCGTACATGGCCGGTTAAAAGAAGAGGAGGGAAGAGTGGAAGCTCCCATCGGACGCCATCCCATAGAGCGAAAGAAGATGAGTACCCACTCCAGACATGGAAAGCCTGCCGCCACAAATTATCAGGTTTTAACGCGTTTTGAGCGCTACACGCACATCGCATGCCGTCTGGAGACCGGGCGGACCCATCAGATCCGCGTGCATATGGCAAGTATTGGGCATCCCATTCTGGGGGATTTGGTGTATGGTCCCAGAAAATCAGAATTTCCAAAACTCCAGGGACAGACTCTTCACGCAAAAATCCTGGGATTCCAGCATCCGAGAACAGGGGATTATATGGAATTTCAGGCACCTCTTCCCGCATACTTTGTACACTTGCTGAACTCTTTGAAATAAAAGCAAATAAAAACTATATTTAAAATAAAACCTACATTTTCGTGAAAATATGATATAATATAGGAAAATCACAGGAATGTTTCTGTGTAAACAGAACAATTTTTCTGTCAGAACCGGAAACTTTCTATCGGAACCGTAAACAGGGAGAGGAGTGATCCTATGAAAACACCGATCATATTGACAATCGGAAGACAGTTTGGAAGCGGCGGGCGTGAGATAGGAGAGCGTATTGCCAGAGAACTGGATCTTGCCTTCTATGATAAGCAGTTGTTGGAAATAGCTGCAGAGGAAAGTGATATTGCAAAAGAACTGTTTGAAACCCATGACGAAAGACCTACCAGCAGTCTGCTCTACACGCTGGCGATGGATCTTTATGCCATGCGGTATCCTACCAGCATCCAGGCAGATATGCCTCTGAATCATAAGATTTTTTTGGCTCAGTTCCATGCGATCCAGAAGATCGGAAAAGAGGGGAATTGTGTTCTGGTAGGGCGCTGTTCGGACTATGCCCTTGCAGATCAAAAAAATGCCGTTCACGTATTTATCCGCGCTGATCTGGATGACCGTGTCAGACGGGTTGCAGATACCATGGAGATCTCCCGGGGAAAGGCCAGGGAATTGATCATGAAAGAAGATAAGAAACGCGCTTCTTATTACAATTATTTTACCAGCAATAAATGGGGAATGGCAGAACATTATCATTGCTGCCTGGACAGCTCTCTTCTTGGGATAGAGGGAACGGTCCACGTCCTGAAGGAAATGCTGGAGTGGAAGAGGAGTCGTCAGAGCGGAAAAAGCGGTATTTAAAGCGACTTAATAGAAAGCAACCTAGAGATTGGCAAGAAAAAGATGTTTTTGCAATTAAAAAGCTTGTAATAAAAGGAAATGATAAAAGGAAATGAAAACCGCTGCAGCCCCGTGGCAACACAAGAGGGTTACGGCGGTTTTATCCGTTGTCAGTCTTCCCGGAGCTTGACGGCAGAAGCAGCCTTTCTCCGACGATCTTCATCAATGGCGGCGTAGTGCTTTCGGGTGGTATTTACATCTTTATGGCCAAGGACATCTGCCACCAGATAGATATCGCCTGTTTCTTTATAAAGGGCGGTACCATAGGTGCTTCTAAGCTTGTGAGGCGTGATCTTTTTGTGTGGAGTGACCTGTCTGGCATATTTTTTTACCATATTTTCAATAGCCTGAACCCCCATTCGTTTTCTCTGCGTAGACAAAAACAGGGCGGATTCGTGGCCGGCAGCCGGTTGAATGGCTGAACGGCTGCCTTCTATATATTGTCTCAGCACCTTTTCTACCTCTTCTCCAAAGTACACGACCATCTGACTTCCACCTTTTCTGGTGACGGTGATTCCGTTATTTTTAAAATCCACATCGGTGAGATCCAGGCCAACACATTCGGATACACGGATTCCTGTACCCAGAAGGAGGGTCATAATAGCCAGATCCCGTTCTTTTGTCTTTTTATAATAAAGAAGCGCCTGACCTGACAGCTGAAACTCACAGTTCTCTACATATTCCAGCAAAGAAGCCACTTCGTCCGCATCCAGTCGTACAATGGCTTTTTCATGCAGCTTTGGCATATCCACCAGCAAGGTAGGATTCTTTTCAATGGCCTGCCGCTTAAAATAATAGGCGTAAAAGCTTCTGAGAGCCGACATTTTTCGGGACAATCCCTTTTCCTGATTGGTCAATAATTCTTTATCGTCCGTTCGGACGTAAGCCTTTAAGTATTCCATATATTCTTCAATATCCACAGGCTCAACCCGCTCCAGATCTTCCAGACGGAACTGATCCATGGAATAATTTCGATAGACAGGATTTTCCTCCATCAGAAAATGAAAGAAAACACGAATATCATAGGCGTAGTTGATCCTGGTTTTGGCAGAGGAAGTCGGCTCGATCGCCCGAAAATAATCTTTGGCAAAAGGCGGCAGGGTTTTGAGCAGTTCCCGCAACCGCAGCGTATAAGAAAGCTGTGTGCTTTCATGATAGTTTTTTTCAATGGCCATATAAAAATTCTCCTTTGATGATAGGCTCAATAAGGACCCTGTATGGATCGCAACAGAATAGACAGTTTTCATCAGTCACACACAAATCAAGGAATACACCCTGATAATCATGGATAGTATAGCACGCCTGCTGTCGGATGTCTATATCTATTAAAAAAATCAGTATTTGACGTATAGATGTATTTCCTTTGACATGGCTACAAGCATGGGAAAAGCTGATCGCAGAAAATCTTCTTCTCTGACGATCAGCTCTGTATGGGGTAAGTATAATACTTATATATAATAGAAACAGATTTTCTGTTTCTTATTACATATCCTGGTTATCCATCTGTCTGCCCGATGATCGATCGATTGATTGATTCGTTCCTGGTTCGTGAATCTGTTAATTGGTCGATACATAATAAGGAACAGTCAGATATTGTCCGATAGAAATCTGATCAGATGCCAGATCATTCACTTTCTTCAGCTCTTCTACATAAGACTCTACGGATGCATATTCATCGGACATATTCTGGGAAGCGATCTCCCACAAAGTGTCTCCATCCTGAATGGAAACGCTCTTATAATACTTCTGGCGATTGACTTCCCTTGCAAAGCTGTGATCCAGAGCATTCATCCTGTTGATAAAAATAAGGGAAAGAATGATAATGATGATTCCCATAGTAAGTATAACGGTCCTTTTAATCGCCGCCTCTCTCCTTTTCTGGGCAGCTCCCGGACGATAATTTCGGGTGACCGACACGTGGCCTGTTGCTGATGTATTCCTCATAAGTTCTCTCCCTCCTTTAGAAACAAATGTTCGGAACGTTTGTTCTATTGAATCATATCACCAGAACAGGTGTTTGTCAATCTGTTTTGCAAAAAAATCGAACATATTTTCTGAATAAGTGTTTGCCTTTTCATTTTGCCTATGCTAAAATGAAAACACGAAAACGGATGTGTGGAGGGATATTATGGCTCAGGGTAAGATCAGTGCAAAACAGCAGGAAATATTAGATTATATTAAAATGCAGATCGTAGAAAGGGGATTTCCGCCTGCCGTAAGAGACATCTGCCAGGCAGTTCATTTGAAATCCACCTCCTCTGTCCATGCACATCTGGAGTCTTTGGAGAAAAACGGGTACATTCACCGGGATCCTACCAAGCCAAGAGCTATCGAGATTCTGGACGATGATTTTATGCTGATGCGCCGGGAAATGGCCAATGTTCCCATCGTGGGACAGGTGGCTGCGGGAGAACCGATCCTTGCCGAAGAAAATATCGAGGACTACTTTCCTGTTCCTACGGAATATATCCCCCAAAATCCCACCTATATGCTGAAGGTACGAGGTGACAGCATGATTCAGGCCGGGATTCTGGACAGAGATCTGATCCTGGTGGAACAATGTCCGGTAGCAAGAAATGGAGAAATCGTAGTCGCCCTGATCGACGACAGCGCTACCGTAAAGCGTTTTTATAAAGAAAGCAATGGGATGTTCCGGCTTCAGCCGGAGAACGACGCGCTGGAACCCATCATCGTCCCCCACTGTGATATCCTGGGCAAGGTGATCGGCGTATTCCGCTTTCATGTTTCCTGATAGAAAAACCACAGGTCATTGCAGCCAGCAGGACAGAGCTGCTCTTTGCAGGCGAGGACAAATACAACCCGTATAAATACAATCATATAAATACAAGAGGGGTGGTCTGTACCTGTTTTCTACAGTTTCGTTCTTCTGTCGTGAAAACGAAATGAACCCAAGGTATATAGACTCCCCCTCATAAAAAACGCTGTAGCCTGAAATAACAAAGGTTACAGCGTTTTTACAACTTTCTGTATCAGGACAGGATTTCTTCCGGATCCACTGCCTTTGCATCGGACCAGATCCTTTCCAGGTGATAGTATTCTCTGCTTTCCCTGTCAAAAATATGTACGATCACATCTCCGTAATCCAGCAGCATCCAGGTGGACATATTACGTCCTTCCTTGCTTTTCAGAGAAAATCCTGCTTTGTGCATCTTTTCCTCCACTTCATCTACCAACGCCTGGATCTGTGTACTTCCGGAACCGTTGGTAATGACAAAATAATCTGCAAAGGAAAAAATCTGTGAAACATCCAGAATTAGGATCTGTTCTCCTTTTTTTTCATCCAATGCATGATAAATGGTTGCTGCCATTTTCTTGATTTCCTTCAATCTGTTTCCCTCCCTGCTCTTCAACTGTCTGTATCGCCAATCTGTTTTTATCGGAACACTTTTCAGTCTCTTCTAGCGATGATAAAATTCGTAGGTTTCTTCTGTTTTCCGGTCAATGGAGATCCCTCTTTGTTTCAGATGGTGAAGAGATTGCCCGGACACCAGCCAGACTCCCTCGTCTATGTCCCGAAAACAAGCGGCTCGCGCCAGATCGATCCCTTCAAAAGCCGGACGGTTTGGTTCAATATAATCTGCCACAAAGATGATTTTTTCCAGAAGGCTCATATTTGCTCTGCCTGTAGTATGCCAGGTGATCGCATCCAATACCTCCGCTTCTTTTACCCCGTACTCTTCTCTTGCCAGCGCCGCTCCCAGCTTTGCATGGATCAAAGGGGGATGCGCTTTCTCGTGAGAGGAAAGAGATACCTGATATCTCTCACATAACCGAAGCATTTCCTCTGCCGGAATACACTTTGCGCAGTCATGGAGAAGGCCGGCCAGCATTGCCTTTCGGATATTGCAGGAATACCGCATGGCAAGGGCGGAAGCGGTATACATAACCCCTTGTGTATGCCTGTATCGGGAATAGGTCATTTGTCCCTTCAGCTTTTCCTCAATCTGCCTGATCGTCTGGTGCATCGTACTCTCCTTCCATCTTGGTTCTGGTTCCTGTATCACAGCCTTTTTCTTTCTTCTGTTTCTTCTTTACCTTTACCTATCCGTTATATCCTCTCATAATGACAGACTATCCCGTGCCCCGTATAGCCCCTTTTTTCGGATATATGCCTCCACCTCCGGCGGGAGCATTCCGGATACGGGCTGCCCGCTTCGGATCTGTCTGCGAAGCTCTCTGGAAGAGATGGGAAGGATGGGCGTCTCAAATAGTCGGATATCTCCCCGATATCTTTCAGTAAGATGGGAAATTTGCCGGATCAGTCCTTCCTTTGTGTTTAATTCATTCCGGTAGGTAGCCAGGACAGTGCTGTATCTGAAAATGTCTTCCGGGCGGACCCAGGACTCTATCGTCATAAGAGAGTCTCCGCCTATAATGAAGTAAAGATGGTCTTTTGCGTGGGTCCTGGCCAGATATTCCAGTGTATCTGCCGAAAATGCAATATCTGTTTTCTTCGTTTCATATAATTCCAGTCCAAAAGAAGGCTGCTTTGCAATTGCCAGTTCCAGCATGTGGATCCGGTCTTCTATGGTACATTCAATCGTGTTTTGCTGCTTGTGAGGCGGATGCCCGTTTGGGAGAAACCAGACAGTGTCCAGATGATATTGCATCAACGCCGCTTCTGCCAGGATCAGATGTCCGTTATGTACCGGATCAAAGGTTCCTCCCATGATTCCAATCTTCATAGTTTCTTCTCCTGCTTCTCTTTTTTTTCATGCCTGCTTATTTGGGAAGCTGGATCCTTTTCTGCTTTTCTTTTCCTTCTCTGTACAGCACGATCTTTTTCCCGATCACCTGGACAACCTGCGCATGTGTCCGCTCTGCCAGAATCTCTGCCAGAGTTCTGGGATCATCCGCACAGTTTTTCAGGACGCTGATCTTTATCAGTTCCCTTGCCGCAAGTGCTTCCTCTACTGCAGCCGTGATCTCCGGAGTCATGCTGTTTTTTCCGATCTGGAAAATGGGGTCCAGATTCATTGCCAGGCCTTTTAAATAAGCCCTTTGCTTTGTCGTCATCTCTTCTCTCCTCAGTCTTTCTTATTTGTAATAGTCGAATTGGAGACCATACATACGAACCGTGTCTCCCTCCGCTATGCCTGCTTCTTCCAGCTTTGTCAAAATCCCCGCCTCTTTTAAAAACTTCTGGAAAAATGCAAAACCCTTTTCCGAATCCAGATTGGTATATCCAAGCATTTTTTCGATCTTGGGACCTTCCACTACATAGATTCCATCTTCTACTTCTACCGTATAGGGGAGATTTTCGTAGATCAATTCCTCCTCCGGAAAATATTCCTGATTAAATATGACAGGCGCCTGATCCATGGTCTCCAGTTCCCTGGAAACATAATACAGCAGGTCTGACAGTCCTTCGCCGGTCGCCCCGGAAATAGGAAACACTTTTATACCCTGCGGTTCAAACTCCTTTTTCAAAAGCTCTACCGGATCCTCTTCCCCGCCTGCAAAGATCAGATCTGTCTTGTTGGCTGCAATGACCTGCGGTCTTTCCATCAGGCTTGCACTGTAGCTGCTCAGCTCATGATTGATCTTGTAAACATCTTCTATGGGACTTCGCCCTTCCGTACCGGCAGCATCTACCACATGGATCATAAGGCGGGTTCTTTCTATGTGCCTTAGAAATTCATGTCCCAGACCGGCTCCTTCAGAGGCTCCCTCGATCAACCCCGGAATATCGGCGATCACAAAGCCTTTTGCGTCTTTTAAATCCACCACTCCCAGATTGGGAGCCAGTGTGGTGAAATGATAATTGGCGATCTTGGGAGTTGCATTGGTAACTCTGGATAAGAAAGTGGATTTCCCCACATTTGGGAAACCGATCAAACCAACGTCGGCAATGACTTTCAGCTCCAGCAGCACCGTCAGTTCCTGTCCCGGCTGTCCCGGCTGTGCATATTTGGGGACCTGCATCGTAGACGTGGCAAAATGCTGGTTACCCAGGCCGCCTCTTCCCCCTTTAAGGACTACCTGCCTGCAATTGTCTCCCGACATATCTGCAATGACTTTTCCCGACTCTGCCTCTTTGATCACCGTTCCCTCCGGAACCTTTAAGATAATGTCGGAAGCATCCTTCCCGTGGCATTTTCTTTTGCCGCCTTCCTGTCCGTCCTTTGCCAGATATTTTCGTTTATGTCTGTAGTCCTGGAGGGTATTCAGTCCTTTGTCCACTTCGAAGATCACATCTCCCCCGCGTCCGCCGTCTCCTCCGTCCGGCCCTCCGTTGGGGACATAGAGTTCTCTTCGGAAGCTTACATGCCCGTCTCCTCCCTTACCAGATCTTATTAATATCTTTGCTCTGTCTGCAAACATATCTTCCATCCTTTCAAAAAAGAGTGCTGCTTTATAACTGATAGTAGTTATCCTGCAACACTCTTGATCTCTTCTGTTATTGAGCTACCGGGTAGATAGAAACCTGTTTCTTATCTCTTCCTTTTCTCTCAAATCTCACAACTCCGTCTGCCAGTGCAAACAAGGTGTCATCTCCGCCGCGTCCTACATTCACACCCGGGTGAATCTTGGTTCCCCGCTGTCTGTAAAGAATGTTTCCTGCCTTTACAAACTGTCCGTCTGCTCTCTTGGCTCCCAGTCTTTTGGACTCGGAATCACGTCCGTTCTTGGTAGAACCCACACCTTTTTTATGAGCGAAAAACTGAAGGTTTAATTTCATCATTGTGCTACACCTCCTCGAATGTTAAATCAATGTATCTTGCATAGTGTTTATCATCAGCCAGCTGTTGCAGTCCCAGCGCCATCGCTTTTAAGAGAAGCTCTGCCTCCTTTGACGGCCGGTCCTTTAGCTGATAATCGATCAGCCCTTTTTTGTCATCAGAAACCACAGAGAACTTATCCTTTGTATACGTTTCTATACTGTTGATCGTATTAATGATCAAGACGGAAACGGACGCACAGACAATATCCTGTCCTGCCCTGGCAAATCCTGCGTGTCCCGAAGACCGGAACCCACAATACTCTTTCTGTGGATTTCTGTAAAGGGTTATCTGAATCATGGATGCTCTCCAAATAATTAAGCGTTGATCTTTTCGATCTTCACTGCAGTGTACTGCTGTCTGTGACCATTTTTCTTATGGTATCCGCTTTTTCTTTTGTACTTGTAAACGATGACCTTTTTTGCCTTACCGTTTTCAACTACAGTAGCTTCAACAGTAGCGCCTTCAACTACCGGATTTCCGATTTTCAATCCATCGTTGCTGACTGCCAGAACCTGATCAAATGTATAAGCTTCTCCAGCTTCCACACCAAGCTTTTCCACTCTGATGACATCGCCTTCTGCTACTTTGTACTGCTTACCACCTGTTGCTATAATCGCGTACATATGGCACCTCCTATAATCATTACTCGCCAATTTCGGTGTTCCGAAGAATCTTAAAACCTCATTGTGCGGCATACTCTTGTATTCTACCATCTACAATTTATAAAAGCAAGCTTTTTTTATGAATGTCTATCCTGAATGTCCATACTTCCCGAACGGAATCCTTCCAGATCCACCGTCACATAAGTATAACCGGATTTTTTCAGCCGCCTGACGATCTTCTCTCTGTTTTTTAACAGCAAAGACAGATCCCTTTCATCTACTTCGATTCTTGCGGTATCGTCATGCACCCGGATCCTTACATTATAAAATCCAAAGGTCTTCAGCCATTCTTCCTCCTCTTCTACCTGGCGCATCTTTTCGCAATTCAGTTCCGTCCCATAGGGAAAACGGGTCGCCATACAGGGGGTGGACGGACGGTTTGCCACAGAAATGCCGTACTCCTGTGCCAGCTTCCGTACTTCTGCCTTGGTAAACCCACTTTCTGCCAAAGGACTGATGATGCCCAGTTCTTGTAAAGCCCGGATACCCGGACGGTACACATGCAGATCGTCTTCGTTGGTTCCTTCTGCCACCGTATCCGCCCCCAGCTCCTTTGCTTTTTCTTTCAGTCTGCCAAACAGCAGCGTTTTACAGCGATAGCACCGGTCCTTGGGATTGAGCCGGATATCGGCCTCCTGAAGCTCATTGATGTAGACCACAAAGTGCTGCGCCCCCGCCTCCCTTGCCACCTGTCTGGCGATCTTAACATCCTTCAGAGGATGCAGCTCCGTATGTACGGTAACGGCGTATACCGTCGTCCGGAAAGGTTTCGCCGCCTCACAAAATATCTTCAGAAGAAGGCTGCTGTCTACGCCTCCTGAAAAAGCAAGTACAAGGTCTTCTTTCATAAGAGAAGCCGCTCTCTCATGAAGGAATTTCTTTTTTTCTTCATATGTTTTCATCTATCGGCATTCCTCAATGATCCGGCGGTATACTTCCTGCCAGGATTTTCCACTTTCCTTACAGATTTTTGCAATACTTTCATGTTCCGGACAGATCCTTGGCCCGGATGGAAGGTGACAGATCTTTACCTGCACTTCTCCCAGTGACGTGTCGCGTGTCTGGATCTCTCTTGGCAAAACACTTCTTTCCATATGCTGGATCCGGATACCGATGCTGGTGGTTTCCTCAAAGATGATCTTTTGCAGGGAAGGAATCTGCTCTTGGGTACAGATCACATTCAGTTGATAGCCGGGTCGGTTCTTTTTCATGAAAACCGGGAAATAATGTACATCTCTTGCTCCCGCTTCCATCAGCCGTTCCATTGCGTATCCAAGCGCTTCTCCCGTACAGTCGTCTATATTGGTTTCTAGTTTTACGATACAGTCCGATCCGGCAGCCGGCTGTTTCTGTTCTTCGATCAGCATTGCCCGCAGGATGCTGGGTCTTTCATAGGTCCTCTTTCCTGCCCCAATCCCCGTCTTCAGGATACGGAATTTTTCAGGAAGTCTGTCCTCTGTCTTGATCGCTGCTGCTATCGCTGCCCCTGTAGGCGTGACAAACTCCCCTTCCGTTTCTGTAATGTGCAGGGTAAGGTTTTCTGTATTGACGATATTGACGACGGCAGGAACCGGAACAGGCAGGATTCCATGCTGACACCGAACGGTTCCGATTCCTTCATAAAGCGCCGGGATGATCACCTCATCAATTCCCAGATTATCTATGCAAACGGCAGCGGCAATCATATCTACGATCGAGTCCACGGCGCCCACTTCGTGGAAATGTACCTTTATTTTTAATGTTCCATGAGCCTTTGCTTCTGCATTTGCGAGAATATCAAACATGCTTTCCGCCAGCTTTTTTGCACGGTTTGTCAGGGAGCTGTTGTAGATGATCTTCTGGATCTCTGTCAGGCTTCGGTGACAGTGACCACAGCCCTCTTCCTTCGCCTGGTGGCTGTGTAAATGTCCCTGCGCATGACTGTGTGTGTGCTCTTGATCGTGACTGTGTGTGTGTTCCTGATCATGGCTGTGTGAATGCTCCTGCCCATGGCTGTGGCCATGCAGATACTGCATATCATGGTCATGATTGTCCTCCCGGAGTACCACTTCAAAATCACAGGCATCCAGTCCTGATTTTGACACTCTGCTGATCCTGGTCTGAAACTGATCGCTGATGGAAAGACTGTTTAATGCCTCGTCCAACACCTTTGGATCTGCCCCCAGATCCAGCAGAGCTGCCACTGTCATGTCGCCGCTGATCCCTGCGTAGCATTCCAGATATAGTTTTCGTTTACCCATTCTTGTATACCCCCAGTCTGTTGATCTGTGATGCGATATATCCAGCCCCATAGCCGTTATCAATATTTACGGTAGCAATGCCGTTGGCACAGGAATTGATCATTGTCAGAAGTGCCGAAATCCCATTCAGGCTTGCCCCATAGCCGACAGAGGTAGGAACTGCGATCACCGGCTTGTCTACCAGCCCTCCGATCACACTTGCCAGCGCTCCCTCCATTCCCGCCACTGCGATCACACAGTTGGCTTTCTGAACGGTTTCTACCCGGGAAAGCAGACGGTGTAGTCCGCTTACTCCCACATCGTACAGTCGTTCTACCCGATTCCCGAAAAATTCTGCCGTCTGCGCCGCTTCTTCCGCCACCGGAATGTCCGCCGTCCCCGCCGTACACACTACGATCTTTCCCACATACTCCTTGTCCTTCTTTTCGATTTTTAAAATACGTGACAGAGGATCATAGACGACTTCCTTCAATCTTCCCTGGACAAGCGCCGCCTGCTCTTTGTCGGCTCTCGTTCCTAGCACTTCTCCTTCTGCCAGATAAAGACGTTCATAGATGCTTAACAGATGATCGTCTGCTTTTCCGCTGCAAAAGATCACTTCCGCACATCCGGAGCGCAGCTTTCTGTGTGTATCCAGCTTTGCATAGCCTAGATCTTCAAACGGCTGTCTGCGAAACCATTCTTCCGCCTCTTCTATGGAGAGTTCTCCCTCTTTTACCTGTTCCAGTATCTTCTTTGTATCCATTTTCCCTACCTCCGGTTTATTTCCCTTAAATCAATGATTCTTGTGCAGACCCGTTTTGCCAGTTCCATATTATGGGTGACGATCACCATTCCGTAGCTGCGTTCTTCTGACAGCATAAGAAGCCTGTTCCAGATCTGCGCCTGGGAGATAACGTCCAGCATCGTTGTGATCTCATCACAGATCAAAAATTTTGTCTTGGGACTTAGCAGCCGTACAATACAAAACCTTTGTAATTCTCCTCCTGACAGCTCCCGCGGCCATCTTTTCAGCCAGTCCTTTTCAATGCCGAAGCACCGTAGGACCTCTTCATCCGGATCCCAACATTCTCTCAGGGTTTTTTCCATTTTCCACCTGGGGTTGACCGCCAGTTCCGGATGCTGGTAGATCAGCTGTACCGGACAGAATCCGTTTGTCTGTACAGGCTTTTGATCGATCAAAACCTGCCCGACCTCTGCACGCTGGTATCCCGCCAAAATTTTTGCCAGTGTACTCTTCCCGTATCCGGAGGGCCCGACGATCCCCACTCTTTCCCCCGTATCTACCTTCAGGCTGACATCCTTTAAGATCCAGGGAGATGTTTCTGTATATCGAAAACTGATATTTTCTGCGCTAAGTTGCATGTACACACCTGACCTTTCCGCCGCGTAAGCTTCTCATGGGAATCTCTTCCAAACATTCCTGCGTCACATTCGGACAACGGTCCGCAAACAGGCAGCCCTTTGGCAGGCAGGCCGCATGGGGTTGGACACCTTCCATGGCCTGAAACTCATTTTGCGGAAGTGCGGAAATAAACGCCTTGCTGTAAGGATGGCGAAGTTTTTTTGCACCGGCAAGAAAGTCTTCCGTCGGAGCAGATTCCAGGATGGTCCCGGCATAAAACACAGCGATCCTGTCAGCCACCGAAAACGCCAGGTCAATGTCATGGGTAATCAGAAGCACCCCCGCCCCCTGATCTGCAATCTCCCGAAAATGCTTCAGCGTATCCATGGCCATCTCAATTCCCAGCCCCGGCGTGGGCTCATCTGCGATCAAAAGCTGCGGCATCTCCGTGACTGCCGATGAGACCAGTACTCTTCTTGCCATTCCTCCTGAAAGCTGAAACGGATACATCTCCTCTGTTTCTTTCGGCAATTTGTATTTTTCAAACAGTTCCTCCTGGCGTTCCTTTGTGGAATAGACTCCTATCACCTGCTTTCCCACCTTCATTACAGGATCCAGATAGTCTACAGACTGTGGGATGAACGTCATCTTTTTTCCCAGAAGAGCTTTTCTGGTCTTTTGCGTCAGCTCTTCTCCGTCATAGCAAATCCTTCCACTCATCGCTGCATTGTCGGGAAGAAGCCCCATGATGGCATGAGCAAGAAGGCTTTTCCCGGATCCGCTGGAGCCTACCACAGCCACGATCTCTCCCTGATTGACATCCAAAGAAAGAGAATGCACGACTTCCAGACGCTCTTTCCGAAACAAACCTTTATACATATGAAACGACACAACCAGGTCGTCTACCGTTAAAATACTTTTCTCTTTCATTTCTCCCCCTACTCCTGTGCGCTTCCCGGATTCCAGAGTTTTTTAAGATTTTCTCCGATCACGTCAAATAGAATCACTGCGATCAGAAGCATACATCCGGGAAACAGGGCAAGCCACCATTTTCCTGTTGTGATATGATTCATCGCCTCTGATAAGATCACGCCGATGGCAGGCATTTCTGCAGGCATCCCAAACCCAAGGAAGGTGATGGCAGCCTCATGCATGATCGCATGGGGAAACAACAGGATCAGTCCGATCATGTATACCGGAAGAACATGCGGCAGAATATGACGGACTGCCACATAGATCTTTGATTTTCCCAATCGGTATGACGCCTGCACGTACTGTGAGGATCGTATCTGCATCACTTCCGAGCGGACGATCCTGGTCAGGGAAGGCCAGTGGGTCAGAGCTACCGCTATCGTGACTCCCCTGACCCCCTTTCCCATCATAAAAGAGATCAGTATTAAAAGTACAAGATGGGGCAGACCCATACACAGATCCACACACCAATTTACACATCGGTCCACCCAGCCGCCAAACACAGCGGAGGCAATTCCGGCCGCCAAAGCAATGACAGAGCTGACGACCGACGCCAGGATCCCCACGATCAGACTGTTGGACAATCCTTTGATACATCGGTAAAACATATCTCTTCCTACAAAATCCGTGCCAAACCAGTGCTTTGATCCCGGAGATATAAATTTGTCCGCATAATTTGTATCATAACAGGAAGGATCCATAGAAATCCCCCAGAAAAAGATCCCTGCCAGATATACGACTGCAGCGGACACCAAAAGAGCCACCAGGATCCGCCTGTTCCAAATCTGTCTTTTATTCACGCTGCTCCCCCTCTCTGATCCGGGGATCAAACACACCATACAGCAGGTTGGCGATCAGATTTCCCACAAATACAAATATTGCGCTGCATACGGCAATTCCCAAAAGAAGCGGTACGTCTGCATTGGTAGCTGCGGCAGTTGCTGCCGTTCCAATACCGGGATAGGCAAATACAGTCTCTGCAAGCGCCATCCCTCCAAATAGTTCGTTAAAAGAAGCAAACTGTACCGTGATAGCCGGAAGAGCCACATTTCGTAAAATATGACGTCGGACAAGCTGTCTGTTGTTTTCTCCTCTGGCCCTTGCATACAGGATAAAATCGCTGTTCCTGATCTCTATCACCTTCTGCCGTGTATATAATACAACCTCACTGATGCTCACAAGCGTAAGCGTAAATACCGGCAGGACCAGATGGCGGATACGGTCTCCCACCGTAACATCTGAGGCCAGTTTCCCCGTAGGAACTGCCATTCCGATAGGAAACCAGCCCAGCCAGACTGCAAAGACTGTCAAAGCCAAAAGTCCGATCCAGAAAACCGGCGCCGATTTGATCAGAAGACAGAAAGTTTTTATTAATTTGTCCAGGATCCCTCCCTGGCGCATCCCGCAGAAGATCCCTATGACAAATCCCAGGACGCCGGAAAAGAGCCATGCCAGCATCATGAGCAGGATGGAATAAGAAAATTTTGTCCGGATCACCGTGCTGACCGACTTTTTATAGGTGATGGATCTTCCCAGATCTCCACGCACCGCATGCTTGACCCAGATAAAAAATCGTTGGGGAAGGGGATCTTTCAATCCCCATTCCTTTACGATCTCTGCTTTTGCCTCCTCCGACAGTGTTGAATTTGTACCGATGTAGGAAACAAGTGGATCGATAGGCGCCTTTGTGATCAGTAAAAACGCCACAATGCTGACCGCTATTAAAAGCAGCAACATCCTTATACTTTCTTCTAATAACTTTTTTCCTTGTTTCATAGCCTTTTCTCCGGTTCTATTTCAGCTTCCAGTCTGCCATATTGCAGATCACAGGCGCCCCGTGGCCATGGGGATGTGGGATCTGTGTATCTACGGAAATATCCAGTTTGTCGCTGACAAAGTAACAATGCTGAATATTTACAAGAAACAGATTGGTGTAATCCTGCTCCACGATCTTTTGCAGTTCCTTCCATGAGGCGATGGCTTTTTCCTGTGTGTCGGCAGTCAGCGCTTCCTGGATCTTGGCGTCCGCCTGCGGGTTTTCATAGCCTGACGCATTATCATACCCTCCCGTCAGGAACAGGTCTGACTGAAACAAAGAAGACAGGACCGTCGGAGAATATTGTCCCCAGCCCCATATGATAGGCTCCGTGTTTTGCAGGGTCAGGATCTCATCCCAGGTAGCTGTTTTTACCTGGATGTCGATTCCCAGCTCTTTTGCATTTTCCGCAAGCGCCACACAGAGGTGATATCTGTCTGTATCGCCTGCCGCTGCGTACAGGTGGAAGGCACACGCCTGTCCGTCCTTCTCACGGATCCCGTCTTTTCCTACCTTCCAGCCTGCCTCATCCAAAAGCGCTTTGGCTTCGTCCGTCTGCTTGTCCGGATAGGTATCGGTGCTCGCCCACACAAGATTGTCCGTAAAGTTTACAGCCGGGATCCCGATTCCGTCAAAGGCATGCTCTATGATCTTCTGACGATCAATCCCTATAGAAAGCGCTTTTCTTACCGCCGGATCGGAAGTTACCGGATTTCCAACAGTCACCGCCTCTCCCTTTGCATTCTCCATCTTCGTTACCGGGCGAACCGGAAGGCTGACATTTCTTACATCCATTGTTTCCAGCTTCTGCAAGGTCATTCCCTTCACGTTTTCTTTGGAATAGCTTGTTTCCACCATAACAAGATCCAGTTCTCCTGCTTTTGCGGCTGCAAAGGCAGCGTCGATGTCCATATTTACCAATGTGACTTTCTCGATAGAAGGCTTTTCTCCAAAGTAATGCTCGTTTGTCTCTAGGATGATCTGCTGGTCTGTGTCATACTGCGCTACTTTGTAAGCCCCTGTTCCGATGGGGTTTGTGTCAAAGGCTTTGCTGTCATATGCATCTGACGGTACGATCTGAAGAAGCGCCGTAGTATCCAAAAACGGAGAATACGCTTCTTTTAACCGGAATTCCACTGTGTTTTCGTCAAGGGCTGATACCGATTCAAGCTGCGTCAGATCTACATTTTCATTGTCCGCCTGATTTTTTTGCACCGTTTCATAGGTAAATACCACATCCTCCGCATGAAAGTCGCTTCCGTCGCTAAATTTGATCCCTTCCTTCAGATGGAAGGTATAAGTCAGAAAATCCTGGCTGATCTCCCAGCTTTTTGCCAGGTCTCCTACATATTCTGACTGGCTGTTCACTTTGATCAAAGCATTGTTAATAAACGGATAGCCATAGGCCATAGCCCCCTTGATAGGATCCAGACTCTTTTTAAACAGATACGTCCCCACGTACGCCTTTACTCCCTCTTCCTTTCCGACGGAAGCCTCCTTGTTCTCCGGCGCTTTTTTGCATCCAAATGCAGCCAGCGCCACCATTGCCGTTATACATACGATACTCACGATTTTTCTTTTCATAGATTCCCTCTCTTCTGAAATGAAAAAAAGCATACGAACCACCCTTCTGGATGTTCTTATGCCTTCTGACATTTCTTATTTTGTGTGCTCCATAGAACTTTGTATCCGGCTGCCTGCTGTTGAAATACTTCTGTACTTCCGTTACGCTTCGTGCTGTTTTCAGCCGGGATCCCCTTCCTATGGTGCTGCTTTCTAGCAGTGAAAATATTGAATTAACTCTTCGATGACGGATGCCATCAAAAACCCCATGGAAGTATTTCCCACTCCCACGATGGTATTGTTACAGTGACTCATGGGGAGCAAAAACTTCTTTGCCTCACTTTGCCCCACGGCTTCTGCCATTCTGGGCGTAATTTCCCCATACATGGAGTCTGCAATCACGATCCCTACCGGCCCTATAATGACTTCTGCCCTTCTGCAGCCTACTACTACTGCATTTTCCCCCGTTGCAGCATGATCCGCTCCTGCTTTTAACATGTTGGACGTAGCCAGGGAGTTGGTTCCCACCGCTGTAATCTCCGCCAGAGGAAACTCTTTTTTGATCGCTGATACCAGCTGTTTCCCCATACCTCCGCCCTGTGCGTCTATTACCAATAGCTTCATCTCTGATCCCCCATTTCTTTCTTTTTCTGACTGATACAGTATAGCAAAACAACGGGCGGTTGGAAAGACCGATAATTTTTTGAAAGGGCGCAGGCGGCCTTCTGACCGCCGCTCCTTTCTTGACGTACAGGATCTCAAAGGATCCCAGGAAACCTTTTTCTTCCCTCTACTTTGCTTTTTTCTTTTTCAGGAAAGACGGCTCTGTTTCCGCTATCAAAATAGCGGCAAAGATCAATACAAATCCCATAATGGAGCGCGGCGTAAACTTCTCGCCAAAGAAAACCGCCCCAAATACAAGCCCGAAAATATTTTCAAAGCTCAGGATAATGGAAACGCTGGTAGGATTCTCTGTTTTCTGTGCAATGGTCTGCAACAGGAAGCAGATTCCGGAACACACGATACCAAGGTACAGCACTCCTCCGACTGCTCCCATATCCCACTGGATCGCTGCCGGATTTTCCGTAAACAGCGTAAAGACCCATGCCAAAACGGCACATACCACAAACTGAAGCATGGTGATCAGGACAGGATCCTTTCCTTTTCCCCATTTTGCAATAGCAATGATCTGGGATGCCCAGAACACAGAACTCAGGATAGAAATACTATCCCCGTAGCTGATGCTGAAATTTCCCGCCACAGATACCAGGATAATCCCGATTGCACACATCGTTGCAGCGATAATGTGAAAAATCTTAGGCTTATCTTTCAGGATCAGCCAGCCAAGAAACGGTACGAACACGCAGTACGCCGAAGAAAGGAAGTGACTCTTCCCCGGCATCTCCAGCATAACGCCGATGGTCTGTGTAAAATATGCCATAAACAGACATACCCCGATAAAAATACCGCTCTTGATATAGTCTTTGTCAATCTGTTTGATTTTTTTAATATTTGCCAGCGCCAAAAGCGCGCCTGCCACTGTGAAACGACAAGCAAGAAGCGCGCCTGCCGACAATGTGTCCGTAGAACCTTTGATCACAACCATGGAACTTCCCCAGGCAACTGCTACGAACAATAGAGCCAATTTCCCCAGCATACTATTCTTCTTCATCATAACTCTTTTCTCCATTCCTTTACCCGGGAAACTATTCCATTACGCCAAGACCTTTGGCAACACGGGTAATGAAATCCTGAACATTAGTTACCATGGTCGTTGCCGAGAGACTTCCTCTGTCCAGAAGCTTGTTTACAACAAATTCGTCTGCATCTATCGTGTAGAGATAAACCGGACGGATGGTTCCGTCTTTCAGTACACGGAAAGACGGCGTCATATTGCCCACAGCGATAGTATGAAGCATGGTCGCCAGACAGATCACCGTTGTCGCTTCCTTTACGATCCCTCTCATTGCGTTGGCCGCCTCGTAAACGTTGCCATACACTTCCGGAAGCGGTCCGTCATCCCGGATAGAGCCTGCCAGTACGATGGGTACGTCGTTGTTTACACAACTGCAGATGATGCCGTCGTTCAGGTTATAGTCCTTCATGAACTGTGGGATCGATCCGCTTCTTCTTACTTTATTCAAAACGTCCAGATGGTTGTAATGTCCGTTCGGCTGGGACTGCTGGCTGTAAATATCCTGGCCAAGCGCCGTATGCAAAAGAGCTCCTTCCAGATCGTGCGTAGCCAGAGCGTTTCCTGCCAGAAGCCCGTGAGCATATCCGTTTTCCACAAGGGCCTGCATGGAAGCCCTTGCAGTTGCATCGAAAGCAAATGCCGGTCCCATTACCCATACGATCTTTCCGCCGTTTTCTTTTTCATGCTTTAACAATTCAAACAATTTGTCATAGTCCCGTGCGTAGGACGTCTCACGGCTTCTTCCCTGACGGAATACAAACTGATCGTCCAGTTTTTCTCCGGCTTCCTCGAATCCGTGACAGTGCATGTACACGCCTTCCTCGCACCTTTCTTTTCTTCCAAGAAGTACCTTGTCCCCTTTTTTGATATTTCTTGATTCTACCACTGCCAGGTGCCCGTCATCACAAAGGATCACACAGGAATCCATACGGCTTTCTTCCGCAAGCTTCCATTCTCCGTTGATCTTAAAGTATTCAGGGTACATAGATGTACTGTGATAATATTCAGGCACTACCCCGTCTTTTTCTGCCTCCTCATACACGGCATCCGGCGCATTTACAAACATTTCCTGTGTAAAGTCCGGATGATGATACTTTGGCATTTCAAAATTTGACATAACACTTTCCTCCTTTGTTGTACATGTAGTTCATAGGCCTATAAACAATCATGATAACACTTTAACAAATTTGTCATTTTCTTATCGGACATTTTGTTGTGTTATTTCTGTATCTTTTGTTTGATTTTGTTCGCATGCACAAGATGATTTCGTGTCTGCCTCTTTTAAACGATCCGGCAGCGCCTTTTCTCCGCTTTTTCTAGGTTTTCAAATGTACTTTTTTTCGGAACTCTCCCGGCGTTTTCCCTTTCAGCTGTAAAAAATTCCGGGTAAAGGTTTTTTCTGTCTGATATCCCACCTCCAGCGCAATGGTCAGCACGTTTTTTTTGCTGGTCAGCAGCAGATGGGCCGCATGATTGATACGGATCACATTTAAAAATTCATTAAAATTCATTTCCACCTGGTAAGCCAGGATGCGGTTGATATCTTTGGGGGACATATGAAACCGCCGGCTGATGGAGGACAACTGCAGATCCTCCGTATGATTCCGGTAAATATAGCTTACCAGCTCATACATTTCTTTTCTGTCGGCAATGCAGCAGGCATCTCCTACCATCTGATAGACGTTTCGGAACTCATTGGTTTTGAGTCCCATCCGCGCCTTGAATATTTTGCACATATGCGCATCATCTGCAAATCCCAAGATCTGGGCCAGTTCTCCCACCGTCAGGTCCGTATAGAGCAGGTAGTTGATCATTTTCCCCACCCGCATTTCATTCAGCAGGTCAAAAAAGGATAAACCTGTTTTACTTTTGAGGTAGGAACGGATGGCCGACTCACTCAGATAAAACATTTTGGACAGCATGGGAACTGTGATCTTTTCATTCAGATGTGTGTACATAAAATGGAAGATCTCGCTGATATCTGCCGGCTCTTTCGAAGGCGCCTTCCTGCTGCTGCGCCCAAAGGACACCAGGATCTCTATCAGCTTATTGATAACGTAGACATTGCCAAGCGCCTCTTCTCCCTGCGTTTCTTCTTCCCGGTGGAGGTATTGTGTTTCCTGCCTGATCTGGTGAAACATATGCTGCACTTCTTTGTACACTTCCTCTCCGAAGGTGATCACCGGCATCCTCCGAAGCGTCTGTATGAAAGAGATCTGCGTATGTCCCGGATTGAAAAATGTTTTGATCAACTCGTTGATCCGCTCAAAATGGTATTGTACAACATAAAACTGAAAGGGTCTTTTCACCTCTGTGATCTCTGTGATCTGCCACGGCAGAACAGACACCAGGCTTCCCCTTGTCAGGAGGTATTCTTTGCCGTTGATCCGAACGGTCCCTATCCCCTCGTTTACCAACCACAGCCGTGCCATGGGATGGATCAAGGGTTCGGTTGCCTGTTCAAATACCTCCACATTAAACTCACATACACAGTTGTTCATACGGTCAAAGGTATAGATATTCTGAATCGGAATGACTGTCATTTCCCCACTTCCTCTCAATAATTTTCCTACAGACTATCTGCTTTTCAATAATATGTATAAAAAAGAAATCCGGCGCCTTCCTTCCCCTAATTGGATGCGCCGATCCGTTGTCGGATCTTTGTTAAAAATTCCTCTGTAAGATAGGAGGAGATTTTTTGATAGGTATCTCTGTTTCGGATCGGACGATCCGGATTCTGGTACTCCACCCAGGCCATCGCACACCAGGTGACCCCTCTTAGACAGGTAATGGGAATGTAAAGATCCAGCTTTTCCCTCAGACAGGATGTGTCGAACCGACCGTCCGCTGCCTGCAGATACCTGTTAAGAAACTGCTCCTCTTCTTCTTTTTCCAGGATCACATCCGTCTTCCAGAAGGTGGTGGTGGGAGCCAGAAAATGCCCCAGATCCTGAGCGATATCTCCGTACAGAGGTTTCTCCCAGTCTATCACATAGGCAGGAATCTTCCCTTCCGGATGGATCAGGAAGTTTCCTGAATTTAATTCTGTATTGATGCAACACTGGTAGGTGTTCTCAGATCCACCTCTATGAAGGTATGCCCAGCCTGCCTGAAGAAGCTGCTCTATCTGGCGTTTTACAGCTACTTCCCCCAGCGAAGAGCGATAGTAGGTCTGTACCATTTCCTCACATTCCTCCAAGATCGCTTTCAGAGGATTCCCGGGCGAAAGAAGATGCGTGTCCTCCGGGACAGATACACTATGTATATCCGCCAGGGCTTCCGCCGCAAGGTGCAGATCTCTCCGGTAATCCAGGGCTCTTCCTTCCAGAAATTTCATTACCAGGATACCCCAGGGCAGCTGCTGCCTGCTCCCATCCACGCAGATGGGAACGGGGGTTCTCCCGGAATGCTCCAAAAGCTTTAACGCCTTATATTCATATCCGATCTGATCCTCCAGATGCATCTGGCTGCCGGTATTTAGCCGCAGCACCAGCTTTTCTTTCGTTTCAGGATGGGAAAACCAATAGTTAATGTTGTATTCTCCCTGGGCCAGAGGATGGAGCATCACCAGCTCGTTTTTCGGTATCTGCAGCTGCTCCTTAAACTCCGGTCGATTTACATAAGTATTCAGTTGTTTGATACGCTCCACAGATAGGACGCCTCCTTTCTCTTTCATTTTTTACCTTTTTTTATTTCCCCCTTTTCAGCCAGTCAAGAAACTGTCTGAGCGGCTTCGTCATCTTCCAGATGGTAGAAGTTTCATAAATACGGATCCTCTCTTCCAGCTGACGGGAATGCTCCTTCCAGATCAGACGCTCTGCTTCTGTTTTTTTATAAGCCTCCGCATAGCCGTCTGAATGCTTTTTATAATCTTCTGCCAGCTTCCGAAAATCCTCGGTTTCTTTTTGACACTGTCGAAGGATCGCTTCCTTTTGTTCTCCCTCCGCCAGCTTCTGGCAGATCCACGGGTCTACATAGAAATGCTCCTTCCCCCACGCATAGATATCGTAGATCGTTTTATGAAAATGGGTATACAAAAGATCTACTGCCCCTTCTTCCTCCAGAACTTCCCGGATCTTCCAGTATCCCAACAGCTTCAGGTCACAGCCGTCCCTCATACATTTGGACAGCACAAACGCCCTTTCAAATGCCAGCTCCAGCGGAGTCGCCGACTCCGGATTTTCAAACAGTTCCTGAAAATATTCCCGAAATTCCCTGTCCGACAGCCTTTCTATCAATTCCTTCCGGATAATACATTCCTCGTTGAACGTCCGGATCAGATGACTGGTCGTAGAGCTGCTGACCTGATCCTGGGACTTCACGTCCCAGCGAAACCAGACCAGAGGCCTGGGGATCACATAGATCGGCGCCATTGTAACGATGCGGACCCACAGATCCAGATCTGCCACCTGTGAAAACAGGATCTGCAGTCCTCCTGATCGTTCAAAAATATCCCTTCTGATCAGGGAAGAGGGATGGCACAGCGTATTTCCATGCAAAAGAAAATGCTTTAAATAGTCTTTCTGTGTGTGAAAGATCGTGGAGAAAACCCCTGCCATCTGCGGACACTGCGCCGTGATATCCCTTCCTTCATCATCCACCAGAGTTACATTGGTAAAGCAGGCGCCGTATTCCCTGTGGGTTTCCATGATCTGCATCTGTTCCTCCAGCTTGGTAGGATACCAGGCATCGTCACTGTTGATGAAGGCAATATACTCTCCTTTGCATTCCTGCAGAGCCGTTTTGACCGTGTGACAGTAAAAGGAATTTCTCCCGGCAGAAAAAATCCGTATCCGCTCATCACGAAAAGAATGCAGGACTTCCAGGGAGCCATCGGTGGAACCATCGTCCACAATCAGAAACTCCCAGTCTGTCCATGTCTGCTTCTGTACGCTTTCGATTGCCCTTCTCAAAAATCTTTCCCGGTTATAGGTACACATTACTACACTGATCATAGTCGGACTCTCTTTCTTGGTCTGTTCTCGTTCCGGCTGCAGGAAGCCACCTTTCTTTGCCAACAATATTTTTCATTCTATCTGATTTCAAAAAAGATAGCAACCCTTCCTGCCGTAGGATTGCTATCGCATTTTCTGTAAGATGCCATCAGGACATCGAATATTTTTGTATGTTATTTTGTCTGCTGCATCTTATCCGATCCATACTCCGTTTGCACCGAACCGGTACCGGATCCCGCCAACGGATAGTACTGTCTGTTCTGCCATGGCTCCGCTTCCCTGCAGATAATACCAGACTCCGCCCTGATTCAGCCACCCGGTATGCATAGCTCCGCTGCCGGAAAGGTAGTACCAGGTGCTTCCGTCCTTGATCCAGCCGGTTTTCATAACTCCTGTTTCTCTATCCATAAAATACCACTGTCCGCCTACGCTGATCCAGCCGGTCATCATCTGCCCGTTTGCCGGATTCAGGTAATACCAGTGCTCCCCATCTTTCAGCCAGCCGATGTGCATGGCCCCGCTGCCGGAAAGATAGTACCAGGTGCTTCCGTCTTTGATCCAGCCGGTTTTCATGGCTCCTGTCTCCTTGTCCATAAAGTACCACTGTCCGCCTACGCCGACCCAGCCGGTCATCATCTGCCCGTTTGCCGGATTCAGGTAATACCAGTGCTCCCCATCTTTCAGCCAGCCGGTAGACAGCACATTGCCGTCCCGGTAAAAATACCAGATCCCGTCCTTTTTTATCCATCCTTTTGGTACGATATCCTCCGGTCTGGAAAGTGTCAGGATCACCTCTTTTCCAACAAATGCAGAATCGTGATTGACGGAAGAGAGGATCCCCTGATTTTCATCGTAGGGATCGGCTGAAACCGAAAACACGGCGGTCGTGGCGGCGATCCAGTTCTGTCCTTCCAGCAGCTCCACTGTCATTGTGGTATCCACGTCCCAGCTGGTAACCGGATAAGTCAGGATTCCCTGCTGATCTGACACCAGAACATCCGGATCTCCGTTTTTGACCCGAAATTTGATCCCGGGAAGCGGATTTCCTTCTTTGTCCTTTACCAGCGCCCTGAAATGTAGCAGATCACTGGCTGTGGTCCCTTTTTTAGAAACAAGGAATCTGACTCCGCTTTCTGAAGCCGGCTGCCCATTGATCAAAGTGATAGAAGGCGTGCCGTCTTCTACCTCCACATGTACCCGCACCATTCCCGGTGAAGAAAAGAAGGCATAAGAGGGATCCATATAGATCTCATAATCTCCCGCCGAAAATTCATCCGGTTTCCATTTTAACACCCCATTGTTGGCATACATTTTGAGTCCTACCTGGTATTTCGTGTCCCAGCGGATAAACCGAAGATTGGCAGGATTGGCGCTCCCGTCCATCATGGCTACCGGGATCCGCAGCTCTGTCATCCTGTCTTCCGCCAGTGCCTCCTGCTTAAAGATCAGAAGCATAAACAAGGCACATAGGCCAAAAAGAATCCGCCTTTTGAAAGTCGTCTGCTGCATATTCCTACTCCTTTTGCTTTTTTAACCGATCCATACCCCTGAGGCGTCAAATCGATAATTCATTCCTTTGATGTTTAACTGTGTATGTTGTGCCATGGCTCCGTCTGCCTTCAGGTAGTACCAGATGGTTCCGCTCTGCAGCCAGCCGGTATACATAGTTCCATTGCCGTTTAAGAAGTACCAGATACTTCCGTCCTGGATCCAGCCGGTTCTCATAGCTCCCGTTTCTCTGTCCATAAAATACCACTGTCCGCCTGCGCTGACCCAGCCGGTCATCATCTGTCCGCCTGCCGGATTCAGATAATACCATGTACCTCCGCTTTGCAGCCAGCCGGTCTGCATGGCCCCGCTGCCGGCAAGGTAGTACCAGGTATTGCCGTCTTTGATCCAGCCGGTTTTCATGGCACAGGTCTCCTGATCAAAGAAATACCAGATCCCGCCAATCGTCTGCCAGCCGGTCACCGCCTTACAGTTTCCGTCAAAATAGTACCAGGTACCGCCAAAGTTCTGCCACTGTCCGCAAAGAGCGTAACCGGATCCATTAAAGTAATACCATTGTCCGTCGATCTTCTCCCATCGATTCATCGGATAGGACCCATCTGCCAAGCGATACCACCAGCCGGTTCCGTCCATCCTCCATTCGTTCAGGGCCGGCGGTACCATCCGTTTCTCCAGCTGCTCTATCGCCTGCTTCAGCGCTTTTTCCGCCGCATTCACTTCTTTTGGAAGCGCTTCAAAGTCTTCATTCACTGCTTTTGCCTGAGACAATGCCTTCAGGAAATTTGCAAAGGACTCTTCTGTGAACATCTCCTTTTTTCCCTCCAGTAAAGCGGCCTCCTCCAATTGTTTTTTCAAAGTCGTCTTATCTGCCTCTTTTAAGGCTTTCAGCGTGTAGGTCAAAGTCAGTCCGTCTTCATAAGGCTTTCCGTCTACCGTATCCAAAAATCCGCCGTAGACTCCGTCCTTTTTCTTTACCCGGTAAGTATGTGTATCCGAAGTCGTGTATCTGTCGTCGGACAATGTTACCGTAAAGTCCTTCTGTGCATCAAAAGGCATCAAAAATACTTCGATCAGCCCCTGCTTGTCCGATGGTGTCAGATCCAGCTTTTCTCCTTCACTTTCCACTGAAAACTTAATTCCTGCAAGCGGCTGCCCTTTCCCGTTTACGACTTTCGCACGAAATACCCCCGGTTCACAGGTTTCCGGCTTTTTAGGAGTCACCGGTACCAGCTTCAGCATAGCATCTTCCAGTTTTGCTTTCTCTGCATCCACCGCTTCCTGTGTGGCATCCGGATCCTGATAGATCTTCTTTGCTGCATTCAGGACCTCCACCAGTTCTTTAAATCCACTTTCGTAATTTTCCGCCTTCAGGTTGGCGCAGGCATCTATCAATACTTTGATAGCCGCCTTATCGGCAGCTCTGGCCAGCGCTTCTCTCCCTGCTTTCAGTTCCCCGCAGGCTCTGTCCACCTGTGCCTGATCTGCTTCCTTGTCCTCATAAACAGCTTTTGCCGACAGATACACCTCTTCATATTTTTTCCAGCTGGAGGCGGTATAATAGGCGGAAGTATAGCTGTCTTTCAAAGAGATTTCCTCTGCCAATGCCGCCTTATTCGGAACCTTCTTCAGTGATCCTTCCGCCTTCCTCAGATCTGCGGCAGCCTGGTTGTATTCCTCCTGGGAAGCATTTGTCTTTTGCAGTGCATCCTCTGCCCGTGCGATCTGTTCTGTCAAGGCCCGGAAGGTAGACGGCAGATAATCGGAAGCTTTTTTCTCTTTTGCCTGTGCCGTCATTGCCTCCAGCACCGTCTTGTCCGGCTTACGTACAGCGGTAGCCTTTGTGGCCGGATTCACAGTCACCGTCATTTCAAATCCGGGAGAAACCTCCTTGCCATTCACCTGTTTGATGTAGAGCTCACCGTTCTTTTCTCCGATCGTAAGCTTCACAGTGGAGATTTCATAAGGCTCTTCTACGCATGCCAGAATATCCCAGCTCTGTCCGGCTTTGAAGGCAGGCGTGGGGCGGAAATAGGCGATTCCCGTAGCCCCGTCAGAATATTCATTGTAGGCGTTGGCTCCTGTACCACTGTGGCGGATCTGAAACTTGAATGCTCTGGCAAACAGATGTCCGTTTTTATCCGTCACTTTCACCTTCAAAGCGCGCACCACGTCTGTCCTTGTCAGTCCCTGAAAGGCAGCCGTCAGATTCTGTGCAGCCACATTGACCCTCTCCTGTCCGGCCTCCATATCTTCCAGGGCAGACTTTGCCTCATCGTAGGCCTGTCGGTATGCATCCCAGGACGCTGCGGTATAAAGAAATTCCTCTTCTGTCTCAGACGACTTCTTTAGGGCATCCTCCAGGACAGATTTATCCACATACTCATTCTTGGGCGTGACTACAATCACAAATTCTTCCAGTCCGGTGACTTCCTTTCCATTGACCGTAAAGGTCTTTCCGCCTTTCAGGCGATATTCCACTCTTGCCGGAGACGCTACATAATCAGTTCCGCTGATCTCCACCCACGGATCATTCCATTCATCCCAGGGTCTGTGGGGAATCGTCAGGATTCCTGACTCGTCTGAAACAAATGAGGTGGTTCCCATGGAATGCCTTGTAAACGAAATCCCCGAAAGAGGTTTTCCTGTCTTATCCACGATTTTGAAAATCAGGCGGTCCAGTACCGGTACCTTGACATTTCCCTCTTCCCACTGGGGATAGGCGTCAGGAGCCTCTCCGCTTTTTACCTTTTGGAGATTACTCCTTACTGCTTCCATTTTTTCAGAGGGGATGTATGTCTTTTGTTCTTCTGTCAGGGAGTCATAGGCTTCCAGCACGGCTTCTGCCGCATCTGTGTCGCCGGAAGTCATGTTACTGAGGCTGAATTTCCCAAACAGCTGATTGACATGAATGGCTGCAAACAGATCTTCTTTGTTCAGTCCCTCCGGAAGAAGTGTCCGTTCCTTTACCAGGTTGGTCAGTCCGGCCAGTGCTCTTACATCTGTAATATTGGGATTTTTTGAAAGATCCAGCTCTTCCAGACTTCTAAGCTTTCCAATAGGAGTAACATCCGTCAGCTGATTTCCGCCCAAAAGGAGTGTTTTAAGAGTTTTCAGGTTGGACAGATCCGGAAGGGCAGTGATCTGATTAGATGACAGATCCGCATACTGAAGAGCCGTCAGCCCGGTCAGCACACTCGCATCTTTGATTTGATTCTGCCGTATCGTCAAAGTGGAAAGTTTTTTCATATTGACCAGCGCAGAAATGTCTTCGATCTGATTACTGTCCAATTTCAGCAAAGTCAGATTGGTCAGCTTTTTCAAGGGATCAATATTCGAAATATTGTCACTGATCAGCTGGATACTTTCCAGTCTGGTCAGATCTGCCAGTGGTGAAAGGTCCCGGATGCTTGCCCCCTCTTTGATATTGGTAGAGGTAATTTCCAAAACCTGCATATTTGTGGCATATTGCAGTCCTTCCAGATTGTCGATCCAGTACTGCTGCTTCCATGTAGCAAAATTTTCCGGATGGTTGCACTGTGCATAAGACAAATGTCTGACCCCTTTTAAGATTTCCGGAGTCATCTGTATCGGTTCCTTGATGGCGTTCAAGGAAGCCCGGACAGCCCAGTGCAGGGCCGGATCCCGGATCACTTCATTTTCTCCCGGCGGATAGACATCCACTTCCTCCAATCCGCCGCAGTTGGCTGCAAAAACCTCGGACATACCACTCCCGATCATAGAAGAAGAGATGATTACAGCCGCTGCTGTGATGGCTGCAAACACCTTCCTTCCGATACCGCACTTACATTTCATACTGTCACCTCTCTCTTTCCCCTGACCCGGATCCTTGTATCAAAGATCCGGATCTGTATTTTTTCATTTTTTATTTTTGGAAACTCCGCGGATGCAGGGCTATCCCACCCATGCCCCGCTGTTATCAAAACGATAATTTATTCCGCCTACGTTTAACAGGATGTCTGCCGCCATGGCTCCGTCTGCTTTCAGATAATACCAGACTCCGCCCTGATTCAGCCACCCAGTATGCATAGCTCCGCTGCCGGAAAGGTAGTACCAGGTACTTCCGTCCTGAATCCAGCCGGTACACATGGCTCCCGTCTCCTTATCCATAAAGTACCACTGTCCGCCTACGCTGATCCAGCCGGTCATCATCTGTCCGCCTGCCGGATTCAGATAATACCAGGAGCCTCCCTGATTCAGCCAGCCGGTGTGCATGGCTCCGCTGCCGGAAAGGTAGTACCAGGTACCTCCGTCTTTGATCCAGCCGGTTTTCATGGCACAGGTTGGCAGATCAAAATAATACCAGGCGCCGCTTATAAGCTGCCAGCCGGTCACCGCCTTACAGCTTCCGTCAAAATAGTACCAGGTGCCGCCAAAGCTCTGCCACTGTCCGCAAAGAGCATAGCCGGCGCCGTTAAAGTAATACCACTGTCCGTCGATCTCTTCCCACTGATTCACCGGATAGGATCCGTTTGAAAAGCGATACCACCAGCCGGTTCCGTCCTGTATCCATTCCCCGTACAATGGATGTACCTCCAAAAGAACGTCCATCAGAACATTCTCAAGACCTGTCTGATAGGTATAGTGAACCTCTGTGGGAGCTTCTCCTGCCATTGTCAGTATGCCGGTTGCCGGATCGTAGGTATACTGATCCGACGAGGCCACCGTAACCCTGGAAAGATCTGCCACCACCGTCTTTAGGTCGAACATCTTTCCTCCTTTGGTAACAGGACCATATACGTCCCGAACCTGTCTGGCTACATGTTCTGCTGAAAATCCCCAGATTCCACTGTATGCCCGCAGATCCAGCTCGGTCAGCCCATTATCCGAGCAGGTCAGGTCGGACAACGGCGCACCCGGAGCCAGACGGATCTCCTTGATCTGGGCTCTGTCACAGAAAAGGTATTCCAGTTCTTTGCAGTGGCGAAGATCCAGCGTCTGCAGATTTTGGATCAGGGTATCTTTGATATTCAGCGTTCTAAGCTGTGACTGGTTGGACAGATCCAGACTTCCGATCTTGGTCTCTGCACATTCCAGTCTCTTCAGATTTTTGTTCTGGGAAAGATCCAAGGATCGGATCTTGGTTCTGGAACAGTCCAGCCCCACCAGATTGGGATTCTTCCCCAGATTCAGCTGTTCGATCGGTGTATCATAGCATTCCAGGGTCTTAAATGCCGGAAAAGACGTCAGATCCAGGCTGCTGATCTGGGTATTGTAGCAGTACAGTTCCTGCATTCCAGGATTGCCGCTAAGATCCAGACTGGTAATGGCGGTATTGTCCACCATCAAAATGGCCAGCTTCGGATTGTTTTTTACATTCAGTTCTGTTACGTTTGTCCCGCTTACCCAGATATGCACCAGTTCCGGGTTCCGGCTGACATCCAAAGATTCCAGCTTAGAGCGTGTCGTGTAGATCTCGTATAGCTGCGGATTTTGAGTCACGTCGATAGAGGAAATATCCGTCCCGGAAAAATTCAGGGCAAACAGCTTTGGGTTTCTGGTCACATCCAGTTCTTTCAACTGGGTTGCATTGCAGTCCAGCCGGATCAGTCCGGGATTTTCGGTCACATTTAAAGATGCAATCTTTGTTTCATAGCAATACAGGATCTCCAGCGCCGGATTTCCCGTCACGTCAATCGCCTTCAGATTTTCATTATAGGAGCAGTCCAATATTTTCAATTTGGAGTTTCTGGTCACGTCCAGCTCTTCCACTTCACTGAAAGAACAGTTTAAGGATTCCAATTCCGTGAAATATTCAATTCCCTTCAGCGTGGTCAGGGACAGTCCCTCCTCGCTGAAATCCAAGGCCGTCACCGCCGCTCTTTCTTCCGGAGACAGACTCTTGTCGCCATTGGTATCGATGTTTGCTTCCACATAGCTGCGAAAGCTTTCATTGGGAAAGGTATCCTGGGAAACAGGAATTCCCTCCTCTGCCCTGGCAGAGTTTCCCATACATCCTGCCGTAAAAAGCACGCCTGCCGCCAGTAGGATCCCTTTGATCTGTACCGGCATCCATTTTGTTTTCATCTGTATTTTCCCCCTGTTGTCTTATCTGAGAATGTTTCAAAGTGTTTCCTTTTGGTGCGTGGCTAAGGAAGCCACACACCCGATCCGTCAAACCGATAATTGGTTCCGCCTACATTTACTACTGTATTTTCCGCCATGGCTCCGTCTGCCTTCAGGTAGTACCAGATGGTTCCGCTCTGCAGCCAGCCGGTTTTCATGGTTCCGTTGCCGTTTAAGAAGTACCAGGTACTTCCGTCCTTAATCCAGCCGGTACGCATGGCTCCCGTCTCTTTGTCCATAAAGTACCACTGTCCGCCTACGCTGATCCAGCCGGTCATCATCTGTCCGCCTGCCGGATTCAGATAGTACCAGGCGCCTCCTTGATTCAGCCAACCGGTCTGCATGGCCCCGCTGCCGGAAAGGAAATACCAGATGCTTCCGTCCTTGATCCAACCCGTTTTCATAGCACAGGTCTCCTGGTCAAAGTAATACCAGGCGCCGCCCACAAACTGCCAGCCGGTCACCGCCTTACAGCTTCCGTCAAAATAGTACCAGGTACCGCCAAAGCTCTGCCACTGTCCGCAAAGAGCATAGCCGGCGCCGTTAAAGTAATACCACTGTCCGTCAATCTTTTCCCACTGATTCACCGGATAAGATCCGTCTGCCAAGCGATACCACCAGCCGTTCTGATCACTGCGCCATTTCCCTGCCTCAGGCTGGGGATCCGGCTGAGGCTGTGGTTCCGGTTCCGGCTCTTCTTTTTCTTTTAATCCCAATATGGTATTTGACAGTCGGATTTTTGCAATTTCCACTTCACTTTGAAGAGCCTCTTCATCCGCATACACCGTTTCCGCTTTCTGCAGAGCATCCTGAAGCGATGCAATAGATTCCGGTGTATATTTCCCTGCTTGTTCCAGTGCCGTCTTTGCTTCCGCTATCTTTTCCTGCAGGCTGCTTTTTTCTGCCGGCTGCAGACTTTTTACTGTATAGATGATACTGATCCCATCCTGATAAGGTTGTCCGTCTATCTGATCCAGCACAGCGTAATAGGCTTCTTCCCCTTCCTTGGCCGTAAACGTATGGGTATCTTCCGTTGTATAGTTGGTATCTGCCAATTGTGCGGTGATCTCTTTTCCAATATCATAGGAACTGATGCGGAACTCCACCACTCCGTTTTTATCGGAAGCTTTTGCGGAAAATACCCCCTCTTCCGCATTACTGAACTGAAGTTTTACGCCGGATATCGGTCTTCCCTTTGCATCCAGAATATTTGCTTTGAACACACCGGATTCACAGGTGGCAGGGGCGGCGGGTTTTACGGGAATCAAATAGCCAAGCACTTCATTTAACTTTTTGACCTGTTCATTGATCTGTGCCTGTGTAACGTCTTCCTGCTCGTAAAGCCGGGCTGCCTTCTCTAACTCCTGTGTAAACAGATCGAATCCGCTTTCGTAATCTTCTGCTTTTAGTCCACTGCAGTCATCCAACAGTTTTTTTAGTTGATTTTTATTGCCTTTGTTTACCAGATGATTCCTTTTCTCCAGAAGTGCTGTTCTTGCCTGTTCCACCGCAGTCTCATCGGCTTCCGGGTCTTCATATACCTGTAAAGCCGCCGCATACTGATCTTCATAGGCTTTCCAGCTGGTGTTTGTATAATAGGAAGCCCTATGGCTCTCTTTCATGTTCAGTTCTTCCCGTAGCGCCGCCTTGTTGGGAAAGATCTTCAATCCGGCAAACGCATGCTCCAAAGCAGCTATAGCGGCGTTTATCTCTTCCTGTGTTTTTCCGGCAGCGGCTGCCTTTTCTCCTGCTTCTGCCGCTGTTTCCAGCGCCTGAAAAGTAGACGGGATGTACTCTGCTTTGTTCAAAGTTTTTGTCTTCGCAAGCTTCTCTTTCAAAACGGTCGGATCCGGTTTTCTTGTAGCCGTAGATTTTTCCGCCGGCTGCAGGGTAATATTCATTTCAAATCCATTGGTCACTTCCTGACCGTTTACCTTGCGAATGTAGATCTCGCCGTTTTGCTCCCCGGCTTCCACGCTGATCACCGGAAACTCATAGGGTTCCTCCGTGCAGGCATGCACCTGCCAGATCTGCCCGCTTTTATATGCCCGTGTGGGTATAAAATAAGCGACAGACGTGTTTGGGGCCGAATATTCGTTATAAGCGCCTTCCATGGTGTCGTTTCGATGCAATTGGAATTTAAAGGCTCTTCCAAACAGATTTCCGTTGCTGTCCTTTACCGTTACCTTCAGGGCTCGCAGGACACTGGATTTTGTCAGGGCTGCTGTCGCCTTGCTCAGAGCTTCTGTCGCCTGATCCGCCTGCAGCTGAGTAGCATCCACATTCTCCAGGACAGCTTTCGCCTCTTCCAGTGCTTTTTTATAAGGTTTCCAGCTATCTGCCGTATACTGCGTCTCGTGCTCCACCTCCTTGGTGGCCTCTACTGCCTTTTGCAGGTTGTCTTTATTGACATATTCTGCCGCCGGCACCACTACTATAGTGTATTCCTCCAGACCGGTCACCATCTTTCCGTTTACCGTAAAGGTTCTTCCGTCTTTGGTCTTATAGTCGATACGGGCAGGAGATGCAACATAATCACTTCCCTTGATCTCCACATAAGTATCCCAATAATCATCATTTAACCTATGATCTATCGTCAAAAGACCGTTTTCATCCGAAACATATTCCTTGGTTCCCATGGCATGCTTGATAAAGGAAATATTGGGCAAAGGATTTCCCTTTTTATCTACCACATGGATTTCCAGACGATCCAGTACCGGAACTTTTACATTATCTGCATCCCATTGGGGATAGGCATCCGGCGTCCCTCCGTTTTTCACCTTTTCCAGATTGCTTTGGATCGCCTGGATTTTTTCGGAAGGAATATAGGTTTTCTGCTCCTGTGTCAGTTTTTCATAGGCGCTCAGCGATTTTTCCACTGCTTCTACGTCAGAAGCTTTCATGTTGCTGATACTGAAATTGGCGAACAGCTTGTTGATATCGATAGCCGCAAAAAGATCTTCTTTACTGGTTCCTTCCGGCAGCATAGTCCTAGCTTTGTCCAGATTGGTCAAGGTCGCCAGAGCTTTGATATTCGTCAGATTCGGATTCCCTGTCAGATCCAATGCCCTGAGATTATGCAGCTTGCTGATCGGCGTGGCATCTGTCAGCTGATTATGGCTAACAATGAAGCTTTCCGCATTGGAAAGTGCCGACAGATCCGGAAGCGAGGAAATCTGATTGTAGGAAAGGTTGATATACTTCAGATTTTTCAGCCCGGACAGCATCTCTACATTTTTTATCTCATTTCTGCTAAGAGACAGCTGTGTCAATTTTTTCATCCCGGAAAGAGCTGACACATCCTGAATCTTATTACTGTCCAGATACAGAATCTCCATGTTGGTCAGCTTCTTCAGTTTGTCGATATTTGTAAGATTGTCATTGGGAAACTGTACATTTTTCAGTTTCGTCAGATTCTCAATAGGAGACAGATCTGAAAGGCTGGCTCCTTCTTTGAAAGCGGTGGATGTGATCTCAAGGATCTCCATATTGGTGGCATACTGCAGCCCCGACAGATCATCGATCCAGTATTGCTGTTTCCACTTGGAAAAATTTTCCGGATGATTCAGTTGGGCATAAGACAAATGTTTGACTTCTTCCATAACCTCCGGCGTAATCTTAACATGCTCTTTAACTGCATTCAAAGACGCTCTAACCGCCCAGTGCAACGCCGGATTTTTTACTACTTCCTCGGCTCCCGGGACATATACGTCCACTTCCTCCAGTCCGCCGCAGTTTGTCGCACGGACTTCTGTTTCTTTTGTAAACCATACGGAAGAAATCATCAATGCCGCAGCCAGTGCTGCTGAAAGGATCCTCTTCCCTGTTTTTCTTTTATTTTTCATATGTTCCCCCTGCTGTTATCTGACATAAGTGCAGGGAGAGACCTTTTCCATCAGACCTTTTTGTCTGTCAAAGATCTCTCCCGGATTGAATCTCTTATCCAATCCACACACCCGATCCGTCAAACCGATAATTGGTTCCGCCTACATTTACTACTGTACTTTCCGCCATAGCTCCGTCCGCCTTCAGATAGTACCAGATGGTTCCGCTCTGCAGCCAGCCGGTTTTCATGGTTCCATTGCCGTTTAAGAAGTACCAGGTACTTCCATCCTGGATCCAGCCGGTACGCATGGCTCCCGTCTCTTTGTCCATAAAGTACCACTGTCCGCCTACGCTGATCCAGCCGGTCATCATCTGTCCGCCTGCCGGATTCAGATAGTACCAGGCGCCTCCCTGATTTAGCCAGCCGGTGTGCATGGCTCCGCTGCCGGAAAGGAAATACCAGGTGCTTCCGTCCTTGATCCAGCCGGTTTTCATGGCACAGGTCTCCTGATCAAAGTAATACCAGGCGCCGCCCACAAACTGCCAGCCGGTCACCGCCTTACAGCTTCCGTCAAAATAGTACCAGGTACCGCCAAAGCTCTGCCACTGTCCGCAAAGAGCGTAACCGGATCCATTAAAGTAATACCATTGTCCATCGATCTTTTCCCACTGATTCACCGGATAGGACCCGTCTGCCAAGCGATACCACCAGCCGGTTCCGTCCTGCATCCACAGCCCTGCAGACTCGCTTCCCTGATATACAATGCGATGAGATTTGTCGGAAGCCTTCAGATTTTTGTGTTCCGGATTCTTTGTATAGCACGCTACCACATAGTCTCCGTTGACCCCTGCATTATTGGGAAATACACTCTCTGCCAGAAATTTCAGACTGCTGGGAAGCTGGACGGTTTCCAGATATCCTTCCTTAAAAGCATTGGTTCCGATCGTTTCGATCCCCTCTTCCAGGATCAGTTCCCGTAGAGAAAGGAATTTAAAGGTTCCCTCAAAAGCAGACTCCCCGATTTCCTTGACTGTTCCGGGGATGCGAAGCTGTGTCAGATGGTGGAGATGAAAGGCTTTTCTTCCAATCCGCACGACGGACGCCGGGATTTCAAGTGTCTCCAGTCTGGCTCCCGCGAATGCAAAATCATCAATTTCCGTAATGGTGTCCGGAAGTGTGACATGGGTCAGATTGATATTCATGGAAAAAGCTGCCTGGGGGATCTTTGTCAGTCCCCGGGATAAGGTAAGATCCACGATCTCATTGACGGAAAAAGCACCTTCCTTGATCGTCTTCACCGTATCCGGAAGTACTACCGCCTTCAGCTTATTGGAATGGAATGCCTGTTTTCCAATCTCTGTCAAAGAAGCCGGGAATTCCACTTTTTCCAGACTGTTGTACTGGAAAGCAGACTCTTCTATCGCTTGTAGTGTATCCGGAAGCTTCACGGTCTTCATACCGTTTGGCGAATAGATCCCGCTCTTTCCCTGTTCCCATTCTCCCTCCGGGATCTGGAACGCACCGGCTCCTATCCGGGTGATCGGTTCTTGGGTTTCCGGATTCACTTCCGGCAGTACCAGGTCCAGACAGCGTTTCCGCGTCTTGTGTCCCTGCTGGGACCAGCCGGTGACAGTGCCACCCTCATAGGTAAAATCTTCATTGCTCCAGCCGGTTCCTGTCAGCTTGTCGTATACTACTTTATGATACTGGGAGCTGGCATAGAAAATCCTGCCATTATCCTTCAGATGCGCCTCATTTGTTGTGCGGACCTTTACCACCGTTCCTTTCTGATTGGAAAACGTATCTTTTGCCAGCTTCTGCAGTCCCGCAGGAATATCGATCTGCGTCAGTAGCGTGTCCTTAAAAGCCTTTTTCCCGATCTCTGTCAATCCTTCCGGCAGAAAAACTTCTTTCAGACTGGAGCAGCAATCTCCCTGGGCAAAGGCGTTGTCTCCGATCTTTTTTACGGTGGAAGGAAGCGTCAGCGTAGTAAATCCGTTTCCGGAAAAAGCGAAATTTCCAATGCTCTCGATCCCCTCCGGGATGGTAACGGAGGTAAAGGTTTTTACCGGTGTGTTATTTACAAATGCACTGGCAGGGATCTCTTTCATTCCCCTGGAAATCACAACCTTCTCCAGCGTATCATTGGATCCGAAGGCCGCCGCTCCCAGCGTGGTAACGGAATCCGGAAGCACCACTTCCCTGATCTTGTTCTGGGCAAAGGCACGCATATCGATAGAGGTCAGCGTGCTGGGAAAGGCTACCGATTCGATTCCTGCGTCTACGAAGGCAAACTTCCCGATCCTGATCAGGTGAACCGGAAGTATCACTTTTTTAAATGCGACTCCCTCTCCGGCAAACAGACTGCCTCCTCCCGCTGCTCCGTCTCCGATGGCGATAATATCTTCTCCTTTCGTGTTCTGATTCGGGAAGATCAAAGTGTCCATGGAGGTTTTCTTCGCATGACCGCTTTCCGAGAATCCGGTTATGGTAGTGCCTGCCTCATCGTAGGTAAAGTCATTGACCGTCCAAACATCCTCCGCTTTTTTGATGGTAAAGGTGGCTCCCGCCACTTCCAGCGGCTTGTGCGCCTCTTCATTCGAGGTATAAGCCGGCACCGGCACCGTATGATTTCCGTCAAACGCCAGCTTGTTCATCTTTTGCAGTCCATATGGCAGATCCACCCGGGTCAGTGCCCCTCTGGCAAAAGCCTTGCTTCCGATCTCTTTTAAGCCGTCCGACAGAAAGAGGGACGTAAGAAAGCCTCCCGCGCCTCCCTGCTCAAAAGCGCTGTTTCCCACCTTGGTCACAGTTCCGGGAAGAGCCAGGGAAGACAGATGGTTTCCTTTAAAAGCAGACGCATCAATCTCCTGCAGTCCTTCCGGAAGACTGAGGGTTTCTATTGCCTGCCCTCCAAAAGCACCCCTTCCGATTTTCCGGATTCCCTTCGGGATGATCACCGTCTTTAAATTTTCATTGGACACATTGTTTCCTGTCAGTCCAAACACAGTAGGCATCAGTTCCGTCAGGCCGGCAGAAATCTGCACTTCCGCCAACATCCGGTTGTCAGAAAATGCCGCTCCGCCCAATGTAGTAACAGAATCCGGAAGCGTCACCTTTTTTAACTGATTATTGCTAAATGCCTGTATCCCGATAGATGTAACGGAATTCGGGATCACGACGCTTTTCAGAGCGCTGGAATGAAACGCCTTGTCTCCTATAGTCTCTACCGTATCGGGGATCTCTACGGAATCAAATCCTTCCTCTGCCGTCACGAAAGCTCCTATCGTCCCGCCTTTTCCGACAGCCTTTACCACTTCTCCGGTATCTGTGCGGGAAGGAAGGATCAGGTTTTTATTCTTCGCCCGTTTCTGGATCCCGCTCTCGGAAAGTCCTGTGACCGTATTCCCCTCATAGGTAAAATCCCGGATTCCCCATACTGTCTGGGTATCTTCTCCCTTTATCAGCTTCTGTACCCAGGATTTCTGGTTGGCGGCCGTCCTTCCCAGATGGTGAATCCGATCCAGCTGGAACAAAGCGTCGTTGTTGGTATACATATAAACGACTCCGGCTCCTTCCGCTTTGACTTTGTCCGGCGCCTCGGCCGGGATCTCCTCCATTCCCGGGTTCTTGAAAAAGCTGTACATAAAGACCTTTTCCGTATAATCCGGCAACGTGACGGAACGGATCTGGTTGTCAGCAAACGCCATATTGTCGATCTGGAACTGAAAATCGCAGGTAACGGGAAGCTGTACCTGACGCAGACTGTTGGAGGCAAACGCCTGGTTTCCGATCATCCAAAGCGTATGCGGAAACCGCACCTCCGTCATACGGTTGTTTTTAAATGCCGCAGCGTCAATAAACAGAATTCCCTCGGGAAAATCCATCGCTGTAAGATTATTATCAGAAAAAGCCCCGCTTTTGATAATGAAATTTCCTCTTCGTGTGATGGTGTGGGTGACTGTATCATCATAAGGGATCATCATATCTTCGGGAAACGTGATGGTCTCGATCCCCATTTTGGCAAATGCATTGGGGCCTACTCCTACTACCGTCTCTCCTGACGGCGCTTTCCCCGGAAGTACCAGATGCTTGTTGACCTGGATCTTTTCCTTTCCCGAATCGGACAATCCCAGGATCCCGGTCCCCTGAACCTGGATCTCACGCGTATAGTTGCATCCGCTTAAGGTATGCTCGATCATCCCGTAGGTAAAGTCTTCCGCCTGCCAGGGAGAAGAAGCGTCTGCTTCCCCGTCGGTGCCTTCCGCATCTGCAGCCTCTGCCGTTTCAGAAACCGGCTGTGTTTCCGGCAGTATCTGTGTTCTACTATCCGGCTCCACTGCTTCTTCCTGCCCGGAATTTCCGGCATTTGCAGCTTCTCCTTCCGTTGCTGCCGCTGCTTCCAAAGTATCCGCCTCTGGCACGACTGCCGATGATGCCCCGGAAGCTTTCGGATCCTCTCCTTCTGCCAGCGCTGTCATGGGGGCAGATATGCACAACATTGCTATTAAAAGCCACGCCATTATCCTGCTCTTTTTCATAAATACTCTCCTTTTCCTTCTGTCGCTCTTTTCTCCTGCCGTCGGATCCTTCCTACTCTACTTCGCCTGCTACAGACCATCTCCAGAAGGATTCTATGTAGTTATAGGAGGTTTCATATCCGCACATTTCCAAAACCACCTGCATATATGCGGACCGGATTCCTCCGGTGCAGTAGGCAGCCACCTTGTCGCCCGGTTCTACGCCTGCATCCTTCAGCATCTTCTGAATCTCTGTGTTGGATTTTAACGTCCCGTCCTCCTGAAACAGAGAGGTATAAGGAAAATGAATGGCTCCCTTTAAGTGCCCTCCTTTTGCCTCTCCATACAGGACCGCTCCGTCATATTCTTCTTTGCTTCGTACATCCAGGATCTTATAATCCGCATAATGCTCCTGAAGCTCCTCTGTTGTCACGATCTTGGAGGTATCTACCTGATCAACCGTCACCTCTGCCGGTTCCGGCTTGCTGGCGAACAACTGGGTAGCCGCCCCTTCTTCCTTCATGGCAGCGTAGCCTCCGTCTACGATCTTTACGTCTGTATACCCGCAGGCCAGAAGCTGGGTCAAAAGTCGGGCATCATCTCCCCAGCCTTCCTTTGCCTCTCCGATAATAATGATCTCTTTGTCCTTTGTCAGGCCCAGATTCCCCAGGATTTCCGACATCTTTTCTGCCGGAAGGTAGGTGGCATAGCCTGCATTTCCCTGACCCACGGACATTTCCGACCAGTCCTGCCAGGTGGTGGCGATAGCACCGCTGATGGTTCCCATCATGGCGGCCTTTTCCCCTCGGCTGTCCACAAAAATAGTATCTTCTGCGCCTACCCGGCCGGCAGCATATTCTGCATCCACGATCCATTTTCCATGGAAATGTCCGTCATCTTTTGTTTCTTCTGTCCCTTCAGCCTCTTCCTTTTCCTCTACCGTCTTTCTTTCCGCCGTAGGCTCCTGCTTCTTATGACATCCAAAAAGCAAAAGGCTGCCAAAAAGCAGCAGGGTCATCAGTAAAATTTTCCTGTTTTTTTTCATGTGTGTTCTCCTTTGTTGATGTATTTTTAGACAATTTGCCCAATTCGCTGTTTAAATTATACCTTGTTTGTTCTTTCCTGTCTAAGTGAAAAACTCTATAAGAACATGTGATATATAGTATTTTTCTATATATGTGACGCTATTTACGAGGACAATAAAGCCCACCCGTATTCTTTTCTGATAAATAAAAAAAAGAACGGCCCGTTCTTTCCATCATTTCCTTCTGGAACGGCTCGTTCTTTCTCTTCTTACGCTGTTTTATCTTATTTTTCCATTTTCTGATAACAGTACCCTATAATGTCTCTTCGGGTCACGATCCCGATAAAATGTTCTCTATCGTCCACCACCGGAACAAAATTCTGTTCCATGGCCCTTCCGATCAGGTCCTCCATGGCGGACTCTGCGGAAACGCTCAGATAATCCAGCCTTCTTTCGATTTTCATAATGCTGATATCTTCCGCTTCTTTCAGGTTCAGAAGATTCAGCTTCTTCAGAGTCCAAAGCAGGTCTCCTTCCGTAATCGTACCGATATACTTTCCGTCCCGGTTCAGAATAGGAATGGATGAATACTTGTGGTACTCCATGATTTCTAATGCCTGACGCAGCGTGTGGTAATCATAGATATATGCCAGCTCGCTTTTAGGCTTTAGAAAAAAGAGAATGTTCATTTCCGGTTTCCTCCAAATACAATCATTAGATCACCGTATTGACAAAGATATTGTAGATTGCATGGATCGCCACCTCAAAATCATGATTTCTGACTCCGATAATGATATTGCGCTCACTGGATCCCTGATCGATCATTTTTACGTTTACGCTGGCGTGAGCCAGAGCGGAAAAAATTCGGCCGGAGGTTCCCCTTGTGGCTCTCATCCCCCGTCCTACTACTGCGATCAGCGCCAGATCAGACTCCAGCTCCAGGCAATCCGGCTCCACTGCCCGGTGGATCCCTGCCAATACTTTTTGTTCTTTTTCCTCAAACTCATCCTGATGGACAAACACCGTCATGGTGTCGATCCCGGTAGGCATGTGTTCGATGGAAATTCCGTTTTCTTCAAAAATTGTCAGTACCTTTCTGCAAAATCCCACAGAACGGTTCATCATTGCTTTTTCAATGGTAATAGAAGCAAAATCCTTCTTCCCTGCGATCCCCGTAATGATAAATCTGGGTTTTCGGCAGGTGTCGGATACGATCAGCGTTCCCTCATCCTCCGGCACGTTCATATTGCGGATATTAATAGGGATCCCCTCTTTTTGTACCGGGAAAATCGCATCCTCATGCAGCACGGATGCTCCCATATATGCCAGTTCCCGAAGCTCCTGGTATGTGATCACGTCAATTCCCTTGGGATGTGGAATGATCCTTGGATCTGCCACCAGAAAGCCTGACACGTCCGTCCAGTTTTCATACAAGCCTGCGTGTACTGCCCTGGCCACGATAGATCCGGTCAGATCCGATCCTCCTCTGGAAAAAGTAAAAATCTTTCCGGACGGACTTGCACCGTAAAATCCGGGGATCACCGCCCGCTCCGTTTCTGCAAGGCGTTCTCTCAGCTTCCGGTCTGTCTCCTTAGGCAAAAATTCCCCGGTCTCATCAAATACGATGACTTCCGCCGCATCTATGAACGGAATCTCCAGATAGGCCGCCATGATCAGGCCGTTCAGATATTCTCCCCGGGAGGCCGCATAGTCTCTTCCTACTTTTTTTGTGAAATCTACACGGATCTTTTGAAATTCCGGGGTCAGATCCAGATGCAGTCCCAGTCCCTGGATGATGGAATCATATCGGTCTTTGATGGCCAGAAGCGCCTCTTCAAACTCCTCTTCCGAGATTGCCAGCCCATAACAGCTGTACAGCATATCCGTCACCTTTGTATCATCAGAAGTCCTCTTTCCCGGTGCAGAGGGAATCACATAACGTCTGTCGCTGTCTTTCCTGATCAGCTTTCCCGCCTTTTTAAACTGCTCGGCACTGGCCAGGGAAGTTCCTCCAAATTTTACCACTTTTACCATATTTGCTTCCTCCAAACTGCCTTCCTTAGACTTTCCTATCTTACACGATTTTTTTATGATTTGCAAGAATTCGCGTAAGAGACGTCAAAGGGATGGCAAAAGACATCAAAGAAGCTTTTACTGTGCTGTTTCCTCCCGATATTCCAGGGAATCCAACGGACAAAATCCGTTTTCTGTCCTGGCATACAGATCCGTTCGGTGATACGAAAAGAAATATTCCCCGCCTTCTCCCAGATACTCCAGAAAGGTTTTCATAACCAGTTCCGGTTTCAGGTTCTCGTTGCTTCCGGCTGCCAAAAACAGACAGAGCTTTTCCTCCTCCATTTCCATCTGGTAGATCATCGGGCGAATATCCACAAGGGTCTCTTTGCTTTTCGTCTTTTTCCACACAGGGAGTTCTTTTTGCCCTAAAAAAGCAGGCAGAGCTTTTTGCCATGTTTCCGGAAAGGGCAGCGCTTCTTCCAGGGATCTTAACGAGGCCAGAAGCCTTACCTGGTAGGAGGCGGCGGCTACGATCGTCATCCCTCCTCGTTTTTTATCCGGATCGATCACCACCAGACCGACTACTTCCACTCCGTCTACCATAACCTGATTGAGCTTTTGGACAGTCTCTTTCAAATATGCTTCTTCCAGAACGATTCCTTCGCAAAATTCCAGATCCATATATTCTCCGTCACTGGTGATGCCAAGCCCCAAAGGCTGGGCAAAAGACAGGATCATATGAGGGCTGTACCCTCCTGAAAAGGCAACGGGGATCTCGGCCCGCCTCAATGCTTTTTGGAAGAAACGCATCATGTCCAGGTGTCCCACATATTTCATACTCCCCCATTTACGAAACTTCATCCTTGCTTTCAAGACAGACACCCCCTTTATATTTTCCCGCTCCACAGCCCATGCATCTTTCTTTACAGTTGGGCGTTACTTCGGCTCCCTGCGCCCGCTGCCACTCTTTTTGCAGAAACCTTTTTGTCACCCCAATATCAATAAAGTCCCAGGGAAAAAGCTCCTCCATCTTTCGTTCCCGATTGTTGTAGAACCGGATATCCAGCCCTTCTTCTTCAAAAGCCTCCACCCATTTTTCATAGGAAAAACATTCATTCCAGGCATCATAAAGACAGCCTTTTTTATAGGCTCTGCAGATCACGGCTCCGATCCTTCTGTCTCCTCTGGCAAACACGCCCTCCAGCACGGTAGTTTCGGCATCGTGCCAGTGATATTTCAGGCTTTTCCGGTTCAGCTGCTCCTGAAACTCCCGCTTCACATCAGCGGCTCGCTGCACATACTCCTCGTAATCGTACATGGGAGCCCACTGGAAAGGCGTGAAAGGCTTGGGGATAAAGAAGGACGTGCTGGAAGTGATCTGGCACTTTCCGTTTCTCTTATCTTTCGGGATCTCATAGTACTTCCTGGCGATCTTGTCTGCCAGCCGCGGGATTTCCTTCCGATCCTCCAGGGTCTCATTAGGAAGTCCCAGCATGAAATACAGCTTTACTTTGTTCCATCCTCCGTCGAAGGCCTGCTGTGCGCCTTCCAGAATGATCTCCTCTGTCAGCCCTTTGTTGATAACGTCCCGCATCCTCTGAGAGCCTGCTTCCGGCGCAAACGTCAGACTGCTTTTCCGAACATCCTGCACCTTTTCCATCACCTCCAGAGAAAACGCATCGATCCTGAGAGAAGGCAGGGAAATGTTGATCTTCTTTTCCTGAAACTCCTCGATCAGAAAGGTCACCAGTCCCCTCATATCCGGGTAATCGCTGGAGCTTAGAGAACTCAGGGAGATCTCTTCATGCCCGGTAGAAGCAAGCATCTTTCTGGCATATTCTTTCAGTGTCTCAAGGCTCCTTCCTCTGGTAGGCCGATACAGCATACCTGCCTGACAGAACCGGCAACCGCGGATACAACCTCTTTGTATCTCCAGTACCACTCTGTCCTGCGTCACCTTAATGAAAGGAACCACCGGTTTTACCGGGTAATACGCCCCGTCAAGGTCCATTACCACCTGTTTTTGAATGACAGGCTTTGCGCAGGAACGATTTGGTGTAAAAGATGCCAGCAGTCCTTCCTTCGTATACGCCGCATCGTAAAAAGCAGGTACATAGATCCCTTCGATCTGCGCCGCCTTTTCCAGATATTCCATCCGGGAACCGCCGGCCTGTCTGTTTGCCTTATACAGATCCAGCAGTTGATCATAGACGGTTTCTCCTTCCCCGATATAAAACAGATCAAAAAAATCCGCCAGGGGTTCGGGATTATAGGTGCAGGGACCTCCGCCGATCACGATAGGATCTGATTCTTCCCGTTCCTTTGCCAGCAAAGCGATCCCGCTAAGATCCAGGATCTGTAAAATATTGGTGTAACACATTTCATACTGGATGGTGATTCCAAGGAAATCAAATTCTTTGATGGGATCCTGGGATTCCAGGGCAAACAGGGGAATCTTTTCCTGACGCATACAGGCGTCCAGATCCAGCCAGGGCGAATACACTCTCTCACACCACACATCCTCCCGCCGATTAAACATCCCATACAGGATCTGGATTCCCAGATGGGACATTCCGATCTCGTATACATCGGGAAAACACATGGCAAAACGGATATTCACCTGCTCTTTGTCTTTCATCACCGAATTTACCTCGCCCCCGATATAGCGTGCCGGTTTTTCTATTTTCATCAAGATATCGTCAGAAAGTGCCAGTCTGCGCATAATTTTCCTCTTTTCTTAAACTTTTTCTATCCAAATTTCTTTACCTGAATCAGATGCCTTCCTTTTTTGGTAACGGACAGTTCCCCTTCGTAAACGATCCGTCCCAGCTGTCGAACAGAGATCACATCGCCTTCTTTTAAGTGGAATCCATTACTGAAAATCATCTTTCCGTTGACAAATGTTCTTCCGCCTTCGATCAGGGGCACGATCTTGCTTCTGGAAAGAGGATAAGCCACTGCCAGCACCGTATCCAGCCGAACCGATGCCACTGTTCCCGTAAGAAGCTGGCAGGAAGGAAGATAGGTTTCCTCCGGCTCCTCCTGTTCTTTTACCCGTACTGACTGCCGTCCGATCCTGGTCAGCTGTTCTGTAATGAATGCTGCCATCTCCCGTTTTACAAAGACCACCGCGCTTTTTTCGTAGACCAGAATATCTCCGATCTTGCTGCGTTCGATCCCCAGGTGGACCAGAGCCCCCAGATAATCCCGATGCGACATTCCTACCGCAAACTTGGAGGCGGTAGGAAGGATCTCCAATGGCGTAATGGGATATCCGGACGCACAACAAAGAGCATCAGGAAGAAAAGCTGCTATCTGACGCTCTGACATCTCATATCCGCCAAAGGTCTCATACTCTGTGTAAAAAAGATCCTTCGGTGTTGTATGCAATATATGAAGTTCATTCAGATTCAAAAAATCCGAAAAAATCACAATCCCCTTGTGAAAAGCCATCTGAGAAAGTTCGATCAATCGTTTTCTCAGCAGCGCCTCCTCCCGGTCCATTCCTGCTAAAACCTGGAACGCATGGAAGACGCATCAAAAGAAGTATTCAAAAGATCCTGCAGATCCCCGGAGATATCCACATTAGTAGGCGTCACCAGGAAGATGTAGCTGGACACCTTCTGAAGATTCCCGCTGATGGCAAAAGTAGCGCCGGAAGTAAAATCAATGATTCTCTGAGCCACTTCCAGATCCAGTCCTTCCAGATTCAGGATCACTGTCCGTCCGGAAAGCAGTGTCTCTGTAATCTCTCTGGCATCGTCCACAGAATTGGGCTTCATTACACAGACCTCCATGGCCGCCGGTCTTCTGGAGGACGGACGCATCGCCGTCACCTTGCTTCCCGTTGTCCTGGAAGTTCTGGCAGGCACGTCTTCTATCTCCTCTTCCGCCTCTTCCCGTCCTCTCAGCTTGCTGAAAAGATTCGTCTTTGGCTTCTCCTCATATCCTTCGTCATCATCTACTTCGTTAAAGGGATCCTCATAGTCATCCCCATCGTCCAGTTTCATAATGTTTAAAAGCTTATCCAATACTCCCATTACAATTCTCCCATCTTATTTCTCGGTCATCCTGTTTTTGGCGTAATCACGACCGCCGAATATCCCGGTGCCCACTCTGACAAGAGTAGCCCCTTCTTCCACTGCCACCGGATAATCATTCGTCATCCCCATGGACAGGACATCCATACTCACATTATCAATGCTTTTTTCGGCAATGTCAACAGATAATTTGCGTAAATCCGCAAAAACCTGCCTGTTTTCTTCGGAATTTTCCACAAAAGGGGCGATCGTCATCAATCCCCGTACACGTATATGGGGAAAAGCTGCAATCTCCTCTACAAATTTCAAGGCTTCCCGGGGAGAAATCCCAAATTTGCTCTCCTCCCGGGCAACATTGACTTCTACCAGGATGTCGATGATCCGATCTTTTTTTGTAGCCTCCTGCTCGATGGTCCTGGCCAGCCGGATGGAGTCCACAGAGTGGATCAAATCCACCTTATCTATCACATCCTTTACTTTGTTCCTCTGTAAATGCCCGATCATATGCCAATGGATATCTTTGGGAAGGGAGTCGTACTTTTGAACCAGTTCCTGCACCTTGTTCTCGCCAAATTCCCGGCATCCCAGGTCATAGGCCTCCCGGAGAGTTTCCACGGGCCAGGTCTTGCTGACAGCGATCAGCGTCACCTCTTCCCTCTTTCTTCCCGCCTTTTTGCAGCTGTCTTCTACTTCCTGTATGGTGCGCCTTAAACGTTCTTCCAGCATCTTTCTCCTCTTCTCTTTCCCGTCCGATCTTTCTTTTCGGAGTTTTCAATCGCTCTTTTCTGCCTGAAAATCATTTTTCCCTCTAGAAGATCACCTTGTTTTCTTTCATATCTTTTCCGTGTAGTGCAATATGGTCATAGTTGGAGAGTCCATGAAGAGTGGTCGGCTCAACGATATAATAGTCCTCACTCTCACACAGAACCTTCACCTGACGAAAAGACGCATACCCTCTGTTTACATTATACACGCCGGTAAGAAGCTCTGTTTCTTTCAGCGTAAACGTGTCAGAGGAGTCTGGTTTTTTCAAAACATCTCCCTTATCGAACAGATCGGAGTCGATATAGATCTTGCCCGCCTCTTCATCTGCGTAATAACTGCCGGCAGGAATAAATTTTACAGAATCTTTTCCAATATCCTTTAACACCCCGCTTAGCTGACTGTTACCTCCCTGCGTCAGATAATCTCTTGGTATGGCATAATAGGTCTTTTTGGTAACGGCAGACTTGGGAACTTTCAGTCCTGTTTCATCTTCCAGGATCAGGTCTATGTTCAGATACCGTTCTTTTGCGTAAGCTACCATGGATGTGTCAAAGTTTAAGATCCCTGTCACGCCGTCTTTCTTTTCCTGTACTTTGACCCTGGCCCACATGGTCTGTCCGTCTGCTGAAAACCGAACCTTCACATAGGAACGTTCTTTTAACTCCTTCGCCATCTTTTTATCCAGAGGAATGCAGACCTTCCAGTCGTCATCCTTTACCAGCTTGTAAACGGCGTTGCCCGCTTTCACGGAAGTATTGTCCTTTAAAATCTCTGCCTGATATTTTTCTTTGGACAACATTTCTTTTGACAGGTTATCTTCTGATATGTCTTCATATCCGTCTGTAGAATAAAGAATGATCCCATCGGAGGTCGCCGTATAAGTCTTAAGTGCCTCCGTCTCCGCCATTGCATCCAGCTGCGCCTGACGGCTCAAACTTGATTGATCTGTCAGCAATGTGGTCAGCTGGTCCTTCAGGGTGTAGACGTCCGAAAATTTCTCCGGTTTGAAACTATTCCCAAATTCCTGCACTTTCATAAAGACAGAATATTGTTCTTCCCTGCTGAGGCTTTGTGACTCACTTTGAGGCTGTTCAAACTGAAGCTTATGTTCTGACAGAGCATACACCTTTGTCTTCACGCCCACCTTGCTCCCCTCCGGGATCAGATAGTTAACGTACCCGTCCTCGCCTGTCTGGACTACCTCTTCCTGTCGTAACACAAGTCCCGTGTAGGACACTTCCTTCAAGATCGATCCCATTCGGACCTCATAGGTGGAAACCGACCGGTTGGTAAGAGAACCCAATATGATGATGATAAGATATACAAAGACGATCCCAAAAATCAGAACGCCGATATTTAAATTCCATTTTCGTTTATAGACCTGGATATTGGTCATATTATTTTTTGCCAAGTAGATGCCTCCCGCCTTTTACTCAGGAAAAGTCTTTCAAAACATTTAAGGGGAAATCTGTTCTATCAGAGCCGACATATCCTGATACAAAAGCTCCTTTGTCTTTGCCCCCATAACAACAGAAACGTAAGGTGTCCCGTCGTTTGCATACTCCAACAGGATCAGGCAGTTGCCCGCCTCGTCCGTAGTGCCGGTCTTTCCTCCTGCAATGACAGCCGTCTGTGGGGATGCGACCAGACCTCTGGCATAGTAATTGGTCGGTTCCCAGGATACCTGACGAACACTCCCATCTCTTCCGGTAATGGATGCAGTATACATAGGCATCCGGATGATGTTCACAAACGCCTCCTGCCGGATGCATGCGTGAAAGATCAGATACAGGTCATACGCTGTTGTGTAGTGCTCATCGTCATGCAGTCCGCTGGGATTTGTAAAATGCGTATCCGTTGCCAGAAGCTCTGCCGCTTTCTGGTTCATCATATCCACGAATTTCTCTTCCGTACCGCCGATATGCTCTGCAACGGCTACTGCACTGTCATTCCCGGAATGAAGCAAAAGCCCGCAAAGGAGGGCTTCCAGTGACAATCTGTCTCCCTCCTGCAGTCCACAGACCTGCGCATAGGAAGGAAAGCTGGACGCCGCCCCGTTTCGGGATACGGTAACCGTATCCTGAAGATTACCATGCTCCAACGCTACAAGAGCCGTCAGTATCTTGGTAACGCTGGCCGGATAGAGTTGTTTGTAAACCTGGAAAGCGTGGAGGGTCTCTTTCGTCCCTTCATTGAAAAGAGCGGAAGAATCCGCCCCACTCAGCCCCCAGTCCTGCTGCTTTTTCTCTTCCTTGGGCACCACGCACAGATCGTCGCTGTACAGACTATTTACATATGTACGCTTTTCGTATTCCTTTGTCTCATAATGCTCTACTACACTCTGAAATCCTGAAAATCTGCATCCGCTTCCCAGCAGGACAACAAATGCCAGCACAAGGAACACTCCCGTTTTATTTGTACATTTCACGCCAGTCCAAATCTCCTCTGTCAATCGCTAAAATAATCAGTTCTGCTGTAGCCAGGTTTGTCGCCATGGGAATATTGTAGGTGTCACAAAGCCGGATCACATCATTCACATCCGGATCATGTGGCTTTGGGTTGGCCGGCTCCCGCAGGAAGATCAGTGCGTCGATGTCATTCTGCGCAATCTGGGCGCCCAGCTGCTGCTTTCCGCCCAAAGGACCTGCCAGATACTTGTGGATGCTGAGATTGGTCACTTCCTCGATCAGTCGTCCTGTAGTTCCTGTTGCATAAAGACTATGTTTATTTAGGATCCCTCTGTACGCAATGCAAAAATTCTGCATCAACGTTTTCTTGGAATCGTGAGCAATTAAACCGATGTTCATCTCTTTTATCTCCTCTTACTGATATTTTTGGGGCTGTAATCCGACATTCAGAACAAACCCGATGCCGATATATAAACTTACAAGAGAAGTAAGCCCGTAGCTTACAAAAGGAAGCGGTACGCCCGTATTGGGCAAAAGCTTCGTGGCAACGCCAATGTTGATGAAGCTTTGTATCCCAATCAGGCCTCCTACCCCGCAGCAGATGATCCTGCCCGCCATGTCTTTTGCACGCATTCCCACTAACATGCATTGTATCACAATTAATAAGAGTAACGCAATAACTATACAGCTGCCTATAAATCCCAGTTCCTCCCCCACGATCGCAAAAATAAAGTCCGTCTGAGGTTCCGATATGAAATTTCCGTTTTTTACCGAAGTCGTCGTATTGTTGTCCAGTCCCTTGCCGGAAAGCTGTCCGGATCCGATGGCCATAACAGAATTTTTTTGCTGATAGGCCTCGTCACTGGCGTATTTCTCCGGTTCAATAAAGGCTAAAATCCGCTTCTGTTGATAAGGCTTCAGGATCTTCTGGTTGGGCTGCACCACAATGCTCAGAAAAATAATGGTCAGCGGGATCAGTATCAGCAGGACAGTTCCGATGAATCTGTAATGAAGTCCTCCCACATAGATCATCAGACACAGCGTAAGAGCTGTACAGATGGTAGTGGACAGATTCGGCTCCACCACGATCAAAGCCAAGGGCACTCCGCATAACAGAGCGTATTTGATCAGAGTAAATCTACCACTGATATCTTCCTCGTGTTCCATGATAAATTTGGCAAAAAACAGGATCAAAAGGATCTTGGAAAGTTCCGACGGCTGAAAGGTGGTAAATCCCAGGTTGATCCACCGGGTTGCTCCATTTACATTTTCACCGATGACCAGAACGGCTCCCAGCATCACGATCACAGTCCCGTAGAGAAGCCAGTAAAAATTCAGTACCCACTCATAGTCCACCAGGGAGACCACCAGCATGACAAGGATCCCCAGGATCATACCTGCCAGCTGCTTGTTCTGGAAGGAAGCTCTTGCACTTCCCACCACCAAAACGCCGATCACAGAAAGGAGGATCACCAGGATCACCAGACTGAATCTATAATTTTTTATTTGATAAGGCTTCGTAAATCTTCTGGATAAATGAATTCTCACGTTTTTTCTCCTTTACATCCGGCCTTGGGATCCTGCCCAGCTTTCTTTCTCCATAGGGCTCCGCCAGATATTCTCCGATAGTTTTACAAAGGGCAAGGGATTTTGTTTCTATCTCCCACAGACCGTCTCCTTTTTGGAACTGCTCCCGGATCTTGTCCTCCTGCGGAAGAAACCCTACAATCTCAGGGGAAACCAGGTCCTTCCATTCTCCCTCTTCATATCCTTTCGGCATTCTCGAAGGAATCTGATTCAGGATCATGCTCTGCTCTCTTCGCCCCCATCCGGCACAGGCTGCACTCATTTTATCCGCCGCCCTCAAGGAGAGCGGTTCCAACAGGCTGACCAGCAGTACTTCTCTGCAGGATCTGGCACAGAGTTCGGCGCCCTTTCCAATTCCGGCAGGGCCGTCCAGAAAAATCCAGTCATATGCTTCTTCCATGTCTTTTAGCAGTACTTCCAGCTTCTTTTCCTCCAGATCCTTCCATGTCTTTGTCTGAGGAGCTGCCAAAAGCTTCAGCTTTGGACAGTTCGGGTGGGGCAGCGCGGCCTCCCGAATGTCTGTTTTTCCTTCGCATACATCCAGCACGTGATGCAGGATGGGCGTCGTAATTCCCAGCGCCATCTCCAGTCCCCGGAGGCCAAAATCCATATCGATACACAGGACTGTTTTTCCCTCTTCCGCCAGAGCCCGGGAAAGCATTGCGGTTACAAACGTCTTCCCTGTTCCGCCTTTTCCGGACAACACTGCCACTGTCTTTCCCATATCCTTCTCCTTAATCTGTTACGATAATGTCGCTGCTTACATTGAAAGCCTTTCCCGTCAGGATCTCCGAAGGATCCGTCAGATGGTAGTAATACTCCAGCACATATTTTCCAATTTCCACCGCATGGGTAGAGCCATATCCGTTGGCGATCCGGATGGAAAAGGCGATCTTGGGATCGTCGCTGGGGGCGTAGCCTGCAAACAGAGAATGGTCTGCATGTGTTCTGCTCTGCTGTGCCGTTCCCGTTTTTCCTGATACAGACACTCCGCTGCCATTGATCTTAGAGAAGGTCGTGGCATAAGTACTGGTCACTACCTGACGCATTCCGCTTTGCACTGCATTCCATGTAGTATCTGCCACGTTGGTCGCCTGTTTCTTCACCTTCGGCTGATATTCTTTGATCAGCTCTCCTTTAGAGGACGTCTCCTTCTGCAGCAGAGTCAGGTCGTACAGGTTCCCTTTATTTGCCATCGTCGCCATATATCTGGCCAGCTGGCTGGTGGTGTAATTATTGGTTCCCTGGCCGATGGCAGAAAGAATGGAGTATTCGTCTGAAATCTGAGGTTCTGATTCCGGTATCTCTATTCCGCTGGTACTTCCCAGGCCAAATTCTTCCGCATATTTTTTCAGGATGTCTGTCCCTTTCCGACTGGAAAAAGAACTGGTTCCGTCTGTCGTCCGGTTTCCTCCCGTCTGACCGGATGCGGTCCCGTCTGCTTTCTGCAGGCTCATCTGATAGCCCAGTTCATAGAAAAAAATGTTGCAGGAATGGGCGATGGCGCCTTCCACATTCAGTGGTCCGTGGGCTCCGGGATAGATCCAGCACTTGGGACTTGGCTCCACCCGGTCAAAGCTGCCGGTACAGTTTACGTAGGTATTCAGATCAATGATCCCTTCCGTCAGTCCCGCCACAGCAGTCAGCGGCTTATATACCGATCCCGGCGCCGTGCGCTCCTGCGTGGCGTTGTTGTAGAACGGACGGGATTTGTCCATTACCAGCTTGTTGTAATAGTTGGAATCCATCGTATTGACCAGCCGGTTGTTGTCGTATCCCGGATAGGATACACTGGCCAGCACCTGTCCGGATCCGGGGTCCGTTACCACCATAGAACCGGTGCAGGGCTCCAGCGCCAGCTGTCCCGGCGTCAGTTCCAGGTTCTCGATCTTGCTCATGATAAAGCTGTACGCATCCACGCTTCCGGCCTTCAGTCCTTCGTAAGATCCCGCATCCTCCTGCAGGATCCCCTGTTCAAACAGAGCCATACAAAGCTGCCTGCCTGTAACAGAACCGCCAACGATCAGATACTTGTACAGGATCTTGTCAAACTCAGAATCGGAAGACAGCTGATCCAGTCCGTATTCGATCATGGCGTTGTACAGCTCTTCCGAGCTGGAATAGGTGTGCCCTCCTTTTACATACTCCCGCAAAAGAGAGGTATCGATCCAGTTCTGTGACAGGGCGTGCTGGAGAAAGGTGTACGCATTGATGCTTCCATCCTTTTTCCAGTTTTTGTATCCCGCATCTCCCTTATCTATCCGGTTTTTCATCAGAGAAGAGCTCAGCACATGGTTCACCAGATAATTCATATATGCCTGCTCTTCCTTCCCCAGATTGGTCAGCGCCGGGGCCTGCGGATCCTGCAGAGACTTTTTCAGGCTTTCTTTTACCGCCTCTTTTCTTTCCAGAAAGACTGCCTCTATTTCTTTTTCGCCTTCCCTGGCGTCCTCCGCCGAAAAATGCTTCATATCCAGGATGTCGTTGTTGACCAGCGTATGGTACACATCTGTGATGGGAATGATCACGTCATTTCCTTCCTGCACCGTTTCCCTGTCATAATCCGCTATATTTTTGATCTTGGAAATCAGGATCCCCGCCAGTTCCTGCTCTATCACATGATAAGCGACTTTTTGCAGGTCTGCATCTATCGTAAGGTAAAGGTTGTTTCCGGCCTTCGGATTCTTGCCTTTTGCCGTTTCGATCACCTTTCCCACACTGTTGACATAAAGCTTCTCTTCTCCCTTTTCACCCTGAAGCACACTGTCCATCGTCTTTTCGATCCCGGCTTTCCCGATGGTATCCGTCTTGTCGTAGGCCTCCTGCTCTTCCTTGCTTAACGCATCATACTCTTCGGTAGAAATCTGTCCGGTGTAGCCGATCACGTTGGCAAAGCAGACACTGTCTGTATAACGCCGCAGAGACTCTTCCTCTATGCTGACCCCCTGCAGACTGTCCAGATTTTCCATAATGTCTGCTACCGTCTCATCACTGACATCATCGGCGATGGTGGTGGCGATATATTTCTGGTAGCTGTTCAGGGAAATGGCATACCGAATGTTGACCAGCTTCAATACCTCTGCAGGAGACAGCTTCTTTTGGTCGATGCCATAGCCGCTGATCTTATCCGTGCAAAGATAGTCGATTACGTCCTTCGCCGAGGCATTTTGCTGCTTTTCGGACAGCTGATCGATCGTCCTTTTTCCATAAACATCCGCAATAAAACGCATCCGTGCCGTTTCATTTTTTTCCATGAACCGATATTCCTGATTGGAATCCAGGATGATCCCGAAATTGTTGATCACAGAGTCGCCGTTGCCCTCCACCATCCGGATCACTTTGGTAACCACCTTGTTGATCTCCTTGTTTTTCTGGGTCAGACTCTCATAATCTCCGTTGTCCTCTATCATGACGGCGTAGGCCAGCTCATTGTAGGCCAGAAGCTTTCCGTTCCTGTCGTAAATATTTCCTCTGGTTCCTTCTACGCTTCTCGTCTTCTGGATCTGAAGTTTGTAATCGTCAAAATACTCCTGTCCTTTTACGATCTGCAGATAAAACACCCGCTGTACCAGAATCCCTGACATGACGCAAAATAAAAGGACTACCACAAAGACCCTTGACTGTACCAATTCAAATATGCCGGACTTGATCCGTTCCCATAAATTATACAAATCTGCTTGCACTCCTTTGCTCTTCTGCTTCCAGCTTTTTGTTGATCTTCAGGACCACCTGGTAGACTACCAGTGTGACCAAAACGGTATAGATCAGCTCCGGCAGGATAATGTGGCTGAAATAGTTATAAAATGCAAAATCACCCTTGAGCAGATGAAAGCCGACATAATTTGCGAACCCATAAAGCAGCTCGCTGGCTCCTATCAAAACAAGGGGTAATTTGATATCGTCGTCGTAAAAAAGGCGGCGGAACATTCCGTTGCCATACCCGATCACAGAAAAGATCAGCATCTGTAACCCCAGCATGCCGCCCCACAGCACATCTACAAACACTCCGCAGACCAGCCCCACCCAAAGGCCTTCTTTCTTTCCCCGCATAAACCCGAAAGAAGACGTCAGGATGATCAGAAGATTTGGCTTGATCCCTGCAAAGGAAAGATGGGAAAACAGCGTGCTTTCCAGAAGGAAGGCAAGAACGATCAGACCCAAGATAATCCCTTTCCGTTTCAATTTCCCGCCTCCTTTTCTTTCTCACTGTCCTTCAGCAGATCCTGTTTGGTGGAAGTGATCACCAGAACCTCCTGCAGACGGCTGAAATCCACGGCGGGCGTAATGTACCCGGATCTGGTCAGATTGTTGGCGTCCACTTTGATCTCACTGATATATCCGATGAACAGTCCCTGCAGAAAGCGATTGCTCACATGAGAAGTCACCACCTGCTCTCCCACCTCGACCGGATGGTCATTGTTGGGAAGCTTTTCAAACCGGATCCTGCCGTCCGCCATCAGCTTCAGATCTCCTCTTACCACACAAAGATCTGACGTAGACAAGATCATGGCGCTGATATTGCTGGCGTCATCGATCACAGAGCGTACTCTGGCATAATCCGGTCCTACCTCCGTCACGATACCCGCCAGTCCGCTTCCTGCCAAAACATTGGAATTTACCTGCACTCCGTCGTTGGTCCCTTTATCAATGGTGAAGTCGTTGAACCAGTTGCTTCCGTTGTTGGCGATCACATGGGCTCCCGTTTTTTTATAATCGGAATAATTTTCATCCAGCTGGTATAACTGCCTGAGCCGTTCCAGCTCGTATTGCTCCTGCCGCAGATAGGTGTTGTCTATTGTCAGCTTGTCCACCTTGGACTGCAGCACCTCATTTTCCTTTTTCATTTCCTTCAGCGTCTGGAAATTGTCCGATACGTCGCTCATAAAGCCGCCCACAAAGCTGATCCCCTTCTGCATGGGGATCACCGTATAGTTGGCCACGAAGCGAAGGGGGCCTTTCCCGCCTGTGAAGGCTTCTATCACAAGCAGGATCACACAGCAAAACGCCACCAGGATCATCCAGTATTTACTTGGAAGGGAAGAATGTCTTCTGGTCTTCATCTTATCTCATCCACCTATAATTTTCATCTAACATAGAATATGCAAGTTCTCTCAGTTCCTTCGATACAATGATCTTTTTCAGTCCATTGACGGCACAGATATCCGGATCCAGCGCCGTGCGGGTCTTGATCCCTACCATCTCTTCTATATAGGTCTCAAACCCCTGCACATGTGACAGTCCGCCTGTCAGGAAAATCCCATTGTCCCTGATGGCCTTTCTTACTTCCGGAGGGGTCCGGTCGATCAAAGAAGTGATCTCTTTGACACACTGGAACAGAGCATCCTTCATGGCTGCACGGACAATCTGGATGGAGATGGATTTCTGCGTGGGAACTCCCGTGATCAGATCTCTTCCGGCTACCGGGATCACTCTGTCCGCCTCATCGGTAAAAATCCCAAAGCTTTTCCGGAGTTTTTCCGCCGTCAGCCGTCCCACCAGAAAGTCATGGCTGTGCCGGATCAGGCTGATGACCGCATGGTCGTAGGTGGCTCCCCCGATCTTCAGGAGGCGGTTCAGAACCATCCCGCCGCCTGCCAAAACAGATATTTCCGTCGTCTCCGCTCCGAAATTTACGATCATAACGCCTTTGGTATTGGCCACATCCAGATTCAGTCCCACTGCATCCGCAATGGCGCGCTCCACGATATTAACTTCCCTTGCCCTTGCCGTTGAATGGATGACCAGGTCAAAAAAAGCCTTTTTTTCCACCTCTGTCACGTCAGTGGGAACGGCGATCACATACTGGGATCCTCTTACCAGCTGCCGGTCTTTTTTCAGAAGATGTTTCAGAAGGTTCTGCATATCGTTGAACCGGGAAATCACGCCTCCTTTCATGGGAAAAGTGATCTCGATATCTCCGGGAACCTTTCCCTGCATATGATAGGCTTCTTCTCCCACCGCAAAGATCTCCTGCCCGTTTCTTCTTGCAAGAACATTTTTTTCTTTCCAGATGGTATCTTTCTGTTTGTCATATACTTTTATTTCATAGGATCCTAAATCCAGTCCATAGGTGTTTCTGGCCATTACGTTCTATCCTCATCTTCCTTTTCCAGAAGTTTTCTTTCTCTTTTTCCAACCGTTTTCACCGCCATTTCCCTCTGTTTCAGACAGCCTTTACAGTAGCTTCTGCTCACAAAAGCTGAGGTAGCGGTTATTCCCGATAATGATGTGATCCAGAAGGTCTATTCCGATCAAAGCCCCCGCTTTTTTGATCCGTTCGGTTACCAGAAGGTCCTCTCTGCTTGGAGTCACCTCTCCGCTGGGATGATTATGTAGCAAAATGATGAACACGGCATTCTTTTCCAGCGCCTCGATAAACAGTTCCCGGGGCGTGACCACCGATGCGTTGACGGTACCTTTGGAAATGTCCGTTTCTCCCACCAGACGGGACTTTGCGTTCAGCATCAGAAGCTTCATGACCTCCTGTCTTTTGTGGCGCATTTCTTCCATGTAATATCCGGCGATGGATGCCGGTTTATCGAAGCTGACCCCTTCGCTGTAAGAAGCCTTGGACAGTCTTTTTGCCAGTTCTGCAATACAGGACAGCTGGATGGACTTGACTCTTCCGATCCCTCTGATCTTTCTCAGCCTGTTCAGCCGGAACTGGTGGAGTCCTAAAATCCCTATTCCTTCGCTGCCGCTCAGGATCCTCTGGGACAGAGTCAGCGCATTTTCTCCTTTGGTGCCGCTTCGCAAAAGGACGGCCAGAAGTTCCGTATCGCTTAAGGCTGCCGCTCCTTCTCTCTCACACTTTTCGTAGGGTCTTTCCCTTTCGGGTATCTGTTTCATAGTATAGATCATCTCTTTGTCAGATCCGCACGTTTTATCCTACAGGAAACGGTAGATAACAGCCGCTGCCACAATGCCCAGAAGACCGGCAATGGTGATCTTTATGGAAATCCCGAAAGTAACCGCCACGATCCCAAGATCCAGGGATACAGGCGCTTTCAGCCCAAAGGTCTGACCATATCCCAGCCAGCTAAGAGCCGGGATCCCTTCCGACAGACCCCCTAAAAATCCACCCAGCACGATCCCTGCCAATATCAGTAAAAACAGCGCCCAGACATTCTTTCCGGCTGCTCCTTTCATACCCTCTCCTCCTCACTTCTTCCTGAAAACTTTCTCTATTTTATCACACTTTAAAAAAAGTGTATAGGTGATTGCCGGAAGTATTTCCATAAGCATTTCTTAATTTTTTGTGTCCTTGTTTGGCAGGCCGGCATGCTTTTTCAGACCGGACTTTCCCCCGCCGGGGCTTTGTTTTTTATGATCGCCTCTGCCACCTTCATTCCGTCCATCGCCGCCGACATAATGCCTCCGGCAAATCCCGCTCCCTCTCCGCAGGGATAGATCCCCCTGGTACTGCTTTGAAGATCCACATCCCGCGGGATCCGTACCGGAGAGGAGGTCCTGCTTTCTACGGCTGAAAGCACGGCGTCTTTCTCCGCAAATCCGGGAAGCTTTTTGTCAAACCGGCGGATTCCTTCCTCCAGCGCCTCCGCCAGCTCTTTCGGAAAGATCTCCCTGACATTTCGCCACCGGTACTGTCCCTTTGTCTGCGGCAAAAAATGCCCGCCTTCCTCTGAGGAACGATTGTTGCAGAAATCCTCAAACCGCTGAACGGGAATCTTTCCCTCTGCCAAAGCAAACGCCCTTTCCTCCAGTTTCCGCTGGAATGCCATTCCTGCCAGAGGATTGGATTCCTCTCCAAAATCTTTCGGGGAAACGGTAACGATCACAGCGCTGTTGGCATTTTGTCCGTCTCTTTTGTGGTAACTCATTCCATTGACCGCCAGTCTGTTTTCCTCCGAGGAAGCATTTACCACATAGCCTCCCGGGCACATACAAAAAGTATACACCCCTCTTCCTTTTTCCGTCTGTGCGGTCAGTTTATAATCGGCGGCAGGAAGATAATCTCCTGCCTCTCTTCCGTACTGCGCATGATCGATCAGATTCTGAGGATGTTCCACCCTGACGCCCACTGCAAAGGATTTTGCTTCCATCACGATCCCTTCTTCCTGCAACATTTCAAAGGTGTCCCGGGCGCTGTGTCCCACTGCCAGTACCAGCGTATCCGTTTCCAGCATTTCCTGTTTCCCGGTTTTGGTGTGTTGGATCTCAACCGCTGTCAGCACAGGAGAGGTTCTTCCTTCCTGCCATGTTTTTTCCGTCCGAATCCCCGTCAGCTTGGCAGAAAACCAGACTTCTCCTCCCCAGGACAGAATCTTCTGCCTCATCTGTTTGACCACATGGCTCAGCACGTCCGTTCCGATATGCGGCTTATTGTCATACAGAATCTCCTTTGGTGCGCCGTGTCCGGTAAAAATTTCCAGAACTTTCCGTCCTCTTCCGGATTTGTCCTTCACAGAAGTATTTAGCTTTCCGTCGGAAAAAGTACCTGCACCGCCCTCTCCAAACTGTACATTGGACTCCCTGTCCAGTTTTCCCGTTTCCCAGAATAGATCCACCGTTTTTATTCTGGCATCCACATCCTCTCCTTTTTCCAAAATAATAGGACGGTAACCCTGCTGTGCCAGCAGATACCCGCAAAAAAGTCCTGCCGGTCCGCTTCCTGCGATCACCGGCCGGGATTTCATCGGGGTATCTCCCGATTTTGGAAGCTGGTATCCGGGAGAAGGGTTCAAAAAGGATACCTGCGCCTTTTGCTCCTTCCGGAAAGTGACTTCTTCCTCTCTTCGAACTTCGGCTTCAACAGTGTATACATATCTAAGCTCCGGCTTTTTCCTGGCGTCCAGGGACCTTCTTTTGATGGTAAGAGAAAGAAGGTCTTTTGGCGGGATCCGCAGGATCTTCACCACCTTTTCCTTCAGATCCTCCTCTGAATGGGGAATTTTCATTTTTAACTGTTGTATCTGGATCATATCTTTTTCCTTTTTCCGCTTTTTTCAAAATGTTCCCTGCTTTCCTTTTTCACCAGCGCTTTTGCCGCTGCATCTCCCGCAAGGAATCCGCTTGTCCATGCCCACTGCAGATTATATCCTCCGCACATTCCGTCGATATCCTGCAGTTCTCCTGTAATATAAAGTCCGGGATATTTCCTGGATTCCATCGTGTCCTCCCTGATCTCGGAAGTATCCGCTCCTCCTGCGCACACCTGCGCCCCTTCAAATCCCTTCGTTTTTTCCACCGTCAGCAGCGACGCCTTGCAGACCCGGATCAGCGCCTCCGTCTTTTCTCCGCTCCATTTTGCTATCCTTTCGGCCAGCGTAATGCCTGCCAGAAAGCACAGACTGGAAAGAAGCCTCTGATGAAACAATCCCAGAAGCAGATCCTCTGCCGTTGCCGTTTCTTCTTTTTTTCTGTTCCGGATCAGATTTCGGAATTCTTCTTCTGACCATTCCGGAAGCAGGTCCAGTTTTACCGTTACCGGTTTCCTTTCTGCCAGCCCTCTGGCGGCATAACGGCTGATCTGGAATACCGGAATTCCTGAAATACCGGTCTTGGTGATCTGTATCTCTCCTCTGTCCTCTCCTTGAAAGACGTTTGCACAGTACAGGGATACCTTTCCCTCCGTCCGTACTCCCGCCGCCCGAAAAAATGGGAATTTCCTGATTTCCAGCGGTACCAACGCCGGAACGGGGGGAACGATTCTGTGTCCCAGCTTCCTCAAAAGCTGAAATCCGCTTCCGTTACTTCCATGCACCGGAGAAGCACAGCCTCCCGTAGACAGGATCACACAATCTCCCCAAAACTCCTCCCCTGTGGTAAGAATCTGATAGCCTTTCCCTGCCTTTTTTACAGAGACGACAGAAAGCCCGGTATATACCCGAGCGCCCAGTCTTTGCAGTTCTTTTTGCAGCAGTAAAAGCACAGCCAGCGCCTGGTCGTTCCGGGGATATACATACTCTCCCCTGTCTTTCAAAGAAAGTCCCAGCAAGGAAAAAAACCGTTCCGTTTCCCGACAGCCAAACCGCTCCAGTCCCGCCTTTACAAAGGCAGGGTTTTCACCCCGGTAGAACGTCCAGTCCAGCTTCCGGTTGGTCAGGTTACACCTGCCGTTTCCCGTTGCAGGTATCTTTTTCCCAAGGGTTTCTTTTTGTTCCAACACTATCACTTCCATGTGGGGCGCTCTTCGCAGAGCAGAAATGGCAGCCGCCATCCCCGATGCGCCTCCTCCGACGATAATGATCCTCTTCATGTCTGCCTCCTGTCAATCCTGCGCCATCCTCTAGAGATCAACCAGCTGCCTGCGCGCCAGATATTCCAGGGACATCAGGATACCGAATTTGGCATGCTCCCAGGTCAGGCCTCCCTGGAAATACACAGCATAGGGTGGTTTTATAGGTCCATCGGCGCTCAGTTCGATAGAAGAGCCCTGTACAAATGCCCCCGCCGCCATGATCACGTCACTGTCATAGCCCGGCATTGCCCAGGGTTCCGGGGTCACATAGGAATCTACCGGTGCCGCTGCCTGGATTCCTTGACAAAAAGCCACTACACCCTCCGGACTTCCCAGCGTTACTGCCTGAATGATGTCGTGCCGTTCTTCTTTTCCGTCCGGAAGAACAAAAAAGCCCTGTTCCTCATAGATCCTTGCCGCAAATATAGCGCCCTTTAAAGCTCCGGCAGCCACAGTAGGGGCAAGAAACAGCCCCTGATAAAATGCCTGCATAACGCCAAGAGAAGGCCCTACCTCTTTTCCCAGTCCGGGAGCAGAAAGACGATAGGCACAGGCGTCTACCAGATCTTCTCTTCCTGCGATGTACCCCCCTACCGGAGCCAGACCGCCTCCCGGATTCTTGATCAGAGAGCCTACCACCAGATCAGCGCCCACTTCTCCCGGCTCTTTCACATCTACAAATTCGCCATAGCAGTTATCCACCATACAGATGATATCCGGCTTCAGTTCTTTTAAAAACCGGATCAGCTCTCCGATCTGCTCCACCGAAAAAGTAGGGCGCGTCTGGTATCCTTTGGAACGCTGGATGGCAGCCATCCGGGTCTTTGGCGTGATCGCCCGTCTGATGGCCTCATAATCAAACCCTCCCGTAGGAAGCAGATCCACCTGACGATAGCCGATCCCATATTCCGCCAGAGATCCCGGAGACGGGCGGATCCCGATCACTTCCTCCAGGGTATCATAGGGTTTGCCTGCCGGCGCCAGAAGGATATCCTGCGGTCTTAAAACAGCTCCCAGGGCGATTGCCAGCGCGTGTGTCCCGCAGGAAAGCTGCGGCCTTACCAGTGCGCTTTCTGTACGGAAAACAGAAGCATAAACCTTTTCCAGCACGTCCCTTCCGTGGTCGTTGTACCCATAGCCGCTGGTATATTGAAAGCAGGAGGCATCTACCCTGTGTTCCTGCATGGCCTTCAGGACTTTTAGCTGGTTATATTCCGCCCTTTCATCAATTTCCTGAAACCGCTCCTGAAGCTCTCCCTGGATCCTCTGTCCCAGCTGCCAGATCTCCCTGCGGATTCCCATCTCTTCATAAAGTTGCTTTGTTGTCTGCATCTTTTCGTTCTCACTTTCTATCCCAGTTCATGTATTGCAGTACCTGTTCCAATACCGCATCTTCCCTGTATCCCAACTCCGTCTTGTCCACCCAAATGACATCCGGTTCTCGCCGAAACCAGGTCAACTGTCTTTTGGCAAAATGTCTGGTATCCCTCTTGATTCGGTAAACAGCCTCCGAAAGGCTGCTGTTTCCTTCCAGGTAATCCAGGATCTCCTTGTATCCCAGGCCCTGCATCGACACCATTTCTTTGGTATAGCCCTGATCTCTCAGCGCCCTGACTTCCTCCACCAGGCCTGCTTCCACCATCCGGTCCACCCGCAGATCGATCCTTCGGTAAAGCTCTTCCCGCCTGGCATGCAGCACAATATACCGGAAATCATAAGGCGACTGCCGCTTCTTTTGCTCTGCATTGTGCCGGGAGATCTGTCTGCCTGTGGTAAGATAAAACTCCAGCGCCCGGATCACCCGTTTCACATTGTTGGGATGGATCGCCAGAGCCGATGCTTCATCCACCTGCCTCAGTCTGTCGTGCAGAACCTGATTTCCCTTCTCCCTCGCCTCTTTAAGAAGACTGCTTCGAATCTCTTCACTCTCTCCCGCCGCTTGGAAATCAATGTCATATAAAAGCGCCTGGATATAAAATCCGGTCCCCCCCACCAGAAGAGGGAGCCTGCCTCTGGCATAGATCTCTTCCATGGCCTTTTTCGCCATTTCCTGAAAACGTACCACATGGAATTCCTCATCCGGATCCAGCACGTCAATAAGATGGTGGGGAATTCCCTGCATCTCCTCCCGGGTGATCTTGGCCGATCCGATATTCATCTGTCTGTACACCTGCATGGAATCGGCGGAAATGATCTCCGCATCCAGCTTTTTTGCCAGGGAAATGGAAAGCTCCGTCTTTCCTACCGCCGTAGGCCCTGCAAGTACTACGAAAGGTTTTTTCATACGCTATACGATCCTTTTGAATTTCTTTTCCAGTTCCCGCTTGGACATTGCGATCAAAGTCGGTCGTCCGTGCGGACAATGATAGGGGTTTTCCAGGGTCAGAAGCTGATCCATCAGAGCGTCTGCCTCCTGGAAGGATAAGCGGTCATGTCCCTTTACAGCCGCCTTGCAGGACATGGATGCGATCTTTTCCTCCAAAAGCTCCGGTGAGATCTTCCGCTCCATTTCATCTGCCAGACCATCCAGTATCTGAAGAAGGAGCTCCTTTTTTGCGATCCCGGAAAGATTTGCCGGAACTCCCCGTACTGCAAAGGAATTCTGTCCAAAGGATTCGATCTCAAATCCCATTTTTTCAAACTGCCCCAGATGGGATTCCAAAACCTGCGCCTCCTGCATATCCAGGGTAAGGATAATGGGCGGCGCGATCATCTGGGAACAGGTCTCGCGGGTTTTTAACTGCTTCATCGTCTGTTCATACAGCACTCTCTCGTGGGCTGCATGCTGGTCGATGATATATAACTGCTCCTGAAATTCTACCATCCAGTAGGTATCAAAGGCCTGCCCGATCAGCCGGTACCCTGCTTTGGTTTCCCGCTTCAGAAGGTTTTCTCCGAAAAAGTCCAGCTGTTCCTCCGTTCCCTTTCCCGGACTTTCCCCGGCAGTCTCCCTCTTTTCTGCTATTTCTGCTGTTTCTGCTTCTTCCGACTTCGATGGTTCTCTTCCGTAGCGCACCTGCTCCCGGATCCTGTCCACCTGGGCGTCCGGGCGAAAAATCTGATCCAGCATCCCCACCTCAGCGGCGGAATTTTGCCTGTGATAGGATTCTACCCTCTCTCTCATTTTTCCCAGAAAATACTCCAGGTCTTTTTGTCCGCCCTTTTCAGGTAGGGAAGCATTTGGCATCCCTCCTGCCAAAGCAGACGGTTTTGGATCATTTTTTTCGGCGTCTCCGTTTGCCTCTGTTTCCGAAGGAAAGCCGGCAAATGCAACAGACCCGGTATCTCTTTTTTCCTGCTTGTCTGGCTGTTGTTTCTGGGAAGGATATCCGACGGGCGGCGTCTCCAACTCCACCTGTGGGATCAGCTCTTTTTCGTGCAGTGTCTTTGAAAGCGCCTCAAACACAGTTCCATAGACCTCCTGATGGCTGCTGAACCGTACTTCCATCTTGGAGGGATGAACGTTGACATCTACCTTTTGGGTATCTACCGCAAGATGCAATACTACAAAGGGGTATTTGTGCTGCATGGTGAAATCCTTGTAGGCATCTTCAATGGCCTTTGACAAAATCCCGTTTTTAATATACCTGTGATTGATAAAATAGGTTTCGTAATTCCTGTTTCCCCTGGAAATCAGCGGTTTCCCAATATATCCTTCTATCCGCATCCCTCCCGCTTCCCGGCACACCTCCATGAGATTGGATGCGATCTCTCTGCCATATATGTGATAAATGATATCCTTTATACTTCCGTTGCCCGACGTCTGAAGTCTGGTCTGCCCGCCGTTGATAAAACGAAAGGCGATCTTTGGATGGGAAAGCGCCATCCGGGTCATCAGATCCCCGATATGCCCTGCTTCCGTCATGGCTGTCTTCAGAAATTTGCGCCTTGCCGGCGTATTGTAAAACAGATGCCGAATAAAAAAAGTGGTGCCGTCTTTTGCTCCGATCTCTTCTGTTTCTCCCGGCACGCCTCCTGCGATCTCATATCGGATCCCCACCGGCGCTTCCGGCGTCTTCGTCCTTACCTCCACCTTTGCAACGGCGGCGATACTGGACAGGGCTTCCCCCCGAAATCCCAGAGAGGTCAGGTGGGACAGATCCTCTGCCCTGTCGATCTTACTGGTAGCGTGGCGCAGAAACGCCCGAGGGATCTGATCCTTCTCCATTCCGCATCCGTTGTCCGTGACGCGGATCAGAGCGATCCCTCCCTCCTCGATTTCTACCGTAATCTCATCGGCCCCGGCATCAATGGCATTTTCCACCAGTTCCTTCACGATGGAGGCCGGTCTTTCTACCACCTCCCCGGCTGCGATCTTATCTATGGTTGCCGGATCCAGTACTCTAATTTCATTCATATCTACCACCTGTTCTTTAATTTGTTTTGCAGTTGATATAAGGTATTCAGCGCTTCAATCGGCGTCAGGTTGCTGACGTCCAGCGTCTTTAATTCTTCCAGTACATCATCATCCTTTACCGTGTCAAACAGCGACATCTGCGCCAGATCCACTTCATCATAATGCACGCCTTTGGATCTGCCTGTCTCTGCAGAAGGAAGCGCAATATTTTTGATCCTGACGGTGATATCCGCCTGCACCAGCTCCTCCACGATCTCCTTCGCCCGCCGGATCACACTGTCGGGCACTCCCGCCAGCCTGGCCACCTGGATCCCGTAGCTTTTATCGGCTCCGCCTCTTACGATCTTTCTCAGGAAAATAATGTCTTCCCCTTTTTCCCGAACGGCAATGCAATAGTTTTTTACATGGTCGATCTTTCCTTCCAGTTCTGTCAGCTCGTGATAGTGGGTGGCAAACAGGGTCTTGGCTCCTAGCAGTTTTGGATTGCTGATATGTTCGATCACTGCCCAGGCAATGCTAAGTCCGTCAAAGGTACTGGTTCCTCTTCCGATCTCATCCAGGATCAGAAGGCTTTTGCTGGTGGCATTCCGCAGGATGTTGGCCACTTCCGTCATTTCCACCATAAACGTACTCTGTCCGCTGGCCAGATCATCCGAGGCTCCCACTCTGGTGAAGATCCGATCCACCAACCCTATATTTGCGGCGGAAGCCGGCACAAAAGAACCGATCTGTGCCATCAGTACGATCAGAGCCGTCTGTCTCATATAAGTGGATTTTCCTGCCATATTGGGGCCTGTGATAATGGAGATCCTGTCTTTTTTGTCTGCCAGATAGGTATCATTGGAAATAAACATATCGTGGGGGATCATCTTCTCCACTACCGGATGGCGTCCGTCTTTGATATGGATCACGCCCTTTTCATTGATCTTGGGGCGGACATAACGGTTTTTCTGCGCCACATGGGCAAGGGAGGCCAGCGCGTCCACACACGCTACCGCCCGAGCAGTCCTTTGGATCCTCTCCACCTCTTTTGCGATCCGTTCCCGTATTCCGGAATAAATCTCGTATTCCAGGGCATACAGCCGGTCCTCTGCTCCCAGGATCGTGTCCTCCATCTCTTTCAACTGCGGGATACTGTAACGTTCCGCATTTACCAGCGTCTGTTTTCTCGTATAATAGTCCGGCACCAGATGCCGGAAAGAATTGGTCACCTCAATGTAATAGCCAAATACCTTGTTGTAACGGATCTTGAGATTCTTGATCCCTGTCTTTTCCCGTTCCTCTTCCTCCAGTTTTGCCAGCCAGTCCTTTCCGTCCGATTTGGCGCTTCGCAGCCGGTCTACCTCCGCATGATAGCCGTCCCGGATAATGCCTCCCTCTTTCATGGCGATAGGCGGATCCTCCCGGATGGCGTCGGTAACCAGGGCACACAGATCTTCCATGGGATCTATCTCCTCAAACATTTCCTGCAGCAGATCGCTCCTCATGTCCTGCAGAAGGCACCGGATGGCAGGAAGCATGGAAAGAGATCCGGAAAAGGCAAGCAGGTCCCTGGGATTTGCCGACTGATAGGTAACCTTTGCCAGAAGTCGTTCCAGATCGTAGACCGGTGAAAGATACTCCCGTATCTCTTCTCTGGTAATCTCTCCTTTTGTCAGTTCTTCAATGGCGTCCAGTCTCTTTTCGATCATATCCTTGCGGATGAGAGGCTGTTCTATGTATTTTCTGAGGGTTCTGGCTCCCATAGCCGTTTTTGTCTTGTCCAGCACCCAAAGCAGGGAGCCTCTTTTTTGCTTCTCCCGGAGTGTTTCACAAAGCTCCAGATTTCGCCTGGTGGAGCTGTCCAGCACCATGTAAGCGCCTGTGGAGTATACCGTCAGATGGGAGATGTGGGAAAGATCCCGTTTCTGGGTTTCCTTCAGATAAGTCAGCAGGGAGCCTGCCGCAATGCTTCCACAGTCATAGTCTTCCAGTCCCAGTCCCTTCAGACTGTCTGTTCCAAACTGCCGCTTCAGTGCACTTTTGCAGGACGCTTCCTCACAGTACCACGCCTCCAGAGAATAAATGGTGATCCCCAGCTTCTCCTTCAGCATCTCCATGTCCATACCGCTGATATAAAAGGATTCATTGCAGATCAGCTCGGAGGGCATAAACCGGTAGATCTCATCGTACAGCTTTTCCCCCTCTTCCATCTCCGTCACAAAAAAGTCCCCGGTGGTTACGTCTGTGATGGCCACCCCGTATTTCTGCGCCACATAGACCACGCACATCAGGTACTGATTTTTCGTCTCGTCCAAAGCTCCCGTATCCAGGTTGGTTCCCGGCGTCACGATCCGGACGACTTCCCGCCGTACCAGTCCTTTTGTCTCCGCAGGGTCTTCCATCTGTTCACAGATCGCCACCTTGTACCCCTTGGACACCAGACGGTTCAGGTATACATCCACCGCATGGTAAGGTACTCCGCACATGGGGGCTCTTTCCTTTCTTCCACAGTTTTTTCCTGTCAGGGTGATCTCCAGTTCTTTGGAAGCTGTCAGGGCATCCTCAAAAAACATTTCATAGAAATCTCCCAGCCGATAAAATAAAATGCAGTCCGGATATTCTTTTTTTGTCTCGATGTACTGCTGCATCATAGGTGTCAGTGCTTCCACCTTAATTCTCCTCTCCCAAATAATAAAATCCCATGCATTTTGTCAATTTTACAGGGATCAGGCTCCCTATTTTTTCCCGGTTCCCCGGGAAATGTACCAGCAGGTTGTTGCCCAGCCTTCCTGTGATCATGGAGGCGTCCTGCTCGCTGACAGATTCTACCAGAACCTCCTGAACACTTCCCTCATGGACGGCACACACCTCTCTGGAAATGGTCTGTACTTCCTGTAGCAGACGATTGAACCGCTCTTTCATCACCGTTTCTTCCACCTGTTCTTCCAAAACTGCCGCCGGCGTTCCGGTGCGCTTGGAATATAAGAAGGTAAAGGCGCTGTCATACCTTGCCTTTCTTACCACATCCAGCGTTTCCTGGAAATCTTCCTCCGTCTCTCCCGGAAAGCCTACGATGATATCCGTCGTCAGAGAAATGTCCGGAATTGCCTTTCTGATCTTTTCCACCAGCTCCAGGTAGGATTCTTTTGTGTATCTGCGGTTCATTTTCTGCAGGATCCGGGTACTTCCCGACTGGACCGGAAGATGCAGATGCCGGCAGATCTTCGGGGATTCCTGCATCACCTGGATCAGCTCATCCGACAGATCCTTCGGGTGCGAGGTCATAAACCGGATCCTCTTCAATCCTTCGATTTCATGGATCCTACGCAGAAGCTGTGCAAAGGAAATGGGATGCTCCAAAGTTTTCCCATAAGAATTTACATTCTGCCCTAAAAGCATCACCTCTGCCACCCCGTCTTTTACCAGTTCCTCAATTTCCTTTTGGATAGCCTCCGGTTCCCGGCTTCTTTCCCGTCCTCTTACATAGGGGACGATACAATAACTGCAGAAATTATTACAGCCAAACATGATATTGACGCCCGATTTGAAGGAATATTTCCTTTCAGCCGGCAGATCCTCCACGATCTGATCTGCCTTTTCCCAGATATCGATCACCATCTCTCCCGATTCAAACCGCTGCGCCATCAATTCTGCAAATCGGAAGATATTGTGGGTTCCAAAAATCAGATCTACGTATCGATAACTTTTTTTCAGCTTTTCTACCACCGTCTCCTCCTGCATCATGCAGCCACACAGGCCGATCATGCGATGAGGATGATCTTTCTTCCAGGATTTTAAAGAACCCAGTCTTCCATATACCTTTAAATTGGCATTTTCCCGAACGGTACAGGTATTAAAGATCACAAAGTCTGCTTCCTCCTCTGTTTTCCCTGTTATGTATCCCATCTGACCCAGGATTCCTTTCAGCTTCTCAGAATCCTTGGCGTTCATCTGGCATCCAAAGGTGGTTACCGCCGCCGTCAGCGGACGCCCCAGACGTTTCTCCATTTCTTTTACATACCCTCTGGCCTTTGCGATAAAAAACCGTTGTCTTTCCGGCTCTGTTACCGGCGGCTTTGCATTTTGATCCATCTTGTCCCAATCAATGTTTCCCATTTCTATTTCCTCAATTCTTCTTTTCTTCATCTATTTCAGCTTTACCGATTAATAAAATCGGCCGGTCGATTCGTCATATTCATACTCATAAACTTTCAGATAATCCGACAGTTCTTTTCTTTCCACTCCCATTTCTTCACAAAATGCATCCAGATCATGGTACTGATCCCTGATCTTTGTATTGATCACACTGACCAGCATATGGGGGTCCTTGGGCAGTTCCTTCATGGCAGTCTCCTTTCTATCGGTGAAATCGAAACATCCCCTCTTCCGTTATCACACAGTCTAAGGGGATGTCATATTTGCAGCGGGGAGCTTTTTTCAGGAGCTGGCAGGAAAATACGATCCCGGCTTTATACAGCGTCCTATGCTCCTTTAGGTACCGATCATAGTATCCGCCGCCATAGCCGACACGGTATCCCTCTTTGTCCACAGCCAGCGCCGGAACGATGATCATTCCCGTTTTTCCGGTTCCCTTCTCTCCCGTTCCATCCGGCTCCAGCATTCCAAATCTGTTTCTTATCAGACACTCCTTTTTCTCATAGGAGAAAAAGTCCATTTCTTTTCCCGCGATCTTGGGAAGCCATACCCGCTTCCCCTGTTTCAGGCAGTCCTCCATGATCCTCCAGGTATCCGGCTCCCTGCCAAAGGAAGCAAACAGGTAGACTTCCGTTGCCTGACAAAACTGATCCAGCCCCGTCAGATGTTTGGCTATCTGCTCAGACTTTTTCCAAAAGTCTGCCTCTGACATTTCTCTTCTTTTTTGTAGCTGCACCTGCCTAATGGCCTGCTTTGTTTCCATACTTTTCTCCCAGATTTGTAATGCTCCCGTCTTTTTCCTGGATGGAGATCTGGTTTAGCTGTCCCCGCAGATTCTGCTTAAACGCCTCTATGTACTCCTTCCGAAGGATCTGCTGTTCCTTTTGTTCTTCTTTGGTTAGTCCCTCTTTTTTTGACTTATGGTACAATTCGTTGATTCTTTTGATCTTTTCTTCCTTCATATCCTGTCCTCTTTTCTTTTCCGCAGCGGTTCTTTAACGAAACAGCCGCAGCTTCCGGCAAATTTTTACAAGCATCGCCCCTTTTGGCATCTCTAGCATTTCCGCTTCCGTGATCCCCCGCAGCAGGATCAGCGCCACTCCGTATGTAAGCACTGCCACAAGAAGAGCCAGCACCGTTGCAAATTTGTCTCCTACAAACAGTTCTGCCAGAAGATGGACTACAGTGGTGCAGACAGCCATGATGGCAGAGGCCAGAATAGGGATCACAAAGGTCTTCTTCTGCTCCTGGACATATCCGATCCGTTCCCGAAGCGCATGGGCATTCAAAATGCAGATGACTCCGGCAAACACGGTTTTACTTAGTACCACCGCATAGATATTCCACTTAAAGGCCACCAGCATCAAAAGCAGGGCGATCACATGGAGAACCAGGGCAATGGCCGCATTTTTTACCGGGGTGATCATGTCGTCCAGTCCCTGGAGCACAGAAGTGGTCACGGTAGACAGACAGAAGAGGACGACGGAAAAAGCTCCCAGTTGAAGCATCAACGCCGGTTTTGTATTGTCCTGCGTGTAGAATAGAAGATCCAGGATGGGCTTTGCCAGAATGACCAGCCCCACAGCGCTGGGGATGGAAAGTATCATGTTGAATCTGGTGGCTGTCGTGATCTTTCTGTGAATCTGCCTGCGGTTCCCCGTCTGTACTGTAGTCACCAGACTGGGGATCAAAGAAGAAGCCAACGCCGTAGACACTGCCAGCGGCACGCTGGTAATGGTTCCGTACTGACCGCTGAACATCCCCAAAAGCTTGGCATATTCCGTATACTTATATCCCTGGGCAGACATGACCGTATTGAAAATAGCGCTGTCCACAAAGTCGCTGATATTGTACACCGTTGCCCCCAGGACTACCGGCGTAATGGTCAAAAGCAGTATCTTGTAGATGGCTCTGTAGTGCTCGTTACGGCTGTGGATATCTCTGGCCATCTGCCGTCTCAGGATCTTTTTATAGGCTAAAAACAACAGGATCAAAAACAGCAGGGCGATCCCCGCTCCCAGGATCGTACCAATGGTTCCTCCGGCTGCCGCATAGGCCGGACCATAGGAATCGTTGCCCTTTGCCTTGGCAATATCAGCCCCTACGCGAAACAGCACATAGGCTCCGGCTATGGAAGCAACCGCATTTACCACCTGCTCCACCACCTGGGAAATGGCCGTAGGGATCATGGATCCGATCCCCTGAAAAAATCCCCGGAACACGCCCAAAAGCGCAACTACCAGAACGCAGGGAGCCAGTATCCGCAGCGCATATACACTCATTTTCATGATCATAATGTCGGTGGCGATATAGTCTGCTCCTAAAAAAATCACCAGACTGATCACTCCGCCTGACAGGATGGCAAACGCCAGGGCTCCCTTAAATACCCGATAGGCATTTTTTACTTCTCCCACCGCCATCCTGGCTGAAACCAGTTTGGACACTGCCAGCGGGAGGCTGTAGGACGTCAGCGTCAGAGCCACGATATAGATGGAAAACGCCACACCGTAATAGCCGATCCCCTCATTCCCCACAATGTTTGTCAGGGGGATCCGGTAAACGGCTCCGATCAGCTTCGTGATGACGCCCGCCACTGCAAGGATGGTTCCCTGTATTAAAAAGTTTTTTTCTTTTTTTCCTTTTTGTGTTGCCATGCCATACCTCTTTATCTAACGTAATAGGTTCAGTTTTTTCATGATCTGTCTCTGCAGCTCTTCCATTTCCTGCCGCTGCAGCTCTTCCATATGGTCGTAACCCATTAAGTGTAACATAGAATGGACGATTAAAAAAGTATATTCTCTTTCTATGCTGTGTCCAAATTCTTCCGCCTGCTCCAGCACCTTTTCCTTGGACAGCACGATATCTCCCAGAAGAAGCCTTCCTGTCTCCGGGTGGAACAAAAACGTTTCTTCCTGAAGGCCTTCAAATGCTCCCGGTGTCTCATAATCCGCCATGGGAAACGACAGGACGTCCGTTTCCCGGTCGATTCCCCGCTGTTCCGAATTGATCTGCCGGATCTGGGGATTTTCTGTCAAAAGCAGGTTCACTTCCGTTTCATAGGGGCATCCCACAAAAATAAGAGCCTCCTCCACTGCACGTTCCGCCAGTTTTTTCACATCCAGAGGCAGACGCTTGTCCCCCTCCTCTTCTATATACAGATACATTTAGGTTCTCCTTTTCGTTTCCTTCTTTTTGTAAGAGGTATCCTGTTTCTTTTCCCGGCCGGCGCGAAAGCCTCTCGTTTTCCGTGCCTGTTTTTCCTCGTATTCCTCGTAAGCCTTTACGATCTTCTGCACCAGCGGATGGCGCACCACGTCTCTGCTGGTCAGCTGACAGATCCGGATCCCTTCCAGATCGGCAACTACCCGGGACGCCACGTCCAGCCCTGAGATCTGTCCCGCCGGAAGATCCTTCTGGGTCGCGTCTCCTGTCACAACCACCTTGGATCCGAATCCGATCCTGGTCAGAAACATCTTCATCTGGGCCGGCGTAGTGTTTTGCGCCTCGTCCAGTATAATGAAGGCATTATCCAGCGTCCGTCCTCTCATGTAAGCCAAAGGAGCCACCTCGATCAGTCCTTTTTCCGAATTCTTTAAAAAGCTTTCCGCTCCCATGATCTGATACAGGGCGTCATACAGCGGTCTTAGGTAGGGATCGATCTTACTCTGAAGATCTCCCGGCAAAAATCCCAGCTTCTCTCCCGCCTCAATGGCAGGCCGGGTCAGGATGATGCGGCTGACTTCATTTCTTTGAAAAGCCGTGATGGCCATCGCCATGGCAAGATAAGTCTTTCCCGTTCCCGCCGGTCCCAGCCCGAACACGATCATGTTTTTGCGGATGGCATCTACATAGTCCTTCTGCCCCTTTGTTTTCGGCTTGATCGGTTTTCCCTGAAGGGTATGGCAGATCAGGTCTTTCTCCAGCTCCAAAAGAGTGTCTTCTCCTTCTTCCATGACTAGGGAGATGGCGTAATCCACCTTTTGTTCCTCAATCGCCGCTCCTGTCTGGGACAGCTTTGTCAGCTGCGTCAAAACTGTTTTCGCCCGCTCCGCTGCCGCCGCCTCCCCCATGATCTTTAGCTGCTCTCCTCTTGCCACCAAAGTCACGTGCAGTGACCGTTCTATTTTTTTTGCGTAGCGATCCAACTGTCCGAACACATTGCTTTCATGTCCGGCAGGGATCTCCATGGTAAGTTCCGTAAGTCCCATTCCCTCTCTCCTTCTCCGTGCATGTTTTAGAAGAATTCTGTCCTGCCTTCTTCTGATCCGGCAGGCTTTACCGTTTTCCTGTTATTTGTGGTACGGCTCTTTGTTTATGATCCGAAAACTCCGATAGATCTGTTCCAGCAGCATGACCCGCATCAGTTGATGGGGATAGGTCAGCCGCCCGAAGCTTAAAGCATAATCCGACCTTTGAAGCACCTCTTCTCCCAATCCGATGGATCCGCCGATGACAAAAGCCAGATGACTGATCCCGGAAATTCCCAGACTTTCTATTTTTTGGGCAAGCTTTACGGAAGAAATCTCTTCTCCCTCGATCTCCAGGGTGATGACAAAGGCATTTTCGGGGATTTTTTTCAGGAGCCGTTCCCCCTCTTTGCTTCGGATTCCCTTTTCTCCCGCCGGGGATAAATGCTCCGGCGCTTTTTCATCTGCCACTTCTTCCATTTCCAGCCTGCAATACTTTCCCAGTCGCTTGGCATACTCTTTTACTGCATCCTTTAAATAGGACTCTTTTAATTTTCCTACCGTTAAGACCGTAATCTTCATGTTTCCCCCATCTTATCCCAACGCCACATCCAGAATCATCATTACAACAAATCCAAAGGCAAATCCCAGCGTCCCCACATTGCTGTGTGCTCCTTCCGCCGATTCGGGGATCAATTCCTCCACTACCACATAAATCATGGCGCCGGCGGCAAAGGCCAGAAGAAACGGAAGCGCCGGAGTAATATAGGCAGCCAGCAGCACTGTAATCCCTCCTGCCACCGGCTCTACCAGCCCCGACAGCATTCCATAGATAAACGCTTTCTTCCTGCCATGATCGTCCCGGACCGGCAAGGATACAATGAACCCTTCCGGAAGATTTTGGATGGCGATCCCGATAGCCAGAGCAAAGGCTCCTGCCAGCGTCACCTTGGTGTTCCCCGCCAGCACGCCGGCAAAGACGGCTCCTCCCGATATTCCCTCCGGAATATTATGGATCGTCACTGCCAGGATCAGCATGGTAGAACGCTTCAGGGAGGACTTTGGTCCTTCGCTTTCCAGAGTAGCCGGATGCAGATGGGGAATCCACCGATCCAAAAGAAGCAGGAAAAAGATCCCTGCGATAAATCCGACAGCGGCCGGCAAAAATGCCAGCCGCTCCAAATGGTCTGACATTTCCATGGCCGGTATCAGAAGCGACCACACCGACGCCGCCACCATGACTCCTGCCGCAAATCCCAAAAGAGATTTCTGCACCAGGTGGTTCAGTTCTTTTTTGATAAAAAACACGCAGGCTGCACCTGCCGTCGTTCCAAGAAAAGGGATCATCAATCCCCAGAAAGTTGCTACCAATCTTAAATTCTCCTTCCCACAGCTCTCATTCTTATCTCCATTGAAAGAAAGACGCAAACACCAATGGTCTACGTCCTTCTTTTCTCATGCAACATCTATGCTTCTTCTCTTTCACCGGACAGGTACTCGTGGATTCCCTTTGCGCCTGCCTTTCCTGCGCCCATTGCCAGTATTACGGTGGCGGCTCCTGTCACTGCATCTCCTCCGGCATAGACAGCCGCCTTTGAGGTCTCTCCCGTCTCCTCGTCTGCCACGATACATTTTCTCCGGTTGGTCTCCAACCCTTTTGTAGTGGCTGCGATCAAGGGATTGGGAGATGTTCCCAGCGACATGATCACCGTATCCAGTTCCATATCAAATTCAGACCCTTCGATTTCCACCGGCCTTCTTCTTCCGGAGGCATCCGGCTCGCCCAGTTCCATACGGATCACCCGCATGCCCTTTACCCAGCCGTTGTCATCCACCAGAATCTCCTTGGGATTGGTAAGAAGATCAAAAATGATTCCCTCTTCCTTGGCATGATGCACCTCCTCCACTCTGGCAGGAAGCTCCGCCTCGCTTCTTCGATATACGATATGAACTTCCGCCCCCAGACGAAGAGCTGTTCTTGCCGCATCCATGGCAACGTTTCCGCCTCCGATCACGGCTACCTTCTTTCCGGCTGCGATGGGCGTGTCATACTCCGGATCAAAAGCCTTCATCAGATTACTTCTGGTCAGATATTCGTTGGCCGAGAACACTCCGTTGGCCGTTTCTCCCGGAATTCCCATAAATACCGGAAGACCTGCCCCCGAACCGATGAACACTGCTTCAAAGTCCTCTTCCTCCATCAGCTGGTCTATGGTCGTAGACTTCCCAATGACCACGTTGGTTTCAAACTTTACACCCAGTTCTTTTACCTTTTCAATCTCTTTTTTTACAACCTTCTCTTTGGGAAGCCTGAATTCCGGAATTCCGTAAACCAAAACGCCTCCCAGCTCGTGAAGGGCTTCAAACACGGTCACCTCATATCCCAGCTTTGCCAGGTCTCCCGCACAGGTCAGACCTGCCGGTCCGGATCCGATCACCGCCACCTTGTGTCCGTTGGAAGCCTCCGCCTTCTTCGGCTTGATATCATGCTCCAGGGCATAATCCGCCACAAACCGCTCCAGCTTCCCAATGGACACCGGTTCTCCCTTGATTCCCCGGATACACCGGCACTCGCACTGTGATTCCTGCGGGCACACCCTTCCGCAGATAGCCGGAAGCGCTGAAGACTGACCGATCACCTCGTAAGCGCCTTCAATGTCTCCTTCTTTTACCTTGGTAATAAATCCCGGAATATTAATAGATACCGGACATCCCTGGATACACCTTGCATTTTTACAGTCCAGGCATCTCGCCGCTTCCTCCGTTGCTTCTTCCAGATTATATCCATAGCAGACTTCTTCAAAATTAGTCGCTCTTTCTTTTGCATCCTGCTCTCTTACCGGTACTCTCTTCAACATATCTCCCATTAGTTGTCACCTCCGCATCTTCCGCATCCGCCGTGATGGGTATCGCCTTCCTGTAATTTCAGTGTTGCGCGTCCTTCCTGCGTCTTGTACATCTGCTGACGTTTCATGGACTCGTCAAAATTAACCAGATGTCCGTCAAACTCCGGGCCGTCTACGCAGGCAAACTTGATCTCATCGCCCACATGAAGCCGGCAGGCTCCGCACATACCCGTTCCGTCCACCATAATAGGATTCATGCTGACGATCGTAGGGATCTCCAGCTTTTTCGTAAGGAGACAGACAAACTTCATCATGATCATAGGACCGATGGCAACACACAGGTCGTACTTCTTTCCCTCTTCTGTCACCAGTTGCTCGATTTTGGTAGTAACCATACCGGCATGACCATAAGAGCCGTCGTCTGTACAGGGATAGTAATTTCCGGATACCGCCCGCATCTCTTCTTCCAGGATCAGCATATCTTTGGTCTTGGATCCGACGATCACATCCACGTCGATCCCTCTTTCTTTCATCCATTTTGCCTGTGGATAAACAGGCGCTGCTCCCACGCCGCCTGCCACAAACAGGATCTTTTTCTGTTTGAGACTGTCCGGGCTTTCGTTTACAAACTCTGAAGGAACACCCAAAGGTCCCGTAAAGTCCTGGAAGAAGTCTCCCTCCTTCAACTCTGCCATACGATAGGTAGAAGCACCCAGCGTCTGGAATACGATGGTCACAGTCCCCGCCTCTCTGTCATAGTCACAGATAGTCAGAGGAACACGCTCTCCCTTATCGTCGATCTTTACAATGACAAACTGTCCCGGCTCACAGTGTCTGGCAACACGCGGAGCCTCCACGTCCATTAAATAAATCAAATCCGCTAATTTTTCAGCCTTTACAATCCTGTACATCCTGTGCCCTCCTAATTTTTTCTACTTTCTCCATCATAAAATATTTAGGGGAAAATAGCAAGGCAGAATCCTTCTTATTTTTCAGTTTTTTCATGGGATTTTGTTAAAATTGTTTCAATATAGTTCCCTTAATTTCCCGGTTCCAACAGATAGTTTCGGGTAGTCACCGCACTTGTTTTCCCCTTTTTATTGACCAGGATAGCCTTAAACAGCGTTTCTCCCTGCGGCATCTCCACTGGTCCTGTGTACTTGGTGGAAGAAGTGGTGGGTTCTGTTTTATCCAGGGTATAGTAAGCCTCATACCCTTCCGGAACCTTGATCTCTATTTGCTTTGCCTCCGAATACTGTCCCGTCGAAGGAGAAACAGCCGGGGCATCCTCCACCGGAAACTCTACCATATAGGTCTTTTTCTGGGGAAGGCTTGGGATATTTCTTTCATCTACCGCTATGGCGATGATCACGGTTTCTCCCTCTTCCAACTGGATCGCCTCCGTATACTCCTGACTTTTCAGCGTAGGCGCTGTCCCGTCTGTTGTATAACGGATCGTCTGCCCCTTCTTCGCACGAAGGGTCAGCTCCTGCACATCGTCATAGACCGGCACGTCATCCAGGCTAAATCCCGGTTTTTTTATCACATAATCCTTCAGCGCTTCCGCTACCGATTCCCGGGCGTCCTCCAAAAGCGACGGGATCTTCTCCGTTTCTTTTTCCCGCATATAATATCGGATCAGCGCTTCGTAGATCTCCACATTTCCCGGCTGCTTTTTTATTGCCTCCTGAAACAGGGTTTCTGCTTTTTCTTTCTCTCCCGCGGCAACATAAGTTTTTGCAAGTCCTTCGTATGCTCCCGGCTTCTTTTCATTTTTTTTCAGCGCCCTTTGAAACAGGCTTTTCGCTTTCTCATATTCCTGATTTTGAAGAGCCTTTTGCCCTCTTCCCACCAGACCGCTGTAGGTTGTCCGGTAAAACCCGATCCCTCCCACGATCAGTACCAGGATCAGAAGAACGGCTGCCCCCAGAAATCTGAGCCTTCTCTTTTTTTGCGCCTGCCGCTTTCTGGCCAACTGTTTTCTGCGCCTTTCCCGTTCGTCATAGGAAGACTTCTTTTGGGAAGAAGTCAAGGTGCTCTGCCGCCTTCTTTGCATCGTGTTTTCTGCCGTTGTATTTCTGCTGACCGGATCGGAAATATTTCTGCCGGAAATCTCTCCTGCCAGATAATCTTCCAGGGGGTTGTAGTCCGGAACCATCTGTATGGCATATCCGCATCGTCTGCACCGCATTTCTTCCTCTCTCATGAAAGAACCGCAATTTGGGCATTTCATACCGCACACTCCCTTCTTTCCTCTCTCCTTATCTATTCTCTGCCGTTTCGCCGAGGAAGTCCTCAAATTCGGCTGACGTCATCAGGACCTTCCTGGGCTTTGTCCCTTCTTCCGGTCCCACGACCCCGGCCTCGCACAACTGATCCATGATCCGGGCCGCCCGGTTGAATCCTATCTTAAAGGCACGCTGCATCATTCCGATCGAAGCTTTTTCCTTGTCGGTGATCAGCCTTCCCGCCTCCGCAAAATAGGCGTCTTTTTCTTCCCCGCCCGGCGCAGATCCCTCTGTTTTTTCTCCAAAGTTCCCGGCATTGACCTGGGTGATCACCTCTTCGTCGTAGGAAGCTTCCTGATGATTGGATTTCAGGAAATGCACCACATCCTGTACCTCCTTGTCCGTCACGAAAGCGCCCTGGACTCTTGCCGGTTTCTGATAGCCGGTGGGATAAAACAGCATGTCTCCTTTTCCCAGCAGCTTTTCCGCTCCGTTCATATCAATGATGGTTCTGGAATCCACTCCGGAAGAAACAGAAAACGCAATACGGGACGGCATGTTTGCCTTGATCAGTCCCGTAATGACATTGACGGAAGGTCTCTGGGTAGCGAGTACCAGATGGATCCCCGCCGCCCTGGCAAGCTGGGCCAGACGGCAGATAGCTTCCTCCACATCTCCCGGGGCCACCATCATCAGATCTGCCAGCTCATCCACAATAATGACGATCTGCGGCATTTTCTTTGGCTTTTCTCCCTCTTCCGTATCGGGAAGATGAGATATTTTCGCGTTGTATCCTTTGATATCCCGGACATTCATGGAAGCAAACTCCTGATACCGTCTTGTCATCTCCGCCACGCCCCAGTTCAGGGCTCCGGCTGCTTTTTTAGGATCTGTTACCACCGGGATCATCAGGTGGGGGATATCGTTGTAAACGCTAAGCTCCACCACCTTCGGGTCGATCATGATCAGTTTTACTTCTTCCGGCGACGCCTTATACAGAATACTCATGATCAGCGTATTGATGCAGACAGATTTTCCCGAACCTGTCGCTCCTGCGATCAGTACATGCGGCATCTTGGCAAGGTCTGCCACCACCGGCTTGCCGCCGATGTCCTTTCCTGCTGCAAACGCAAGGCGGGACTCGCTGCGCTGGAAGGCTTCCGATTCCAATAGATCCCGTAGCATTACCGCTGAATTTTCCTTGTTGGGCACCTCGATTCCCACCGCCGCTTTTCCGGGGATAGGCGCTTCGATCCGGATATCTGCCGCTGCCAGATTTAACTTGATGTCATCTGACAGGCCTACGATCTTACTCACCTTCACTCCCATCTCCGGCTGCAGCTCATATCTGGTCACGGAAGGACCGCAGCTGATATTGGTCACCGTCACATTGACGCCGAAGGTCTTTAACGTCTGCTGCAGCTTCATGGATGTTTCCCTGAGGCTGGCATCAGATTCTCCCGTCCCCCGCTTTCCTTTTTTCAGAAGGGTAAGAGGCGGACGTACATAGGTGTGAGGACGCATGGAGGATTGCCTTACCGCTTCTTTTTCCACTTCCTCAATTCCTTTTTGCGCCTCGTTTTTCTCCAGATGCTTCTTTCTCTTTGCCGTCAGTGCTTCCTCTTCCGGAAGTTCTGCCTCCTCCGGCCTTGTGTCTCCCCTTTGGATCACCGGAACCGGTTCTGTTTCTGTTTTTTCTCCTGCCTCTTCTGTCTTTTGATCATAGGACGACAGCTCTCTTACTTCCGGAGACGCCCCTACGATGGAAGTATCGAAAGAAACGCCCTCCACTTTTCTGTCTCTTCTTTTCCGCGCTCCCGGCAAAGGCACAAAAGCTTCCTCCCACGGAAGCCCTTCCTCCTGTGCTTCTGTCGCTCTTTGTGCTTCTTGAAAAGCTCTTTCTTCCTGTCTTTTCTGTCTGACAGTCTCTCTTTTGGCTGATGCGCTCTCCCGGATCCTCTCAAACAGTCTTTTGCCATGATCCCGGATCCCCTTCAGCGCAGACTTGCCCGACAGATAGACAAAGGAAAGGATCAGAAGGACAAAGGTGATCACGTAGGCTCCTGCCACTCCCAGATTGGGAGCCAGAAGCTGTTCTATTGTCCCTCCCAGGCCGCCTCCTTTTCCGTCCATCAGCTGAAGCAGGGTGCAGACCATGACAAAGCACAAAACAGAGGCCAGAAGTTTTCCGTATACCCTTTTGTTGCGTCTGTTGGCCACACCAAAAACAGTTCCCAAAAACAGGAGGATCGGAAGGGGATAGGACATCCACCCAAATCCACTAAAAAGAAGACCGGAGATAAAGCGGCCGACTGCTCCGCCTATCCCCAGATTACTGATAAACATCAATACATACAGTGTCAGCAGCGTCCAGATAACCGTTTCCAGTTTCAGAAACCCCAGATCTCCTCCGGATGTGCCGGCCTTCTTTCTGCCGGTTCCGGTCTTCCTCGCTGCCGTCTTCCTTTTTCCGGTTGCCCCGGTTTTTTTTGTGCCGGTACTTCTTTTTGTTGTCTGTGTTTTTTTGGTGGACTTTGCCGCCATGTTTTTTCCCCCTTAATGTGTACAGGTTCCCCCGTAAGATCTCTGCAGGTGTTTCACCATGTCCACATATCGTTCTTTGCACATCTCGTTTTGTCCCGCCCTGATCAGAGAAAGACATTCCGTCAGTTCTTTTTTATACAGTCTTTCATAAATCCTTGCCGCGTCTTTCCGCATATCCAGACACTGCACCAGCGCCGGAGCCGTGTCGTAATAGTCCTCCACCAGCATCCTGCCCTCTTCCGTCGCCAAAAGATATGTATCCCGGTAGCTGCGTAGCATCGTCAGTTCTTCACAGTCATCCGGCAATCCTCTGCTTTTGCAGATGGCTGTCGTAATATAGCAGAAGCCTTTCTTAAATCCTCCGGAAATTTCTTCATAGGAAGATTCCTGCAGGATCAGCGGCATCATTTTTTTCTCATTCCATCGGATCACCATTTCCTTTGCCAGTCTGGCAGGACCCTCCTGTCTGGAATACTTCAACAGAGGAACGATGTAGACCGCCATGCTCATATTATAATCCACCATCTGTACCTCCCGTTTTCCTTTGGACAGATGGGAAAGCTTTTCCTGGGCATAATCCGGGATGATCCCCGCCGTCCGATCCAGGAAATCCTCCTCTGACTCATAAGATTCCTGAAGCGCCTCCATGAGAGGTCTGTGCTTCTCAAAAAGCGATTCAAACAGATCCTGATATGTCTTCTTTTTAAAATACTTTATCTGTCCCAGCATTTCCTCAAACAGTTGTGGGAGCAGTTCTGTATAATCCTTCATCCTGTTCTCCTGACTCTTATGCTTCCATTTCCCAGTTGTGGTACACATCCTGCACGTCGTCATCATCCTCCAGCAGATCCATCGTCTTTTGGATCCCAGCGATGTCCTTTGCATCTGTCAGCTTTACATACGTCTGGGGGATCATGGTCACCTCTGCTGCCGCCATAGGGATCCCCTGCTCTTCCAGCGCGATCCGCACCTGACCAAACTCTTCCGGAGCCGTCACGATCTCGTAGCTGTCCTCCTGCTCCTCAAAGTCTTCTGCTCCGGCATCCAGAGCCAGCATCATCAGTTCGTCTCCGTCTCCCTCGTACTCTTCCTTATCAATAATGATCTGTCCCTTTTTATCAAACATAAAGGAGACACATCCCGGCGTTCCTACGCTTCCGCTACCCTTCGTGAAAGCATTTTTTACGTTGGAGGCTGTCCTGTTCTTGTTGTCAGTCAGGGTCTCCACAATAATAGCTGTGCCTCCCGGCCCGTATCCTTCGTAGATAATATGCTCGTAGTTTGCCGCGTTGGCGTCCCCGTCCGCTTTTTTGATGTTGCGTTCGATAGTATCGTTTGGCATATTGTTGGCCTTCGCCTTCGCGATCACATCCCGCAGGCGGCTGTTATTGGCAGGATCTGCACTTCCGCCTTCCTTGACTGCCACTGCCAGCTCCTTCCCCAGTTTGGTAAAGATCTTTCCTTTGGCGGCATCGTTTTTTTCTTTTTTATGTTTGATGTTTGCAAATTTAGAATGTCCGGACATCTTTTTCTCCTTCACTTGATTTTTATCACACGTTGCCTATTCTATCATTCTTCTTTTCTTTTTTCAATCTTAACTCTCTGAATGATATTGTTGTCCACCTGGAGGATCGTAAAAAGCCAGCCTTCGTATTCTACCTGTTCTTTTTCGTCCTCGCCAGGGATCCGATCCAGCTGTGCAATGAGAAATCCGTTCAGCGTCTCGTATTCCTCCTTTTCAAACACCACCGGTATCACTTCTTCCAGCTCTTCCAGCTCCATCAGTCCCTTTGCCAGGTAGCTCCCGTCTGCCTGACGGAGGATCTGGATCTCTTCTTCGTCATATTCATCCAGGATATTTCCTACGATCTCCTCCAGGATGTCCTCCATGGCTACCAGACCCGAGGTCTGTCCGTACTCGTCCAGTACAATGGTCATGTGGCTTTTTTCCGCCTGCATTTCCCGAAACAGCGTATCAATGCTCTTTGTCTCGGGAATAAAGGTTACCGGTCGGATATATTCCACAAGCTCCCGGATGGGAACCTGTCTTAGTTCCTCCCGGAAATAAGCCGTCATAGCGTCTCTTAGGTGGAGGATCCCGATGATCTCATCGATATCTTCCCCGTAGATCGGAAATCTGGAAAAGCTTTCGGACAGCATAAATTTCAGCGCCGCCTCCAAAGATTTATTCCCGTCGATGGCCACGATATGCTTTCTGTGGGTCATGATGTCGCCGGCTTCTTTGTCCAGATACCTTAAGATATTGCGGATCAATCCCGCCGCTTCCTTTTGTGTTTCTTCTCCCATCTCATCCTCTGTCTGAAACAGATATTTCATGCGATGGAATAAACTTCCTTCTTCCATAAGCTGTTTAATTTCTCCTTTTTTGATGCTTGCCTGCGCATTTCTATGCGAAATAATCGATCTGCGCCACCCGTTTTCCGCCTCTCCAGTATTCCCGGGGAACGCGTTTGCTGATATCGCAGGCAAATTCATAATTAAACCTTTCGGAAAGCTCTGCCAGGATCTGGATGCTGATCTCTTCCTTTCCGTCTCTTCCTACCAGTGTCACTCTGTCTCCAAATGCCGTCCCTTCTATTTCGGTCGCATCTACCATCATCTGATCCATGCATACTCTTCCCAGAATAGGCGCTTTCTGGCCCCGGATCAACACATATCCCTTGTTGGAAAGACTTCTGGGATATCCGTCCGCATATCCGATGGGAACGGTGGCGATCCGTGTAGGTCTTTCTGTCACAAAGGTTCCTCCGTAACTGACAGGGGTTCCTGCCTCCACCCACTTTACGTGTGCCACATGACTGATCCACTCCATAGCCGGCGTCAGCTTTACCGCCTCTTTCTTCACTTCCTCGGAGGGGTACAGTCCGTAGATGGCGATCCCTGCCCGCACCATATCCATATTTGCTTCCGGCATATCAATGATAGCGGCGCTGTTGGAGCAGTGGTAGATGGGAAATGTCACGCCTTCTTCCTCCAGCCTTCTGCGGACAAAGCAGTATGCCTCGATCTGCCGGTTGGTAAACGTTTTGTCTGTCTCGTCCGCCTTTGCGAAGTGGGTAAACATCCCCTCTGCCTTCAAACCGGGCAGACCTGCGATCTGCCGGATCTGTTCTACACTTTCTTCTCTGGACGGAAATCCGAGTCTGGCCATTCCTGTATCCAGTTTCACATGCACATAGGCATCCTTCCCCATTTCCTGTGCAAGGTGTGCTATCTCCTCTGCCATTTCCACAGTATATACCGTTTGCCGTATCTCATGGGAGATCGCCTCTGCCCTCTGTTCCGGAAAAATACAACCAAGCACCAGAACCGGCTTTTTTACTCCGTCTTTCCTCAGAACCATCGCCTCGTCCAGCGTCGCCACGGCAAATCCCCAGAGATATTCTTTTTCTTCCAAAAGATGTGCCACCGGCAGGGCTCCGTGGCCACAGCCGTCTGCTTTCAGAACGGTCAGCATCCTGGTGCCTTCCTTCAGGTTCGCTTTCATCTGTTCCACATTGGATTCAATGGCATCCAAATTGATCTTCGCACAAGCTCTTGCATATGTTTTCATCTTTCTTCCTCCTCTTTCCATACCCTTCCCAGACTTTCCAGAAAATCTTTTTCCAAAACACTGTAGCTTCCCTTTTGCTCTCTCGCAAGGTCTGCCGCCCGCCCGTGGAGCCAGACCCCCAGCGCTCCCGCCTCCCAGGGATCCATTCCCTGTGCCAGAAGCGCCGTCAAAATACCGGACAGGATGTCGCCGGATCCTGCTTTGGCCACCGATTGGTTCCCCGTCAGGTTCAAAGCCATCCTCCTTTCGTCTGCCACCAGGGTCCTGGCATCCTTCAGGATACAGGTCACCTGATAGTCTCTCACAAATTCCCGCAGGACTTCTATCCTCTCTTCTTTCCACCGCTCTGCCGGGCACTGCAGCAGCCGGCTCATTTCCCCGATGTGAGGCGTCAGTATTACCGCTCTTCCCAAAAACTGCTTTCTCTTTAGCTTCCTCTGTGCCAGAAGATTCAGGCCGTCTGCATCGATCACGCAAGGAAGGCCGCTTTCTTTGAGTACGGTTTCCAGGATCTGATCCGCATCGGCTCCTGTTCCCATTCCCGGCCCGATGGTCACTGCATCCGCCCAGTTCAGCAGTTCCAGCAATTGATTTCGGTCAAAGCTTTCATATTCACTGACCATCGCCTGGGGCAGAAGGGTCTGCAAAATGACCCTGTTTTCCGCCGGAGTATAGATCCGCACCATCCCCGCCCCGCTCAGATAAGCGGCCTGTCCGCTCAAGTAGGCGGCTCCTGCCATCCCTCTGCTTCCTGCTATCAGAAGGATTTTTCCATAAGTCCCCTTGTGGGAATCTTCTTTCCGAAGCGGCAGAAGCTGTCGGTATTCCTCCTGTTCCAGAAGAAAGCAGGCGTCCTTTTCCTGAACCCCGTCCAAAGAGATCCCGATATCCCTGCAGAGGATTTCCCCCGCATACTGCTTCCCGGGAAAGAGAAAGAGACCTGGCTTTTCCACCTGAAAGGTGACGGTTACCTGCGCTTTTAATGCTTCTCCGTAGATCTTTCCGGTGGAGACGCAAACGCCGGAAGGCACATCCACCGCCCAGACTTCTTTTTTCAGGGCGTTTAGACGCCGGATCAGCTCCTGATCCCGGGGCGACAGTTCCCTGGAAAGACCCACGCCAAACATAGCGTCCACCAGCAGATCGCCGTCCTCCTCCCGGTATTCTTTCTCCATCCGGCATCCCCTCTCCAACAGGCGCTGCATCTCCCAGAAAAAAAGCGGACTGCCCTTTTTTTGATCGCCTGTGACCACCACCGTCACGTCCACATTCCGCTCCTTCAGGATCCTGGCAATAGCAAGGCCGTCTCCTCCATTGTTGCCTGTTCCGCATAAAACACAGACCTTGGACAAATCCGTCTTTCTTTTCAGCAGCGCCTCCACAAAAGCAAAGGCCGCCCGCTCCATCAAAGTCTCCGCCGGGATCCCTTTTTGTGAGATGGTGTATGCGTCCGCCTGTTTCATCTGCTCTTTTGTCAGCAGCATTCTCACCGGCTCTTCCCCTCCTTCATAAAAAAGGACGTGTAACAGCAAGACTGTCCTCCCCACACTCTTTTTGTTACACGTCTGTATGTATCGTTATTTGCGATGTTCTTCCTTGTATCTGCTGATATTATAAGACAACTGCATCAGACTTTCTGACAGATGCACGTTTTCCACAATGATATGATCCGGAAGATTCAGATCTGTGTGGGCAAAATTCCAGATCGCCCTGACTCCGTTTTCCACCAGACGGTCTGCAACTTCAAGCGCCTTATCTTTTGGAATCGTCAAAACGGCGATCTCCACCTCGTTATTCTTCACGAAAGAATTGATCTCATCCATCATGCGGATGGGAACTCCTCGGATCGTCACTCCCTCCAGTCTGGGATTTACATCGAAGATCCCTTTCAGGATAAACCCTCTGCTCTCAAAAGCGGCGTAATTGGCCAGCGCCTGTCCCAGATTTCCTGCTCCGATGATGATGATGTTATGATCCTGCTCCAGACCCAGGATCTTTCCGATTTCCGTGTAAAGATATTTGACATTGTAGCCGTATCCCTGCTGTCCGAATCCGCCGAAATTGTTCAGGTCCTGACGGATCTGGGATGCCGTCACTTTCATGCGCTTGCTCAGGTCATTTGAGGAGATCCTTTCCATTCCATTTTCCAAAAGTTCTCCCAAATAACGGTAATATCTTGGCAGCCTGCGGATCACAGCCTGTGAAATTTCTCTTTCTTCCACTATTTTGTCCTCCCATAGGTTTTGTCGCTATCATTTTGTCATTATTATATAGAATTCCATTGTCAAAGTCAAACTTTTTGGGTTGTATTTTCTCCGGTATCCGTTATAATAAAATAGCTGTTTTACCGTGAAATCTCACAGCAGAAACGAGGGATATCCATGCTTTTGGCATGTCATCAGATTACCAAATCCTTCGGGGAACAACGTATTCTCTCCGAAGGTTCTTTCCACATAGAAGACCATGAAAAGGCCGCCCTTGTAGGACCCAACGGAGCCGGAAAGTCTACTCTTTTAAAAATCCTGACCGGAGAGATCGCTGCCGATTCCGGAAGCGTTATCCTTGCGAAGGGAAAAACTCTGGGCTATCTGTCCCAGCATCAGGCCATGGAAAGCCGGGCTACCATCTATCAGGAAGTGCGCCTGGCCAAAGCTCATATTTTTCAACTGGAAGAAACGATCCGGACGGTGGAGCAGGAATTAAAGCACCTTTCCGGCAGCGCTTTGCAGGATCGTCTGGAGCATTACCACCGTCTGGTAGAGTCCTTTGAACGCCAGAACGGCTACGCCTGTGAAAGCGAGATCACCGGGGTCCTGAAGGGACTGGGCTTTTCAGAAGAAGAATTTGAAAAACCGGTAGCCTCCCTGTCGGGTGGGCAGAAGACCCGCGTAGCCCTTGGTAAGCTGCTTTTGTCCAAACCGGATCTTCTTCTTCTGGATGAGCCCACCAACCATCTGGATCTGGATTCCGTGGTATGGCTGGAATCCTACCTGAGCGGCTGTCCCGGCGCCGTCCTGATCGTCTCCCATGACCGGTATTTTCTGAATCGGACCGTCTCTAAGATCATTGATCTGGATCACGGCTCCCTTTCTGTCTATTCCGGCAACTATGACCTGTACGCCGCAAAAAAAAGAGACCGGATCGAAGCCCGAAAAAAGGAGTATCTGAAGCAGCAGCAGGAAATCAAACACCAGGAAGCCGTGATTGAAAAACTGCGTTCCTTTAACCGGGAAAAATCCATCAAGCGGGCAGAAAGCCGGGAAAAACTGCTGGAAAGGATCACCCCTCTTGAAAAGCCTGCAGACCCTTCTGCTTCCATGCATCTAAAGCTGGAGCCTTCCATCCTCAGTGGAAACGACGTGCTGACAGTTTCCGGACTGACCAAGGCCTATCCCTCTCAGCCTCTGTTTGCTGATGTGGATTTTCAGATAAAGAGAGGGGAACATGTCGCCGTCATAGGCGGAAACGGAACAGGAAAAACCACTCTTCTGAAGATTTTAAACCGGGTCGTAAAAGCAGACCGGGGAGAATTCCTTCTGGGATCCCAGGTAAAGATCGGCTACTATGACCAGGAGCATCATGTACTTCACATGGACAAGACTGTATTTGAAGAGATATCCGACGCCTATCCTTCCCTTACCGGGACAAAGATCCGCAACGTGCTGGCTGCCTTTCTGTTTACCGGCGACGATGTGTTCAAACAGATCTCCGCTCTCAGCGGCGGGGAAAGAGGACGGGTATCCCTGGCCAAGCTGATGCTCTCCGAGGCAAACTTCCTCATTCTGGACGAGCCTACCAACCACCTGGACATCACCTCCAAGGAGATTCTGGAGCAGGCCCTCAACGATTATACCGGCACCCTTCTGTTTGTTTCCCATGACCGGTATTTTATCAATCAGACGGCTTCCCGCATTCTGGAGCTTTCTGACGGCAGTTTCCATAATTATCTAGGAAATTACGATTACTATCTGGAGAAAAAGGCGCAGCAGAGCTCTGCTTTGGAGCAGTCCTCTTCTTCCGCTTCTTCCTCCCCCGCCTCTTCTTCCGGATCCCGTCTGTCCTGGCAGGAACAAAAAGAGCTGCAGGCCAGGGAACGAAAGCGTCAGAACGATCTGCAAAAGACAGAGACGGCTATCATGGAGCTGGAGGCTCGCTGCGAGGAGATCGACCACCTTATGACGCTGGAAGAGAATTTTACCAACTCTGTTTTGTGTCAGGAATTGGCGACGGAACATGCCTCTTTGCAGGAGCAGCTGGAAGCCCTTTACGTCCGATGGGAGGAACTGGAAGAAGCTTCCCTCTGATTTTTAAAACCCCCTTTTTACAGCCTGACTGGAAGCTTCCGTCAGATCCAAGCTATAAAAAGGGGGTTTTATTTTCTGTGTTTCATTTTATTTCGGCCGGCTGATGTCCCTTTGGTCATCCGAAGGAGCGCCTACAAAAGCCCCTCCAGTGTCCGTTTTACTTCCCGGATAAACCCTTCACTGTCCAGCACCGTCACATCCTCCAAAGACGTAATCAGTGCCAGATCCTTTGTCATTTTTCCCTTTTCAATGGTGGATAAGGTGGCTTCCTCCAGCTTTTTTGCAAACTCCATCAGTCTTTTGTTTCCATCCAGTTCTCCTCTTTTTCGCAAAGCGCCTGTCCACGCAAAGATCGTCGCCACCGAATTCGTAGATGTCTGTTCGCCTGCCAGATGTTTGTAGTAGTGGCGCTGTACGGTTCCATGGGCTGCCTCATATTCGTAGCAGCCGTCGGGAGACACCAAAACGGAGGTCATCATTGCCAGGGATCCAAATGCGGAAGAGATCATATCGCTCATCACATCGCCGTCATAATTTTTGCAGGCCCAGATATATCCGCCTTCTGACTTCATCACTCTTGCCACCGCATCATCGATCAGCGTATAAAAATAGGTGATCTTCTCTTTCTCAAACCGTTCCTTGTATTCCGCATCGAATATTTCCTGAAAAATATCTTTAAATGTGTGATCGTACTTTTTAGAAATGGTATCCTTGGTGGAAAACCAGAGGTCCTGTCTAGTGTCCAGGGCGTAGGTAAAGCAGCTTCTTGCAAAGCTTTCAATGGACTTGCGGCAGTTGTGCATTCCCTGCAGGATACCTTCTCCTGCAAATTCATGGATCACTTCCCGCATCTGGCTTCCGTCCTTTGCCGTGTAGACCAGCTCTGCTTTTCCTGCTGCCGGAATCTTCATTTCCACACCTTTATAGACGTCCCCATAAGCATGACGGGCAATGGTAATGGGCTGTTTCCAGTTTTTCACGCAGGGTTCAATCCCTTTTACCACAATGGGCGCCCGGAAGACCGTACCGTCCAACATCGCACGGATCGTTCCATTGGGGCTTCTCCACATCTCCTTCAGTCCGTACTCTTCTACTCTGGCTGCATTCGGTGTGATGGTGGCGCATTTTACTGCCACCCGGTGCTTTTTCGTGGCCAGGGCAGATGCCTCTGTAACCTTGTCGTCTGTCTCATCTCTATGTGCCAGTCCCAGATCGTAATATTCCGTATTCAATTCCAAAAAGGGATGAAGCAGATGTTCCTTGATCATCTCCCACAGAATCCTTGTCATCTCATCTCCGTCCATCTCTACGATCGGCTGGTTCATTTTTATCTTTTCCATTTGCTTTCTCCTTCTGTCTGTATCCGGTTTGCATTGCCGCTAGCGGCCGGACTGATCCGGCGTCTCTTCTTCCTTCTCCCATTTCATATCCAGATGCTCCATGGCATGAAGAACGTGTGCATTGGCCAGTTTTTCCGCCCGGTCTGCCTCTTTTTGCTTAACTGCCTCCAGGATTTCTTTGTGTTCCTGGATGGATTTTTCTGCCCGGTCCGTCTCCTTCACAGATCTGGTCCTTGCCATCTGTACATACCGATGAAAATCCGTCAGAACGTGCCGCATGATCCTGCTGTCGGAAGCTTCGTACAGGATCTGATGGAATCTGCCGTCCAGGTGGGAAACCTGGGAGGCCTGGCTTCCTTCTTTCTTTTTCAGATGAAATTCCGAAAGCATCACGATTTCTTCCAGCTCCTCTATCTGTTTCTCCGTAATATGAAAGGTTGCCCATCTGGTGCACATCCCCTCCAAAAGAGATCTGATCTGGTAAATGTCCGCCACGTCTTTTGGGGAGATCCCTATCACAAAGGCTCCTTTGTTGGGAACGATCTCCACCAGTCCTTCCAGTTCCAATTGCCTTAACGCCTCTCTTACCGGCGTTCTGCTGACTCCCAGTTCTTCTCCGATGGTAATCTCCCGCAGTTCATCCTTTTCCTGGTACTGTCCCGTCAGGATCCTCTCTCGCAGCTGCTGAAATACCTTCCCTCTCAAAGAATGATCTTGATACTCTTCCATGACATACTCCTTTATCTGATCTTTGTTGTTTTTACTGGGTTATACTTCCTGAACCGATTCCCCCGGACTCTTCCACCCGTTCTTTCTGCAAAGTTCTTCGATCACTTCCACCAGTTCCCCGTCTGTCAGAACCGTCACTCTTCCTTCCTCGTACTCTTTATCCACCCACTCTTTTACGGCGCATACCAGGGGACTGCTTTTGTCCACATGCACCTCCCTGGGCAACCGGAAATAGCAGTTGATCCAGTGCGCGATCCCTGCCAGTCCCGAAGTGTTGGAAACAGCTACCAGAGGCGGACGATTCAAAAATTTGTCCGTATCAAATACGTTGTAGATCTCTTCATTTTTCAGCAGGCCGTCCGCATGGATCCCCGCTCTTGTCACATTAAAATTCCGGCCCACGAAAGGTGTTCTGGAAGGTACCCGGTACCCGATCTCCTTCTCATAATAATCTGCCAGCTCCGAGATGACTGTCGTATCCATGCCATCCAGCGTCCCTCTGATCTGTGCGTACTCAAACACCATTGCTTCCAGCGGCGTATTTCCCGTCCTTTCTCCAATCCCGAACAGGGAACAATTGACTCCGCTTGCCCCGTAAAGCCAAGCTGTGGTGGAATTGCTGACCGCCTTGTAAAAATCATTGTGGCCGTGGAACTCGATCAGGGAGCTGGGCACTCCTGCATGAACCCGAAGTCCGTAGATGATGCCGGGAATCGATCTTGGGATCACTGCTCCCGGATAATTCACCCCATATCCCATGGTGTCGCACACACGGATCTTAATGGGGATCTGATATTCCTCCATCAGGTTCATCAGCTCCAGACAGAAGGGGATCACAAAGCCGTAAATATCGGACCGGGTAATGTCCTCCAGGTGGCACCTGGGACTCACCCCTGTTTCCAGACATTCCCGTATCACTGACAGATAGTGCTCCATTGCCTCTCTTCTGGTCTTTTTCAGCTTATAAAAAATATGATAATCCGAACAGCTGACCAGGATTCCTGTCTCCTTCAGTCCAATATCCTTTACCAGTTGAAAATCCTTTTTACTGGCGCGGATCCAGCTGGTCACTTCCGGAAACTGATACCCTCTTTCCATGCACTTATACACGGCGTCCCTGTCCTTTTTGCTGTAAAGGAAAAACTCCGACTGCCGGATCTTTCCGTTTGGTCCTCCCAGTTTATGGAAATAGTCAAACAAGGTTACGATCTGCTCCGTGCTATAGGGCGCCCGGGACTGTTGTCCATCCCGGAATGTGGTATCTGTGATCCAGATCTCATCCGGCATGCTGTGGGGCACGATCCTGTCATTGAACGCGATCTTGGGAATCTCATCATAACGGAACAGATTGCGGAATACGTTTGGCTGACTGACTTCCACCAACGGATACATATGCTCTTCCAGCTGCAGTAAATTGGTATGCTTGTCTAAATACACTTTTCTTTCTTCCATCATGACACAGACTCTCCTTTATTTCTTACAAATTTGTTTTGTATAATTGTATACAATGATACAATTATTGTCAATATGGTTTTTAAGGCGGATAGATTCTTGTAATATATTTCGGCTCATCCTTTCAAACGTTTATCTCCAGCATGTTCTCCTTCTTTTTTGCATAGAAAAAACCACCAGCATTTTGCTGATGGTCTTGTTGCTTCCTGTTTCACACCATGCTACCGTTCCGTGCTCCCTCCCTACGGGTATTCCGTGAAGAGCATGCCCCTGATAATAGCCCTTCACATCGTCGTCGGAATGCACTTTGCAGAAGGTTTCATCTATCCCGGATTCTCTTAGTATAATTTGGCTCCGATCTCCCTCGGGGAAAATCCCTCTTTTTCCAGCGCTTTCATCAGTTGATGCTTGTGCTCCGTTCCAAATGCTTCCATGGTGATCCGAAGCTCTACCGCCGCATTTCTGTTTGTGCTGACAAACTGATTATGCTCCAGCTTGATCACGTTCCCCTGTGCATCTGCGATCGTGGCAGCTACACGTACCAGTTCTCCCGGCTTGTCCGGAAGCAGGACAGAAACGGAGAAGATCCTGTCTCTCTGGATCAGTCCGTGCTGAACAATGGAGGACATGGTAATCACATCCATATTTCCGCCACTTAGGATGGAAACGGCTTTCTTTCCCTTCAGATCCATTTTTTTCAGAGCGGCCACCGTTAAAAGCCCTGAATTTTCCACTACCATCTTATGATTTTCTACCATATCCAAAAAAGCTCCGATCAGCTCGTCATCTTCCACCAGAATGATCTCATCGATATTCTCCTTGGCATAGGGGAAAAGAGTATCCCCCACGTGCTTCACTGCTGTCCCGTCCGCAATGGTATTGGCGCTGGGAAGGGTAACCGGCTTTCCGGCTTTGATAGCCGCCGTCATACTGGCCGCCGCTGCCGGCTCCACTCCGATCACCTTGATCTTAGGATTCAGCATCTTTGCCAGGGTAGATACTCCCGTGATCAGTCCGCCTCCCCCTACCGGAACCAGAATGTAATCTACTGTGGGCAGCTCCTGCACGATCTCCATGGCAATGGTTCCCTGCCCTGTGGCAACCTCCAGGTCATCAAATGCATGGACAAACGTATATCCTTTCTCTTCCGCCAGTTTTTTCGCATAAGCGCAGGAATCATCATAAACGTCTCCGTAAAGCACGACGTCTGCTCCATAGTTTTTGGTACGGTTGACTTTGATCAGTGGAGTAATCGTAGGCATGACAATGGTTGCATGACAGTTGAACTGGGAAGCCGCATAAGCAACTCCCTGTGCGTGGTTTCCCGCAGAAGCGGCGATCAGCCCTTTTGCCCGCTCTTCCTCTGAAAGCGTGCTGATCTTATAATAGGCGCCTCTCACTTTATATGCTCCTGTATACTGCATATTTTCCGGCTTCAGAAATACCTTTCCGCCCGTCTGTCTGCTGAGATATTCGCTGTACACCAGCTTTGTGGGAATCGTGACGTTTTTCACCAATTCACTTGCCTGTTCAAATTTTTCCAATGTCAACATAGTCGTCTCCTCCTTCTACTCCGCTTTTCCCGTGTCAAACAACGCTTTTATAAATAAATCCGCATCAAATTTCTGCAGATCCTCTATCGATTCTCCCACCCCGATATATTTTACCGGAATCCCCAGCTCCGACTGGATGGCGATGGCGATCCCGCCTTTAGCGGTACCGTCCATCTTGGTCAATATGATTCCCGTAACATCTGCCACCTCCGAAAACTCTTTTGCCTGCTGCAGCGCATTCTGGCCTGTAGCGGCATCCAGGACTACCAGTGTTTCCCGGAAGGCATCCGGATATTCCCGGTCTATGATCCGGTTTATTTTTCGCAGCTCCTCCATCAGGTTTTTTTTGTTGTGAAGCCTTCCTGCCGTATCACAGATCAAAACGTCCGCTTTCCGGGATTTGGCCGCCGCTACTGCATCATATATCACCGCTGCCGGATCGGATCCGTCCTGCCCTGCGATCAATTCTGCATCCGCCCGCCTTGCCCATTCGGACAGCTGTTCTCCTGCCGCTGCCCGGAACGTATCTGCTGCCGCCAGAACCACTTTTTTATTCTGCCGGCGCAGCTGTCCTGCCAGTTTTCCGATGGTGGTGGTCTTTCCCACGCCGTTGACGCCGATCACCAGAACCACGGATCTGCGGGATTCAAATGCGTAGTCGGCCTCTCCTCCCATCTGCTCTTTCAGGCTTTCGATCAAAAGCTCCCGGCACTGCGCCGGTTCCTTGATATGCCGTTCTTTCACCTTTTTTTTCAGATCTTCCAGCAAATCATAGGTGGCTGTCACTCCCAGGTCTCCCATGATCAAAAGTTCTTCCAGTTCCTCATAGAACTCTTCATCAATCTGGGAAAATCCGCTGAAGATGCTTTCCATTCCCGCTACGATGTTATTCCTGGTCTTTGTCAGACCGGAAACCAGCCGTTTGAAAAATCCCGGCTTTTCTTCCTGTTTTTCCTCTTCCTTTGTTTCCTCTGTCATCATGCCTTCCTCCTTATCCCGTCAGTTCCTTGTCCAGCAGGCTGACAGATACCGGAACCGAAACTCCTTTTTCCTGCATGGTAATTCCGTACAGCCGGTCCGCCGCCGTCATCGTACCTCTTCTGTGAGTGATGACGATAAACTGCGTATATTTTGTCAGCTTATGCAGATACTTTGCAAAACGTCCTACGTTATTGTCATCCAGGGCCGCCTCGATCTCATCTAAAAGACAGAAGGGAGACGGTTTCAGGTTCTGAATGGCAAACAATAAAGAAATGGCTGTCAGCGCCTTTTCTCCTCCCGACAGCTGCATCATGTTCTGCAGCTTTTTCCCCGGCGGCTGTGCGATGATCCGGATTCCGGTTTCCAGAAGATCTTCCTCTTCCAGAAGCTCCAGCGTTCCCCTTCCTCCGCCGAACAGCTCCTTAAAGACGAGATCAAACTCCGACGCGATTTTGGCAAACTGCTCTTTGAACTGTTTCTTCATTGCCGTATCCAGGCTTTCTATGATCTGCTCCAGTGTTTTTTCCGCCTCAATCAGATCGTCATGCTGCTCTTTCAGGAATTCATACCGCTCTGACACGCTCTTGTATTCATCAATGGCATTGACGTTGACATTTCCCAGCCTGCGGATCTCGTTTCGGATCTCCTGAATCGTTTTTTTCATGTCAGACAGCTCACTGAGGCTTTCATCCCGCAGTTCCAGCGCATTGTGGTAGGTCAGCTCGTACTCCTCCCACATATAATTGATCCGGCTTTCTATCTGGTTCTCACAGGATTCCTTCTGGCTTTCCAGCCGGAAAGCCTCCTTATCCAGCTCTGCCATATGTCTGGACAGGTCTTCTCTTTTCTGGAGAAAGTCCTTGTTCTGCTGTAGCAGATCTTCCTTCTGCTTTTTGCATCTGTCTATCTCTTCTTCTACTTCCTTCTGCAGATCCAGAGAGTCGGCGATCGTCTGCTGCAGGTCCCGGATCTGTGTTTCTTTTTCCTGCACTTCTTCCTGATGCTTTCCTCTTCCCTGCCCCAGTTCTTCCAGTTCTCTGGAAAATTTTTCCAGCTCTTCCCGGATCCGGGAAAGATTTTCCCTGGAAAAATGATGCTTCTGCCGAAGCTTTTCTACCAGCAATCCCATTTCCTCTACCTGCTTCTGCATGGCGGATTCTTTTTCTTTTTCTTTTTCCAGCAACAAGGTATTTTCCCGGATCTCTTCTTCTAAGGATGCCTCCAGACTTGTGGAGGTTTCCAGCTCCAGACGGATAGATTCCTGATCTTCCCCGATCTGCTGCCTGTCCCGACTTAATTTTTCCAGCTCCTTTTGCGCTGTCTCCAATGTCTGTCTGGCGCCCTCCATCTGTGCCTCTATCCCACTGACCTGCATCTTTGCAGTGTTCTGTGATACAAACAGCTTTTTCAGCGCCTCCGAGATCTCCTCCATCCTTCCGTAGCAGCCGCCTCTCTTCCTGCGGATAGCCTCCATCTCATTTTCCAGTGCATCCATCTCTCTTTTCAACTGATCCACCGTCTTTTCGAACGCTTCGATCTCCCGTCTTCTCCCAAGAAGGTTCCCGCTGTTTTTGTAGGCGCCTCCCGTCAGGGAGCCTCCTGGATTCAGAAGTTCTCCTTCCAGCGTTACGATGCGGAGAGATTGCTTGTATTTTCTGTTCAGGGAAATCCCTCTGTCTATGGTATCCACTACCCAGGTCCTGCTCAGCAGGTATCTGATCAGAGACGTGTATTCCTTATCCGCCGTCACCAGGGTATCTGCCGTTCCGATCACGCCGGTTTCCTTTGCAACCTCCGTCCTAGCAGGCGCATGCTCCCGGATCCCGGTCAGAGGAAGAAAGGTAGCTCTTCCCAAACGGTTTTTCTTCAGATACTGGATCATCCGTTTGGCTACCGCCTCGTCCCTGGTTACGATGTTCTGGATACTGCCGCCCAGCGCCGTCTCAATGGCGGTTTCGTACTCTTTTTCCACTTTTATAATATCCGCCACCACTCCCAGAAGTCCTGCTTCTTTTTCTTTCTGTTCCATGACCTTGCGGATACTGTTGCCATAGCCGTCGTATCTTTCCGTAATGTTTTTGAGGGATTCCAGTCGGGACTTTTCTCTGTGGTAAGCTGTCTGCCCGATCCTGAATTTCTCTGTCTGATCTCCCAGCTCTTTTTGCAGCCTGGCAACCTCCTCTTCCAGACCTGCGTTTTCTTCGGACAGCTGCCGGATCTCTTCTGTCAGAGCCTCCGCTTGCTCCTGAAATCCTTTGCGCTGTTCCATCAGCTCCCGCCGGTCACTTTCTGAGCGGATCATCTGCTGTTGCAGCCTGGCTTTCGACACCTGGATCTGTTCCATCATGGTGTCAAATTTCTGAATATCTGCCCTGGTAGACGCCCTGTGGTTCAGGATCTCCATGATCCTGCTTTTATTCTCATCGATCTTATTGGCCACTGCCAAAAGATCCGTCTGGACCAGCAGAAGGGCTTCCTGCGCCCGTTCTCCTTCTTCCCTTTTTTCCTTCAGCTTGCCGGAAAGGTCTTCCTCCTCTTTTAAAAGCTCTTCTTCCTGCTGTCTCTTTTGCTGAAGTTCCTCCATGACTGCAGAAACCCTGGTCTCATAATGCCTGTCATTCTGTCTGGCGCTTCTGATCTGTTCATTTAGCAGCTCGATCTTATTTTCCAGCTGCTGTCTGAGAAGATGGGTTTCGTTCAGCTGATTTTTCGCATATTCCAAAGAAGCTTCCACTTCATCCGTCTGTTCCTCTACCGCCTCATATTCCTCCTTCATGGAGGCATACTGCTGTTCCGCCTTGGAAGACTCCTCTTTGACCAGTTCCAGCGTTTTTTCCAGCTCAGACAGCTTTCTGTTCTGCGCATCTGATTCCAGCAGAAACAGGTTGATCTCATATTTTTTCAGAACTTCTTTTTTCTTGAGATACTCCCTGGCAGTCTCTGACTGCTTTTTCAAGGGCCCTACCTGCTTTTCCAGTTCCTGTAAAATGTCCCGGACACGAACCAGATTCTGACGTTCTTCTTCCAGCTTCTTTAGGGAGATGCTCTTCCTTCGCTTGAATTTGACGATCCCCGCCGCCTCATCGAACAGTTCCCGGCGATCCTCCGGTTTTCCGCTGAGTATTTTATCAATCTGCCCCTGTCCGATAATGGAATAGCCTTCCTTTCCGATTCCGGTATCATAAAAAAGCTCGTTTACATCTTTCAAACGGCATTGCTTTCCATTGATCAGATACTCACTTTCCCCGGACCGGTAGATTTTTCGTGTCACCGTTACTTCCTCAAATTCTGTTTGAAGCTGATGATCTGAATTATCCAGCGTAATGGACACGACCGCATAGCTGAGAGGCTTCCGGTTCTCTGTGCCGGAAAAGATAACATCCTGCATGCTTCCGCCTCTTAGCTGTTTGACCCTTTGTTCTCCCAGAACCCAGCGTACAGCGTCCGCCACATTGCTTTTTCCACTTCCATTCGGTCCTACGATCCCGGTGATCCCGTTATTAAATTCAAACCTGATCTTATTTGCGAAGGATTTAAATCCCTGCACTTCAATGCTTTTTAAATACATACGCTACCCACTCTATTTTTCTCGCAATCGGAGCACTGCATCATATGCCGCCTCCTGTTCTGCCCGCTTCTTGGTCTTTCCCGATCCTTTCCCCCAGGCTGTATCCCCCACAAAAACTGCCACTTCAAACACCTTATCATGATCCGGTCCGTCTTCTGTCAGCAACCGATAGGTAATGTCCTGCTTCAGCCTTGCCTGAACCATCTCCTGCAAAATACTTTTGCTGTCTAAAAACAATTCTCTGTTTTCCGATCCGGACAAAATATATCTGTGAATGAACTCTCTGGCCTTTTCAAGTCCGCCATCCAGGTAGATCGCTCCGATCAGCGCTTCCATGGCGTCGGAGATAATGGACTCTCTTTCGCGTCCTCCGCTGCCTTCCTCTCCTTTTCCCAGGCAGAGGAAGTTTCCCAGATCAATCTGCCTTGCACAGTATGCCAAAGACGGTTCGCACACCAGGCTTGCCCTTGTCTTGGTCAGACTTCCTTCCGGCAGATCCCTGTATTTCAAAAAAAGAAATTCACTGGAGATCAGCTCCAAAACAGCGTCACCCAAAAACTCCAGCCTTTCATTGCATTCTTCTTTTGAAAGCCGGCTTTCATTAACACAGGAGCTGTGTGTCAGTGCCCGTCTTAAATATACAGGATTTTTAAATCCATAGCCGATCTTTTCTTCTAATGTTCTTAGTCGATCCATATTTGACCTCATAAAAGGAAAAAGCCCCTGATGGGCTTTTCAGATCCTCGCCTAGTTATTGGTTGCCAGCTTTATCTGTTCCACTGCATCGCCGACTGTCACGATCTTTTCCGCATCTTCATTGTTGATCTCAATATCAAACGTCTCTTCGATCCCCATAATGATTTGGAAAATATCCAAAGAATCTGCTCCCAGATCGTCTACAAAAGTCGTATCCTCCGTGATGGTATCTTCATCAATATTAAATACATCCGCAATAATCCCTTTTACTTTTTCCAGTTCCATTCGTCCTCTCCTTCTCTCTTTGTACTGTACAGATCTTGAACCTGTCTCTTTCCCGAGTGTAGTCCTGCCCTGTTCATCTATTCGGCAGCCTCTTCCCTATTCTGGATACATTCTCTGATTTTTTCATCAATCTTCTGCTTTTTAAACAGAACACACTGTTTCAGGGTGTTCCGCACCTCTTTTGCCTTCGCATTGCCGTGGGTTTTTACCACCAGTCCCTGCAGCCCCAGCATGGGCGCTCCTCCGTGCTCGCTTGCATCAAAGCTTTTCAGTGTAGACTTCAGCGCCGGTTTTGCCAGTGCAGCTCCCACTTTACTGATAAAGGTAGATAATAGCCCCTCCTTTATCTTCTGGATCAGCACAGATCCTACTCCCTCATAAAGCTTCAGGATCACATTCCCTACAAAAGCTTCACAGACGATCACGTCTGCCTGCCCCCTTGGTATCTCCCGGGATTCTACGCTCCCGATAAACCGGATCCCTTTCGCTTCTTTCAGAAGAGGAAAGGTCTCTTTCACCAATGCATTGCCCTTTTCTTCTTCTGCCCCGATATTGACGATCCCCACCTTGGGATCTTTGATCCCGACTACATGCTCCATATAGATGGATCCCATCTGCGCAAACTGAACCAGGTGAGAAGATCTGGCATCCACATTGGCTCCGCAGTCGATCAGCAGGCTGACTCCGTCTTTGGTAGGGATCAACGAAGCAAGCGGGGTTCTTTCTACACCTTTGATCTTTCCGATCAAAACCTGTCCGCCCACAAGAACCGCTCCGGAATTTCCGGCGGACACAAATGCGTCTGCCTCCTTGTTCCGAACCATCTTCATCCCTACAACGATGGAAGAGTCTTTCTTCCGGCGGATAGCATTTACCGGGGGTTCCGACGTCTCGATCACCTCATCTGCGTTGACGATCTCGATCCTTTCCGGATCGTAGATCTGCTTCTGAAGCTCCCTTCTTAAGATCTCTTCTTTGCCTACCAGAAACACCTTCATATCGGCATTTTCATTGACCGCCCATACGGCGCCCTTTATCATCTCAGTCGGTGCGTTGTCTCCTCCCATTGCATCCAGTGCAATCCGTGTAATGTCTGACATATTTCTTCCTCCTGACGTTGCTCGAAATTATTTTACTAAACATTATCTGAAAAAGCAATACTTCTTTACAAACGAAACAGGACCTCCACAAAATTGTGAAAGTCCTGAGATTGTGTAGATTTATCAGCTGCCTGATCCTACTGCTCTACCGTAACGATAGCCTTTTTGTTGTAAGAACCGCAAGCCTTGCAAACTCTGTGAGGCATCATCAGTTCACCGCACTTGCTGCATTTTACCAGATTCGGCACACTCATCTTCCAGTTTGCTCTTCTCTTATCTCTTCTTGCTTTAGAAGATTTATTCTTTGGACAGATCGACATAGGTTACACCTCCTTAAAATTCTTAAAAACATCTTGGATAACTGACATTCTGGGATCAAGCCCTGTGGATTCGCAGTCACAAACTCCCTCGTTCAAGTTCTGACCGCACACATTACAAATTCCCCTGCAGTTGTCGCTACATAGAATTTTCATCGGCCACCCTACTAATAACTCGTTGCAGATCAGCTGCTCTACGTCAAAGTTATACCCTTCAATATAATTGATCTCATCCGAGTCCTCTGTTCCTTTTCCGCCATCCTTGCTGACAGTCACTTTCTTTTGAAAATCCAGGAACATCTCTTTCTCCACCGGCTCCAGACAGCGGTCACAGGGAATCTCTGCCTTGAAACTTCCCTTCCCTGAAATGGACACGTCATGCCCGCCGTCGTATGCCACCTGAATCTCGGTCACAAACGGCCCTCTCAGCGGAAAATGCCCGCCAAAAGCGACAATCTCATCGTCCTTCCAGTCAACTGTTACCCGAAGCGGCTGATGTGGCTCAGATAAAACGCTGGATAGGTTTACTATCATAATGCAATACTCCTATTCATACCTAAACAATTATATCATGTAAATTTGTTTTGTCAACACATAATTCCACGAAACGGAAGCGATCCATGCAGTGATCCATGCAGCGCCCAGATGACGTCTTCAACCGCTTTGTTCAGACTAGACCAGCGCTACTGTTTCTCTTGCGATCGCAAGTTCTTCATTGGTGGGGATCACCATTACCAGTACGTTAGAATCCTCCGTGGAAATCCGGATTTCTTTCCCTCTGCCCTTATTTGCTTCGCTATCCAAAGTAATGCCCAGGTATCCCAGATATCCCAGCACCATCTCTCGAACAATGCTTGCGTTCTCTCCGATTCCTGCGGTAAATGCGATCACATCCACTCCATTCATGGCTGCCGCATAACCTCCCACATACTTGGCCACTCTGTAAGCAAATACTTCCAGCGCTGCCTTCGCCAAAGGATTTCCTTCATCGGCAGCTGTCTCCAGATCTCTGAAATCGCTGGAAAGATTGCCGGAAAGTCCAAATACACCCGATTTTTTGTTCAGCATATTCATCAGTCCGGTGATATCCAGGCCTTCTTTTTTCGCCAGAAATTCCAGGATCGCCGGATCGATATCTCCGGATCTTGTACCCATAACCAGCCCTTCCAGAGGCGTCAGTCCCATGGAGGTATCTACCGACTTGCCGCCGTCCACTGCGCACACGCTGGCACCGTTCCCCAGATGACACACGATCGTCTTTACTTCTTCACAGGGTTTTCCGAAGATCTCTGCCGCTCTTTTTGACACAAAGCTGTGGCTTGTTCCGTGAAATCCGTATCTTCTTACTTTGTAGTTCTTGTAGTAGTCATACGGAAGTCCGTACATATATGCCTTCTCCGGCATCGTCTGGTGGAACGCTGTGTCAAATACCGCCACCATAGGCGTTCCCGGCATCAGTTCCATACATGCCCGGATCCCGATCAGGTTGGCCGGGTTGTGCAGCGGAGCCAGATCATTGCAGTCCTCGATCGCTGCCAGAACCTCTTCCGTGATCACAACGGAGCTTGCAAACGCCTCTCCTCCGTGTACCACACGGTGTCCCACCGCCCCGATCTCTTTCAGATCCTTTACGACTCCCGTTGCCGGATCTGTCAGAGCCTCTATCACAAACTGGATCGCCTCTGTATGCGTAGGCATCGCCTTCGCTTCCTTGATCTTATCCTGCCCTTCCGGCTGATAGGTAAGGCTTCCATCAATCCCGATCCTCTCGCACAGCCCCTTGGCCAACACCTGCTCGGACTGTGAATTGATCAACTGGAACTTTAAAGATGAACTTCCGCAGTTAATTACCAATACATTCATGACTAAATCCCTCTCTTTTCTTTTTAAGCCTCAGCCATTGCCTGAACGGCTGTAATCGCTACTACACCTTCAATATCCTTTGCACTGCATCCTCTGGACAGATCGTTGACCGGAGCTGCGATCCCCTGTGTCAGAGGTCCGTAAGCCTCTGCCTTTGCCAGTCTCTGTACCAGCTTATACCCGATGTTCCCGGCATCCAGGTCCGGAAATACCAGTACATTGGCCTTCCCTGCCACGGGACTTCCCGGAGCCTTGGAGTCTCCCACTTCCGGAACGATGGCCGCATCCAACTGAAGTTCTCCGTCCAAAAGCAGTCCTTCCGGCGCATTCTCTTTGGCGATCCGTAAAGCTTCCAGAACCTTGTCCACGTCTGCGTGCTTTGCGCTTCCTTTGGTGGAGTGGGACAGCATTGCCACGATGGGCTCCTTGTCTGTCAGCAGGGCGAAAGACTCTGCTGAAGAAAGCGCGATGGCTGCTAGCTTCTCCGGATCCGGATTCTGTTCCAGTCCTGAATCTGCAAAAATAAAGGTCCCGTTTGCTCCCATATCACAATCCGGAACAACCATGACGAAAAAGGCGGATACCAGTTTCACGCCCGGCTTTGTCTTCAGGATCTGAAGGCAGGGCCGCAGGGTATCTGCGGTGGAATGGCACGCTCCCGAAACCATCCCGTCGGCATCCTTCATTTTCACCATCATCACTCCGTAATAAAGATAATCCGTCAGAAGCAGTTCTCTTGCCTTCTCCGGCGTCATCCCTTTCTTTTCCCTGAGTTCCACCAGCTTTTCTACGTAGGCGTCTGTCTTGGCGTAGGTCTTTGGATCTACGATAACAGCGCCGGTGATGTCAAAATCTCCTTTGTTCTTTGCGATCTCTTCCTCGCTCCCTACCAGGATCAGATTGGCTGTTCCTTCTTTCAGCACAGCCTCCGCTGCTTCATATGTCCTGATATCCTCTGTCTCCGGAAGCACGATCGTCTTCTTCCCCAATTTGGCTTTTGCCTTGATCTCATCTATGAATCCCATGTTCAATAGACTCCTTTCATAATTTATCACTATCGTCATTATAGTACAAAAAGACCTTGCAAACAAGGTCTTTCCTGTCTATTTTCACGTACAATTTTTCGTGATGTCTTTCACATTTTGAACACTGCGCTGACGATCATAAAGTAGACGGTCACCGTGCTGGTATCCACCAGAGTAGAAATCAGCGGCGTTGCCATGATGGCCGGATCCAGGCCGATCTTCTTTGCCAGAAGCGGCAACGTTCCTCCCACGATCTTGGCAATCACGATGGTGCATGCCATGGTCGCTCCGATGGTTACCGCGATCATGGGGTCCCCCTGTCCCATCAGAAGGATCCGCAGTCCGTTTACCACCGACAAGGCAGCGCTCACCAGAAGCGCAACCCTGACCTCCTTAAAAATGACCTTTCCGATGTCCTTGAATTCGATCTCTCCCACGGCGATCCCGCGGATCACCAGGGTCGAGCTCTGAGAGCCGCAGTTTCCCCCCGTTCCCATCAGCATGGGAATGAATCCTGCCAGCTGTGGCATAACGGCCAGCGCTTTTTCATAGTGGTTCATGATCATCTGTGTCGTAGTCGCCGACAGCATCAGAAACAGAAGCCATGGAATACGTCCCCGTACATGTTTAAATACCCCTGTACCGAAATAGGTTTCTTCGTTAGGGCTGACACCCGCCATGATGCTGATGTCCTCCGTTTCCTCCTCCTGCAAAACCAGCATGGCGTCGTCAACGGTAACGATTCCCACCATGCACATTTCATGATCCACAATGGGCAGGGCGATCAATCCATATTTGGTGATGGTCCTTGCCACATCCTCCTGGTCATCCGTGGTATATGCATAGAGGGTATTGGTCTCCATGATCTCTTCTATGGTCTTTGATTCACTGGTGGTCAGAAGCTCTTTGACGTCCACCAGTCCGATCAGCTTCCTCTTTTCTGTCACATAACAGGTATAGATGGTCTCCCGGTTCAGACCCACCTGACGGATCTTAAGGATGGAATCCGCCACTGTCATATCCTTCCGCAGGGCGATATAGTCCACGTTCATGATGCTTCCCGCACTGTCTTCCGGGTACTGCAGCAGCTGATTGATCTGGACCCTGGTCTCCTCGTTGGTCGCCATCAGAAGCCTGTCCACCACATTGGCCGGCATTTCCTCCAACACGTCCACCGTGTCGTCCAGATACATCTCTTCCATGACCTCTTCCAGCTCAGAATCTGTCAGGGCATTGATCAGAACCTCCCGCATATCGCTGTTCATATAAGCAAAGGTCTCTGCCGCCTCTTCCTTGGCCAGCAGCCGGAATACCATCACCATCTGCTTCTGGTCAAATTCTGCCAGGATCTCCGCCAGATCCACAGGGTACATGTTATGCTCCAGTTCTTCTTTCAGCTCTTTGTACTGTTTTTGTTCCAGCATGTCACGGATCCTCTGGCCTGTCAGCTCTTCCCGTTCTTCCAGATAATCAATGCTCTCTTCTTTTTCTTCTGCCGGCACATCCGTATACGTTTCTTCCATCCCATGTATCCCCCTTTCCCCGTACATTGCATACCAAATTCTTTTATAGTATAATCAATTTCAGTAAGATATACAAGGAGATTATCATGAAAGTAGCAGGAGTGATCGTTGAATACAACCCTTTCCATAACGGACATCTTTACCATCTGGAAAAGACCCGAAAGGTTTCCGGTGCAGATGCCGTCATTGCTTTGATGAGCGGGGACTTCGTACAGCGCGGAACTCCCGCTTTTCTTTCCAAATACCTGCGGACTTCCATGGCTCTTGAGGCAGGAGCGGACCTGGTGATCCAGCTTCCTCTTCCCTGTGCCACCGGAAGCGCCGAGTTTTTTGCAGAAGGGGGGGTCTCTCTTTTCAATGCCCTCGGCTGTGTGGACGTTCTGTCCTTTGGAAGTGAATCCGGGGATCTGGCCGCTTTGTCTTCCCTCGCCCGTACCCTGGCAGAGGAGCCTGACGCATATCGCCACCTCCTCTCTTCCTATGTAAAGGAGGGCAATTCCTTCCCCAAAGCCCGCCAGCTGGCTCTGCGCGATTATCTGAAGGAGGGGGATCAGACTCCCTGTCTCCTAAGCTCACCCAACAACATCCTTGGGATCGAGTATTTGAAGGCACTTTTTCGAAGCAACAGTTCCATTCTCCCTCTTACCATAGCCCGGGAGGGTGCCGGTTACCATCAGCTGGAGGAGATGGATGGCTTTGGATCCGCCACCTCCATCCGGATGCAGCTATCCGGAGACGATGCCCCAAACTTTTCCCGGATCTGCCGCCAGATGCCCTCATTTGCTTTCCGGATGCTTCAATCCCAGTTCCACCTGCAATATCCTGTTGCTTTTGAGGATTTCTCTCCTGCACTCCGGTACCGCCTGCTGCAGGAAACAGAGGAATCTCTGTGTCGATACCGGGACATCACACCGGATCTGGCCAGAAGGATCCTAAACCATCTGGACGCTTACGACACACTGGAGGCTTTCTGTGCTCTCCTGCATTCCAAGGAGATGACACTGGGGCGGATCCGCCGCTGTCTTCTGGCCGTCCTTCTTGGCATTACCCGGGAAGAGACTGATATGGTAAAAAAAGAGCCCCCTTACGCCCGTGTGCTGGGCGTGAAGAAAGGCTCTGCTCCTGTTCTTTCTCTTTTAAATAAGACTTCTTCTATCCCTGTTCTGTCTCGCCTTTCCCAGGCAGATTCTCTGACAGAGACAGGAAAAAAACTGTTGGAAAAAGAAATTTTCGCTTCTAACCTCTACGGAAGCGTAATACAGCAAAAGTACGGCACCCCTTATCTTTCCGAATACAAAAGGCCCCTGCTCCACTAATTCAGCTCTTTTACCTTCCTGCTGCAGGCAATAGCCAACGCTCCCGGTCCGATGTGGCAAGCAACACTCAAGGACAGGGGATCCATCTGCACCTCATATCCGGGGAATCTGTCCTCCACTTCCTTCTTCCAGGAAAGCGCTTCCTCCTCCGATCCGGTATATGCCGCCATCAAATGCACCTCTCCCTGGAACCTTTCCCGAATGTCTTTTTCCATAGCATCCAGCATGGTCTTTTTGGCAGATTTCCAGCCTCTTACCTTTGCGAAGGAATCCAGCTTTTCTCCCCGTATCGACAGAACCGGTTTGACATTTAACACTGTTCCCAGTGCAGCTGCCGCCGGTGTGACTCTGCCTCCCTTCTTCAGATATTTTAACGTATCTACCGTAATATAGATGCTGGCTTCCAGCTTTTCCCGCAACAGGATCTCTTTGATCTCCTGTGCGTTTTTTCCTTTCTCAATCAGGTGGACGGCGTCATAAACCGCCTGTCTCTGTGTGACAGAGATCCTCTGGTTATCCAGTACGTGTACTTTTCCCCTGTAGGATTCTGCCAGCATCATGGCCATTTCGCAGGAACCGCTCAGCCCACTGGACATAGGGATGTGAAGGATCTCGTCATATTCCTCCAGCGCCTTTTCCCAGACCTCTTTTACAGAAGCAGGTGACGGTTGGGAGGTAGAAATCGATGCGTTTTCCGTCAGCCTCTTGTAAAAGTCTTCCTGTGACAGGGTAAGTTCTTCAAAAAACACCTCTTCTTCGATATAGAACGGCATAGAGATCATGAAGATCCCCAGATCCTTTGCTTCTTTTAAAGTGATTCCGCTGTTACTGTCTGTTATTACTGCAATCTTATTCATTGTACAATCCTCTTTATACTTCTATTGTGGGAGAAATCTCATCCCGCTTTGCCACCATCAGGGGGATTTCGTCTCCTTTATAAGGATTTTCTCCCATTGTAACCTCCAGCTTTACCGTTTCGTAAGCCAGCTCCTCATAATTGTTCTCCTTGCTGAGATGCCCCAGCACCACCTGCTTCAGATCACGGTGCAGGATATCGCACAGAAGCCTTCCCGACACTTCGTTGGAAAGGTGTCCCCGATCTCCCAGTACCCGCTGCTTCAGATGGTACGGATAAGGACCTACCTCCAACATATGGGTATCGTGATTTGCCTCCAGCACAACAGCGTCCAGCCCGCTTAAGTACTGAACCGTTTTCTCATCATAGGTTCCCAGGTCTGTAGCTACCGCCACAGATTTTCCGGCGTTGCCGGCCCGGTATCCCACCGGTTCCCTTGCATCATGTGAGATGGGAAAGGGATAGATCTCCAGGCTCCCTATGGTAAAGCTTTCCTCTTCCCGGATCTCGCAGAACAGATCCTCCGGGATCGTTCCCAGGCTTTTGCACCTTCTGATCCCTTCGATCGTACCTCTCGTGGCATAGATAGGAACCTCATATCTGCGGCTGAACACCCCCAGTCCCTGAATGTGATCCGAGTGCTCGTGCGTTACCAGGATCCCCGCTATTTCTTCTCCTTTGACCCCTACCCGGCAAAGCCCTTCCTCTATTCTTTTTTTACTGATCCCCGTATCTACCAGAAGATGCGTTCTGGAATCTCCTATATAAATACAATTCCCGCTGCTTCCGCTGGCAATACTGCATAATCTCATGACTTTGTCTGCCTTTCTGTCAAGTCTTTCATAATCTGTTCCAGCTGCTGGATCGTTTCGGCAAAGCTTCCGCTGTTGTCTACCACGCGATTGCAGTGGTCCAGAAAGCTCTGTTTGGGAAGCTGAGCCGCCATGATTTTTTCGATCTTCTCTTCTGTATATCCTCTGGTATACACCAGCCTCTTTCGTCTGATGGAAGATTCCACATAAATATACCACAGTTCGTCACAAATCTGTTCATAGCTGTCTTCTATCAAAAGAGCAGATTCCAAAAGAAAAATCTCCGTTCCCTTCTTTCTTTCTTTTTCTATCTTTTTCAGAACCTCTTCCTTTACCGCCGGATGAACGATACTGTTTAGTCGTTCTCGCTTTTCTTCCTGGGAAAAAACAATTTCTGCCAGCTTTTCTCTGTCCAGGCTGCCTTTTGTATTCAGAACTTCTTCTCCAAAAGTCTCCACGATCTTCTGAAAGCAAGACGTTCCTTTTCGCTGCAACTTTCTTCCCACCTCATCGGTCCTGCAGATCACTGCTCCCTGCGTCTCCTGCAAATACTCCATAACTTTTGTTTTGCCGGAGCCTATTCCCCCGGTAATTCCAATTATTTTCATTTGCCTGCTCCTCTACTTTGCCTCGTACCAGTTGTCTCCTACATTGATATCAATTTCCAGCGGTACCCGAAGGGAAACTGCCTGTCCCATCTCTTCTTCCAGAATCCTTTTGACTGTTTCCACCTCTTCTTCTTTGGTCTCAATCAAAAGCTCATCATGGACCTGCAGTACCAGCCTTGATCTTAACCCTTCCTCCTTCAGACGAGTATTTACTCCGATCATGGCGATCTTCATAATATCGGCCGCCGCCCCCTGAATGGGAGCATTCATGGCCACCCGTTCTCCAAAGTTTCTCTGTGCAAAATTCTTGGATGTCAGTTCCGGCACCGGCCGTCTTCTTCCCAAAAGCGTAACGGCATATCCCTTTTCCTTTGCCTGACTGACGCAATCATCTAAAAATCGTTTGATCCCCGGATAGGTCTTAAAATATCCTTTGATATATGCGTCCGCCTCCTTGCGCGTAATGCTCAGGTCCTGGCTTAACCCGAAGGAACTGATCCCGTATACGATCCCAAAGTTTACTGCTTTTGCATTTCTTCGCAGTTCCTCGGTCACCTCTTCAAAGGGAACTCCAAACACCTGGGAAGCTGTGGCTCTATGGATATCTTTCGCTTCTTTGTAGGCTGCGATAAGATGTTCGTCTTCTGAACAATGTGCCAAAATACGCAGTTCTATCTGGGAATAGTCCGCATCCACAAAAACAAACCCTTGCTCCGGAATAAACGCCTTTCGGATCATCCGCCCCAGCTCCATCCTGACCGGAATATTCTGAAGGTTCGGCTCTGTACTGCTAAGTCTTCCGGTGGCAGCAATGGTCTGATTAAACTTGCCATGGATCCTTCCGTCCTCCCGGATAAAGGCTGCCAGTCCATCGGCATACGTAGATTTCAGCTTTGCATACTGGCGGTATTCCAGGATCTTATTTACAAACGGGTAATCCAGCGCCAGCTTTTCCAGCACATCCGCCGCTGTAGAATAGCCGGTCTTTGTCTTTCTCCCTCCCGGAATACGCATATGCTCAAACAAAATGACGCCCAGCTGTTTGGGAGAATTGATGTTGAACTTTTCTCCCGCTTCTTCGTAAATCTCTTCTTCCAGCTGCCGGATCTTCCCTGCAAGCTTCTCTCCATACTCTTTCAACTCTTTTGCCGCGATCTTTACCCCATTTTGTTCCATGTCGTAAAGCGTAAATACCAGAGGCATTTCTATCTTCCGAAAGAGTTCTTCCATCTGCTCTTTTTTCAGTCTGTCCTGCAAAACAGGAACCGCCTGATACGCCACAAAGGCATCATGGCAGCAGGTGATCCATTTGCGTCCTTCCTCTTTTTCTTCTTCATATAAAAGTTCCAGATATTCTCTGCCGATCTCTTCCAGAGAATATCGGTTTTTCAGCGGGTCCAGCAGGTATGCGGCCACCATCAGGTCAAAGCAAACCTCCTGTTTTTCCGGAAAAAAGTCCGGAAGATTCTCCTTGATATCAAACATGGCAAGGGATTTCGTTTCATCCGACAGCTTACGCAGCCTGTCCATGGCCCAGCTTTTTTCCATTTCTTTTCCAATTTCTATATAGTAGGTCTGATCGTCCGAAAAACACAGACCGATTCCGGCAATTTCCTTCCTGCCTGCAAACAGGGGAAGGTCGTTTATGGCATCCTTTTGGATCACCACTCCTACTCTGTCGCTTTGGAAGGCCTTCTGAAACAGTTCTTCTGCCTCCTGTTTCCCCGTCAGCCTCACGAAGCCTGCCTCCAGATCCGTCTCCTCATGAGGCAGATCAAACCGGGACAGCAGATTTTTAAATTGAAGCCTCTGAAACAGAGCGTAGGCTTCCTTGGTGTACAGATCGCCCATCCGGGCGTCCTCCGGGGCAAACGCCAGCTCTGCCTCTGTGCAGATGGCTGCCAGACGTTTGCTAAGAAGCGCCTGCTCCCAGTTCTCTGTCAGCAGATTTGCGATCCGCTCCGGTCTGATCTCCTGCCGGTGTTCCCAGGCCGTCTCGATATTGTGGTACTTTCCGATCAGCTTTGCCGCCGTCTTTTCCCCGATCCCCGGTACTCCCGGAATATTATCGGAGGTATCTCCCATCAGAGCCTTCATATCCACAAACTCTTCCGGCGTTACCTGATAACGTTCCTGAACATCTTTCGCATAGTAGTCTTCTACCTCTGTTTTTCCGCCTTTTGTTTTGGGGATACGGATCTTGATGCTTTCTGTCGCCAGCTGAAGAAGGTCTCTGTCACCGGACAGCACCGTTACCTCCAGCCCCCGGTCTTCACAGGTTCTGGAGAGCGTGCCGATCACATCGTCTGCCTCCAGTCCTTCTTTTTCCACAATATGGATGCCCATAGCCTGCAATACCTGCTTCATGACCGGCACCTGTTGGCGCAGTTCCTCTGCCATAGGCTTACGCGTCCCCTTGTAGGCCTCATACATTTTATGCCGGAATGTGGGCGCATGTACGTCAAACGCCACCGTCAGGTGAGTGGGGTTCTCTTCTTCCAAAATCTTAAACAGGATCATAAGGAATCCATAGATTCCGTTGGTATGCAGTCCTTCGGAATTGGTAAGATCCGGTATTCCAAAAAACGCCCGATTTAAGATACTGTGTCCATCTATTAACAGGATTTTTTCTTTCATTTGTTCGTCTCCATGTAAGTCTTTCTACTACCCTACCACTATACACCAGTTTCCCCTTTTTTTAAAGAAAATTTTTACCCAGCCATTGACATTTCATTTTTTTGATTATATAATTGTCCGTGTTGTTGTGAACATATTGGCGGATGTGGCGGAATGGCAGACGCACAAGACTCAAAATCTTGCGGGGGTGACCTCGTATGGGTTCAAGTCCCATCATCCGCAGTCTTTATGGATCGTATGACTTCAAGAAGAGCCAAAGCCCTTAAATATCAAGAGTTTTGGCTCTTCTTCTGTTTTCTTTCATCCGTTTTCAGCCGTCAGCTTCCACTTTTTCGCCCCATTTTTGCCCCATAACATATATCATATCATTTCCCGTTTACTTACGTTCTTTTCCCATTTTTTCGTAAACCGCCTCTACGATAAATTCATTCATGCTTTTTCCTTCCAGTTGTGCTGCTTTTTTTACTGTTTCTTTTTCTCCTTTTGGCAGCATTAAGCTTACTTTGTCATACTTTTTCTTGTTATATTCATTTTGATATTTGATTTGGTCAAATTCACTCGTTTTTTCTCTTTCCATTCCTTTCCCTCCTGCTATATTTTTTAATTTCCTCTTTTTTTAGAAATAGTACACGCTTCTCTTAACAGATGGGCGGCTTCGGCAAGTCCACCGCCCTTTCTGCTTGCCCTTTCCTTCCTTATCCAGTAAGGATTTTATTTCTTCTTTGCTTCTTCAGGGTGTATTGCAAAACCATTTCTGAGATCCTATTTTTTACAAAGCTTTTCTCCAATGGGAAACAGATCCAATGTAGCAAAATAATCGGCCGGTGTCTCTGCTCTTCTGATCAGCTCTGTCGTTCCATCTGTTTTCAGCAGAACTTCCGCAGATTTCAGCTTTCCGTTGTAGTTGTATCCCATAGAATATCCGTGTGCTCCCGTGTCATGGATCACCAGAAGATCTCCTGTTTCGATCTTTGGCAGCATCCGGTCAATGGCAAACTTGTCATTATTCTCGCACAAAGATCCCGTGACATCGTACTTGCAGGTGCAGGGCTCCTCTTCCTTCCCCATCACGGTAATATGATGATACGCCCCGTACATGGCCGGACGCATCAGGTTTACGGCGCACGCGTCCACTCCGATATAGTCTTTGTGCGTATGCTTTTCATGGATTGCCTTTGTAACCAGATGACCGTAAGGCCCCATCATAAAACGCCCCAGCTCCGTGTAGATCGCCACATCTCCCATCCCTTCCGGTACCAGAACTTCCTCGTATACTTTCCTGACTTCTTCTCCGATCACCCGGATATCATTGGCCTCCTGTTCCGGACGATAAGGAATACCGATCCCTCCCGACAGATTGATAAACCCGATATGGACGCCTGTCTCCTTCTTCAGGCGAACAGCCAGTTCAAACAGAACTTTTGCCAGCATGGGGTAATATGCATTTGTAACGGTATTGCTTGCCAGGAAAGCATGGATTCCGAATTCCTTCGCTCCCTTTTCTTTCAGGATCTGAAACGCTTCAAACATCTGGTCTGTCGTCATCCCGTACTTGGCGTCTCCCGGATTGTCCATGATGTCGTTGCTGATCTGGAACAGCCCGCCCGGATTATAACGGCAGCTGATCACTTCCGGAATTTTGCCGATGGCTTTTTCCAGGCAGTCAATGTGGGAAATGTCGTCCAGATTGATGATGGCGCCCAGCCGGTCTGCGTACACAAACTCCTGCGCCGGCGTATCATTGGAAGAAAACATGATATCCCTTCCGTCGATCCCCATGGCTTCGGAAAGCAGCAGCTCCGAATAGGATGCACAGTCACAGCCGCAGCCGTATTCCCTCAGAATCCCGATCAAAAACGGATTGGGCGTAGCCTTCACGGCAAAATATTCCTTGTATCCCCGGTTCCAGGCAAACGCCTCCTTCAGCGCTTTTATATTTTCACGGATCCCTTTTTCATCATACAGATGAAAAGGAGTGGGATACTGCTCTACGATCTTTTCCAGTTGTTCTTTTGTTACAAACGGTGTTTTTTTCATGTTAGTTCTCCTCTTTCAATGTCAGCAGCTCTATCTCATTAGACAAAGCTGTCTTATACAGCTCTACAAAGTTCTTCTGTCCGGAATACAAGGCGGTGTTCATACTTCCCTCTCCATACTCTCCCGTGATCACATAGCGGGAATCCGAAATAACCCCTATCTGCATTCCTCTGTCCCTGCCTACATATACTCTGGCATTTTTGAAGGTAACCGGCCGGTCCGTGATGATCACAACCTTTTTCCCGGCAGCCTGCAGCGCCTCCAATTCCCTGACCATCAGTAAAAGATAATTTCTGGTACAACTGATATAGACTCTCTCCTCCACTTCCTCCAAAAGGTTGCGGATCTTGTTCAGGATATTTTTTCCGCCTTCTATCGTGATATAACCCTCTGCTTCTTCCCGCTCCTTAGGCGCACGCAGAGAGAGCCATTTTTTTGCCTCTTCCAGTCTCCGGATACGGTTTTTACAAAACTCTTCCAATGGAACCGGAACGTACTTTCTGGCTGTTCCTTCCTCCAGAAGATACACCGCTCCCTTTTCCTGCATGTTGGCCAGTGCATTATATGCGTTGGACCTGGAAATCCCGGTCTGCTTTGCCACCTCGTACCCCGTTACTTTTCCTTCCTCCAAAATACATTGGTAAATACAGGCCTCCTGCCTTGTCAGACCAAATTCCATCAGTTTTTCAGCAAATGATGTCGTCTCCACTCTGCCACCTCCCGCGTCTGTGCTGTTTAGTGTTTCTCTCAGGTACTACTATATACCTCTTCCCTCTCTCTGTCAAGAATCCTTCTCGAAACAGACCGTTTCTTTCCTGCCTGCAGGACACATCGCTTCACCATCCCCCTTCCACGACAATCCTCTTTTCTGTGCTTTTTCTACAAAAAAAGATGCCGCCACACCACTGATACTCTCCAGCGGTGCAGTGCACCTTTTTTCTGTCTAATCTACTACAGCAATCTGCATGATATTGCTGACGCCTTCTCTTTGTGCCTTTACGTTGGGTGACGGGATCCCTGCCGTCAGCACGATAATATCTCCCGACTCCGCCATCTGCTTCGCACATGCCAGATCAATGGCGCCGCTGCAGATATCTTCCGTCGTCTGGAACTCAATGGATTTCAGCGGACGAACCCCCCAGTAGATCTGCATCCTCCGTAAGGTTTCTTCGTTGGGCGTGACCCCTATAATATCCATCGGAGGCTTAAACTTAGACACGACTCTTGCCGTTGCTCCCGATACCGTGGGCGTAATGATACATTTAGCGTTCAAACTTCCCGCCGTCGTCACCGTCGCAAATCCCAGAGCACAGGAGGTGCTTTTCAGATAGTTTTTCTCTGCCCTTTTCAAAAGCGTCTCATGATCCAGGTGTTCTTCTGTATTTTCCACGATATGCACCATCATCTGCAGACTCTCCAGCGGATATTTTCCCTGCGCGGTCTCTCCTGACAGCATGACTGCATCGGTTCCGTCATAAACCGCATTGGCCACGTCCGTAACTTCCGCTCTTGTAGGACGCGGATTCCGCATCATAGAATCCAGCATCTGCGTGGCTGTGATCACCGGCTTGTAATTGCTGTTACATTTCTGGATGATCATCTTCTGCAGATAGGGCACTTCCTCCGCCGGGATCTCCACTCCCAGATCTCCCCTGGCGATCATGATTCCATCCGCACACCGGATGATCTCGTCGATATTTTTGATTCCTTCTGCATTTTCAATCTTGGCAATGATCGGAATAAAAGGAGACTTGCATTCTTTCAAGAACGCCTTGATCTCCAGAATACATTCTGCATTTCTGACAAAAGACGCCGCAATAAAATCAATCTTCTGCTCCACGCCAAAGCGGATGTCCGCCCTGTCTTTCTCTGTGATGGCAGGAAGACGCACCGGCACGTTCGGTACATTGACGCCCTTTCTTTCTCCCAGCTCGCCTCCGTTTATAACGGTACAGACGATCTCTTCTTCTTTTTTTTCCACAACCTCCAGACCGATCAGTCCGTCATCGATCAGGATCGTGCTGCCGTGCTGCACATCTTCCACAAGGCCTGTATAGCTGATGGAGACTCTTTTTTCATCTCCTTCTACTTCCTTCGTCGTCAAAGTGAAAAGATTTCCCGGCTCCAGCCACACCTTTTTTCCGTCTTTCAAAAGACCTGTGCGGATCTCCGGACCCTTTGTATCCAGCAGGATCGCCACAGGCTTTCCTTCTTCCTCCCGGATTTTTTTCAGCAGATCCATCCGCGCCTTCTGCTCTGCATGATCTCCATGAGAGAAATTGAATCTGGCAATGTCCATGCCGTGACGCACCAGCTCCCGCATCATAGATGCCTCGTTGGTATTTGGTCCCATCGTACAAACGATCTTTGTTTTTTTCATGTGATACCCCTCTTCCTGTTTCCTGGTAATTCTCTTCCTATTTTTTATTCTTTTACGTGTACATGCGTAAACAGATGATCCTGGCAGTACTCTCTGTCTCCGGCACACTTGGAGCAGTAACGGAACTCCAGCTCCGGATTGGTGATATCTGTCCTGCCGCAGACGCAGCACTTATGTCTGGCTCCGTCTTCATACTGCACTTCTTTTCGTACCTTCTTTTTATATACATTTTTCCGGTAGATCTCCCTGGGCGAATACGGCCGCATTTTCCTGAACCCGAAGAAGAAAAGAAAGAAGTTGAACAGTGAAACGCCTGCCGCCACTCCCGCCGGCAATCCTTCTGTTCCTCTGAATGCCTGCACGATGGCGATCAAAAAATAAACTCCGTCCAGCAGGGCCAGGTACTTCGCCTCCACAGGCACGACAAAAAACAGCAAAAATCTCACATTGGGATAAATCGCTGCAAACAGCAAGAACAACGACATGTTCAGGTACCAGGTACTCATTAGCAGCACATTTCCCGTCATCAGGTAGACTATAACGGCGGACGCTGCATGCAGCAGGATCCCCGTAAAGAAATACAGGTTAAACCGAAAAGCCCCCATCGCCTGCTCCAGCTGACTTCCGATCATATAGTAGACATACAGAGCCAGCGCCATCCAGATAGGACTGGACGACGGCGGCTGTATGATGAAGGTAAAGATCCTCCACACCTGTCCGTGCAGGATCGCCCTGGCATCCAGGCTCAAATATTGCATATAAAATGTGGGATTGATCAAATTCAAAACAAATCCCACTCCATAAAGAATGATCACATAGTACATTAAATTTTTAATGGCATATCTGCCAAACTTACGCTCCAGCTTATCCACTTCGCAGTTCTTGCTCCTTCCAATGTTTCTCTTTTTATACAATCATTCTATCGTTTCCCCCTATGTTTGTCAAATATCCCATAGAAGTTTCACAATTCTTTAAAACTTCTATGGGTTTTGTAAGTTGTTATTTTTCATGGGCTGTCGTATAATGTTTTAGGTTCAAAGAAATTGTATTTCACGAAGGTTTGGATGCTTTTCCGGATCTTCTGTCAAGGAGATAAACTATGGATTCCGTTACTTACACATTAGGAATTGATATTGGTTCTACCACTGTAAAAATAGCCATTTTAAACGACAGCAGGGAGCTTGTATTTTCCGACTACGAGCGCCATTTTGCAAATATACAGCCCGCCCTGTCGGATCTTTTGGGGCGCGCCGTTCATCAACTGGGTCCCGTCCTTGCCTCTCCGGTCATTACCGGGTCCGGCGGTCTGACGCTGGCCAACCATCTGGGGGTTCCTTTCGTTCAGGAGGTGGTCGCCGTGTCTACCGCCCTTCAGCACGAGGCTCCTCAGACGGACGTTGCCATTGAGCTTGGAGGAGAAGACGCCAAGATCATCTATTTCGAGGGCGGTAATGTAGAACAGAGAATGAACGGCGTCTGTGCGGGCGGCACCGGTTCTTTTATCGATCAGATGGCTTCCCTGCTTCAAACGGACGCCTCCGGTCTGAACGAGTACGCCAGACATTATCAGGCCCTTTACTCGATCGCCGCAAGATGCGGGGTCTTTGCCAAATCAGATATCCAGCCCCTGATCAATGAAGGAGCCTCCAAGGAAGACCTGGCCGCTTCTATTTTTCAGGCAGTGGTCAATCAAACCATCAGCGGTCTTGCCTGCGGGAAACCCATCCGTGGGCATGTGGCTTTTTTGGGAGGCCCTCTCCATTTTCTGTCAGAATTGAAGGAAGCGTTTGTCCGTACCCTGAAACTGGATGATGCGCACATCGTCGCTCCCGCTCATTCTCATCTGTTCGCCGCGATCGGCTCTGCCTTAAATGCCAAAGAGGGATCTCCTGTTTCGCTTTTGAAGATGCAGCAGCAGCTGAAAGGCCGTATTCAGATGGATTTTGAAGTAGCCCGCCTGGAACCTCTCTTTTCCAGTCAGGCGGAGTTTGAGGAATTTTCTGCCCGCCATGCAAAGCATCAGGTACCCTTCGGAGATCTTCCCTCTTACCGTGGGAAGGCCTTTTTGGGAATCGACGCCGGTTCCACCACCACGAAGGTGGCTCTGGTGGGGGAAGACGGCACTCTGCTCTATTCCTTTTACCGGAACAATGAGGGGGACCCTCTGGGGACCACCATCACCGCCATCAAAGATATCTATCAGCAGCTTCCCGATGGCGTGTCCATTGTCCACTCCTGCTCCACCGGATATGGAGAGGCTCTGGTAAAGGCCGCTCTTTTGCTGGATGAAGGGGAAGTGGAAACAGTCTCTCACTATTACGCGGCCTCTTTCTTTGAACCCAGCGTGGACTGCATCCTGGATATCGGCGGACAGGACATGAAATGTATTAAGATCAAAAACCAAACGGTGGACAGCGTACAGCTCAACGAAGCCTGCTCCGCCGGATGCGGATCTTTCATCGAAACTTTTGCCAAATCCCTCAACTACTCTGTGGAGGATTTTGCACAGGAGGCTTTGTTTGCCCACCATCCTATTGATCTGGGAACCCGCTGTACCGTTTTTATGAACTCCAAAGTAAAGCAGGCGCAAAAAGAAGGGGCGGAGGTGTCGGATATTTCTGCCGGACTGGCCTATTCTGTCATCAAAAATGCCCTGTTTAAGGTGATCAAAGTGGCGGATGCTTCCGAACTGGGACGCCACATTGTTGTCCAGGGCGGTACGTTCTACAACAACGCCGTTCTGCGAAGCTTTGAAAAAATCGCTGACTGCCACGCCATCCGTCCGGATATCGCCGGCATCATGGGCGCTTTTGGCGCCGCCCTGATCGCAAGAGAGCGCTACGTGGAATGTGAGGGAACCACCATGCTGTCCATCGATGAGATCCAGCGGCTGGAGTATTCCACCTCCATGGCAAAATGCGGGCTGTGCACCAACAACTGCCGTCTTACCATTAACAAGTTCAGTGGAAACCGCCGCTTTATTACAGGCAACCGCTGTGAGCGGGGAGTCGGAAAAGAAAAAAGACAGAACTCCCTCCCCAATCTTTTCGATTATAAATTAAAACGCTACTTTGACTATGAACCGCTTTCCCCACAGGAAGCACGGCGAGGCACCATAGGGATTCCCCGGGTTCTGAATCTGTACGAAAATTATCCCTTCTGGTTTACCTTTTTCCACCGGCTGGGATTTCGCGTGGTACTGTCGCCCCTGTCCAACCGTAAGATCTATGAACTGGGAATCGAGTCCATTCCCAGCGAATCCGAATGTTACCCTGCCAAGCTGGCGCACGGACATGTACAGTGGCTGATCCAGCAGGGGATCCGGCGGATCTTCTACCCCAGTATTGCGTATGAACGGAATGAGTTTCAAGAGTCCAACAATCATTACAATTGTCCTATTGTAACCTCCTATCCGGAAAATATCAAAAACAATATGGACGCCATCATTCATGGAGAAGTGGATTTTCGTCATCCGTTCCTCTCTTTCCAGAGTGAGGAGACCGTCTCCTATCGTCTGATAGAAGAATTTTCAGATGATATTCCTGTAGAAGAGATCAAACAGGCTGTCCATGCTGCCTGGGAAGAACTTGCCTGCTGCAGAAGGGATCTGCAGAAAGAGGGAGAACGCACGCTTGCCTTTCTGAAAGAAACAGGTAATCAGGGGATCGTCCTTGCCGGCCGTCCTTATCACATGGATCCGGAGGTCAACCATGGTATCCCCGAGCTGATTCATTCCTATAACATTGCCGTGCTCACAGAAGATTCCATCTCCCATCTGGGCGTCGTGGACAGACCCTTGAACGTGATGGATCAGTGGATGTACCACTCCCGTCTTTATGCTGCTGCAAGCTATGTAAAGACGACAGATAACCTGGAGCTGATTCAGCTGAACTCCTTCGGCTGCGGACTGGATGCCGTTACTACCGACGAAGTGGCGGACATCCTGACCCACTCCAACAAGATTTATACCACCCTGAAAATAGATGAGGTCAACAACCTGGGAGCCGCCCGTATCCGGATCCGCTCTCTTCTGGCTGCGATCCGTGTCAGAAAGCAGCGGCAGAGCCTGTCCGATCCCGCTTCTTCCGCAATTAAAAAAGTACCCTTCACCAAGGAAATGCGAAAGGAGTACACCATCCTGTGTCCGCAGATGTCGCCCATTCATTTTGAACTGCTGGAGACGGCGTTTCGTGCTTCCGGCTACCGGGTGGCTGTCCTGCCCAATGACAACAGGCAGGCGGTGGACGTGGGACTGAAATATGTCAACAATGACGCCTGCTATCCTTCTTTGATCGTGGTGGGACAGATCATGGAGGCAATCTTGTCCGGAGAATATGATACGGATAAACTGGCCGTCATCATCAGCCAGACGGGAGGAGGCTGTCGTGCTTCCAATTATATCGGCTTTATCCGAAGAGCTTTGAAAAAAGCGGGATATTCCCATATCCCGGTGATCTCCATCAACCTCAGCGGACTGGAAGGCAATCCCGGATTCAAGATCACTCCCTCCCTGGTACTGCGCGGAATCTACGGCGCTGTTTTAGGGGATATTTTCATGAAGTGTGTCTACCGGATCCGTCCCTATGAACAGATTGCCGGATCCACGGACGCCATGCATCGAAAATGGGTGAAGGTATGTCAGGAATTTCTGTCTGCCCCCTACCCTTCCCGGAGGAAATTCAAGCAGTTATGCCGGCAGATCATCGAAGATTTTGATCAGAACATTCCTCTGACAGATGTAAAGAAGCCCCGGGTGGGCGTTGTGGGAGAAATCCTGGTAAAATTCCTTCCCGCCGCCAACAACCATCTGGTGGAGCTGCTGGAAAAAGAAGGAGCCGAGGCTGTTGTGCCGGATCTTCTGGACTTCCTGCTTTACTGCTTCTACAATCAGAATTTTAAGGTTTCCCATCTGGGCATGAAAAAGTCCAAGGCTGTTCTGGGGAATCTTGGAATCCGGGTCCTGGAATGGTTTCGTTCGCCCGCCTCTTTGGCGTTTGCAAACAGTAAGCATTTTGATCCCCCGGCGGATATCCGTCATCTGGGAAAAATGGCTTCGGACTTTGTTTCCCTGGGAAATCAGACAGGTGAGGGCTGGTTCCTGACCGGCGAAATGCTGGAACTGATCCAAAATGATGCGCCAAATATCGTATGTACGCAGCCATTTGCCTGCCTGCCCAACCATGTGGTGGGAAAAGGCGTCATCAAGGAACTTCGCCGGATCCACCCATCCTCCAATGTAGTAGCCATTGATTTTGATCCCGGCGCCAGCGAGGTAAACCAGCTGAACCGCATCAAGCTGATGCTGTCTACCGCCCACAAGAATCTGGAAGCCTCCCTTTGTCAGGAATAAGACGGATTCCTTGTGCCATTTTCGCCGGACCGGAGCCATTTCCGGGCAACTAAAAAGCACTGTCCATCGAAGGCAGATCATCAGGTTTTCCCTGAAAGCTGCCGCACCGTGGACAGTGCTTTTTAGTTTTTATGGGATCTATCTGCAAAATCAGACAGCTGGTATGGTATAAACAGCTCCGGTGTGCATCGCTCAAAAATCTGTCTGTCTATCTTGCTGTTTCCCAGTGGATATTCCTGCCGTCACTGACTGCGGTAAGCGTTCCCAGCTGATCCGTCCGATAGATCTGTATATCCTCTCTCTCCAGCTTTTCCAAAACCTCCCAGTGGGGGTGTCCATAGGGATTGTCTGCACCGCAGCTGATCACAGCCCAGGCAGGATCTGTCTTTTTCAGGAATGCATCCGAGGTGGAAGTAGAACTTCCATGATGTCCGCATTTCAGCACATCACACTGTAGCGCCTCTCCAAAGGTTTTCACCATGCGCTCCTCCGACTCTGTATCTGCATCCCCACACATCACAAAGGAGACGTCTCCGTGTACCAGCTTGACTCCCACAGACGACGCATTCAGATCCTCTTCTTCCGTCTGCGCCGGACACAGAATCGTAAACGCAGCATCCTGTAGCAGATATGTTTTCCCCACTTCTGGATGTGTGACGGGAATTTCTTTTTCCCGGATCAGCTCCTCGACTTCATAGTAGGTCATAGTATCGTTTACAACATCCGGCATTACCACCTGTTCTGTGGGAATCTGCCGCAGCACATGATCCGCTCCTCCGATATGGTCTGCATCCGGATGGGTCAGAATGAGGTAATCCAGCTTTTCCACGCCAAGGCGGTACAAAGTATCCACCACCTTTTCTCCCTGGTCATTGTTGCCTGCATCGATCATCATCGCCCGATCCTTCGTCTGGATAATAGTACAGTCTCCCTGCCCTACATCCAGAAATGTGACCTTCATTTCTCCCTCTGCCACCGTCTTTTCAATCGATCTGGTTTCTCCTCCAAACGTCGGAAGCATCTGGGTCCACCCTTTTCCTCTGGTCAGAATCACGACCAGAAGAATGGACAGCACCGCCCAGGTTTCCTTTCTGCTTCCTTTTCCTCTCCCTTGCCTCATTCTCTGTCCGTTCTCCTTCCTTTACCATCTGCGCCTCTTACACTTTTCCCCTGTCGGACAGGGATTGTCAAACAGCCGGAAATCCCTGCCGTTATCTGCGAACTCAATTGTACTTTATCTCCACGATCGATCACAAGTCCCGGATGTCTAAATGCTCCCAGACCGTCCATTATGACCGGAAAAAGACATTCCACCAGTCGGCAGAATGTCTTTTGATCGTTTGATCCTGATGCAGAATTTAGAATTTTCCCTCTTTTGCCGCTTCCTCGATGGAAACTGCAACGGCTACCGTCATACCTACCATCGGGTTGTTCCCCGCTCCGATCAGGCCCATCATCTCCACGTGGGCCGGTACGGAGGAAGATCCTGCAAACTGTGCGTCAGAGTGCATACGTCCCAGGGTATCCGTCATACCGTAGGAGGCAGGACCGGCTGCCATGTTGTCCGGGTGCAGGGTACGTCCTGTACCGCCTCCGGAAGCCACGGAAAAGTACTTCTTTCCCTGCTCCATACATTCTTTTTTGTAGGTTCCTGCTACCGGATGCTGGAAGCGTGTCGGATTGGTAGAGTTTCCGGTAATGGAAACATCCACCCCTTCTTTGTGCATGATAGCAACGCCTTCTCTGACATCATTGGCTCCATAGCAGTTTACTTTTGCACGGAGTCCTTCGGAGTAGGAGATCCTCTCCACCTCTTTCAGTTCTCCTGTATAGTAATCATAATCTGTCTGTACATAGGTGAATCCGTTGATCCTGGAAATGATCTTCGCCGCATCCTTTCCCAGTCCGTTCAGGATGACCCGAAGCGGTTTCTTCCGGACCTTGTTTGCTTTTTCTGCAATTCCGATGGCTCCTTCTGCCGCTGCAAAAGATTCATGCCCTGCCAGAAATGCAAAGCACTCCGTATCTTCTTCCAAAAGCATCTTGCCCAGATTTCCGTGTCCCAGACCTACTTTTCTCTGGTCTGCCACAGAACCCGGAATACAAAACGCCTGCAGTCCTTCTCCGATCGCTGCGGCCGCCTCCGCCGCCGTGCGACATCCTTTTTTGATGGCAATGGCAGCGCCTACCACATATGCCCAGCAGGCATTCTCAAAACAGATAGGCTGGATCCCTTTTACCTGATCATACACGTTCAGTCCCGCCTCTTTTGTGATCTTTTCTGCTTCTTCGATCGATCCGATCCCGTAGCTCTGTAATACTTCGTTGATTTTATCTATTCTTCTTTCATACGATTCAAATAAAGCCATTTACTCTTCCTCCTGCTTTTTCTTTAAATGACATCCGTCAACCTTACTCTTTTCTTGGGTCAATGATCTTTGCAGCGTCTGCAACACGTCCATACTGACCTTTTGCTTTTTCCCACGCTTCATTCGGAGCGTCTCCCGCCTTGATGAAATCTGTAAACTTCCCAATGCTTACAAACTGGTAGCCGATGATCTCATCGTGGTCGTCCAAAGCGATTCCCGTAACGTATCCTTCTGCCATTTCAAGATAACGCGGTCCTTTTGCCAGAGTACCGTACATGGTTCCTACCTGAGAGCGAAGTCCCTTTCCGAGATCTTCCAGTCCTGCTCCGATGGGAAGCCCGTCCTCTGAGAACGCACTCTGGGTCCTTCCATAAACAATCTGGAGGAACAGCTCTCTCATCGCTGTATTGATGGCATCACAGACAAGGTCTGTATTCAATGCTTCTAAAATAGTCTTTCCCGGAAGGATCTCCGACGCCATTGCTGCAGAATGAGTCATTCCCGAGCAGCCGATGGTTTCCACCAGCGCTTCCTGAATGATCCCGTCCTTCACATTCAAAGTCAGCTTACATGCACCCTGCTGGGGAGCGCACCAGCCCACTCCATGAGTCAGACCGGAAATGTCCTTTACCTCTTTTGCCTGTACCCACTTCGCCTCTTCCGGAATCGGAGCCGGTCCGTGATTTGCACCTTGTGCTACCGGACACATCATTTGTACTTCATGTGAATAGATCATTATAAAACTCCTTTCAACTATGCATTTTTCAGATGATATGATCATACTGTCTTACTCTTCGTTTTATTCTCTCATACATCAATTTTTTCGTCAATTGGCACTTTGTCGGAAAATCCCGGCCAATTTCCTGATTTTCTAACCAATCCGTATTGTTCCTCTTTTTCAGGCGCTTTCCCCGGATATCTGTCCTTCCAGATACTTCAGCAATTCTTCCCGTACCAGATTTAATCCCTGCACGACAGAAGATTTGCGAATCTTTTCCCGGTCCCCTGAAAAATAAAAGGTTTCCCTGCGGATCTCCCCTCTGATACTGCAGGCCATGCAGACCATTCCTACCGGTTTTTCCTCTGTTCCGCCTCCGGGACCTGCCACTCCCGTGATGCTGATCCCTACATCTGCTCCTGCCGCTTTCCTTCCGCCCTCTGCCATCTCTTCTGCCGTCTCCTGACTGACCGCTCCCATTTCCTCCAGGGTCGCCTGAGATACTCCCACCATCTGGATCTTGGCTTCATTGGAGTAAGTAACAAATCCTCTTTCCAGCACCTTTGATGCTCCCGGTACATTTACCAGCTGTCCCGAAAGCAGGCCTCCGGTGCAGGATTCTACCGTTGTAATGGTCAGGCATCCCTGCTCTAACAGCCGTACCACCACCTCTTCCAGAGTTTCTTCTTCCCGCACGGTATAGATCCGGCTTCCAAAGCGCCGCTTCATCTCTTTTAGCACAGGCTCCATCAAAAGTTCTGCCGCTTCCTGCGTTTTTTCTCTGGCGGTAATGCGAAAGTGTACCTCTCCCGTCTTAGCGTAGGGCGCTATGGTAGGGTTGGTCTGTCCCTCCAGAAGATCTGCCACCATAGTCTCTGCCCGGCTTTCTCCCACGGAGCAGATCTTTACCATGCAGGAATACATCTTCTCCTCCTGAAGCTGTTCCAGATAGGGGCGTACTTTTTTCTGAAAAAGCGGGAGCAGCTCTCCCGGAGGACCCGGAAGAAGGATCATCGCTTTTCCTTCTTTTTCCAGAATCAGGCCGGGAGCCGTTCCATTGTCGTTATCCAGTACGATGGCTCCCTCCGGCACCACGGCCTGTTTCCAGTTGTTTTCCGTAATATCCGGCCGTTTTATCTGGTCAAAATACGCCTGGATCCTGTCTCTGGTACGCATATCCATGACCAGCTTTTTCTCCATGACTTTTGCCGCCACCTCTTTTGTCAGATCGTCCCTGGTGGGTCCCAGACCGCCGCTTATGAGCACCAGATCCGACCTGGAAAGCGCCGTCTGCATCGCCTCCTCCATACGGCCTTCATTGTCTCCCACCACGCTCTGATGGTAACAGGAAAGGCCCAGTGCTACACACTGAGCCGACAGAAAAGCCGCATTGGTATTGACAATATTCCCCATTAAAATCTCTGTTCCCACAGAAATCAGTTCTACCGTCATCCTACATGCCTCCCTTTGTAAGTACCTGGATATTTTTTGCCACATAATCCACCAGCGACACAATGGTCAGGATCAGGGATACCCAAATGAGTACGTTGCCTATGATATGGAACAGTCCTCCCAGATCTGCGATCAGCACAATCACCATAACCATCTGGGCTACCGTCTTAAACTTTCCCCAGTAGCTGGCGGCGATCACTACCCCCTGATCGGAGGCCACCAGACGAAATCCGCTGATGATAAATTCCCTTGCAATGATAATGATCACAAACCAGGCCGACAACTTTCCGGAGGGGATCAGACAGATCATCGCGGAGCATACCAGCAGCTTATCTGCCAGCGGATCCATAAATTTTCCGAAATTCGTGATCAGGTTTCTGCTTCTTGCGATCTTCCCATCCAGGAAATCGGTAAAGCTTGCCCCGCAAAACAGAAGCAGCGCGATCCATTTGCTTCCCTCTCCCGCTACATCAGACAACATAAAAAACACAAAAAATGGAACCATCAACACTCTTAATACCGTCAGTTTATTTGGTAAATTCATGATTCTGTCACCTCTCCTATCAAATCATATTCTGCCGCCTTTGTTACTTTTGCTGTTACAAAATCTCCGGATACAAACGCTTCGTCGGAATGGACAAAAATCATCCCGTCCACATTGGGCGTATCCCGGTATGTCCGTCCCACATAAACGTCTTCCTCCGTGATCTTTCCTTCTATCATCACCGAAAGCTCCCGGCCTATCAGCTCTTCCGATCCGGAAAATACGATCTCCTGCTGCAGCTCCATCAGTTCTTGCCGCCGCCTTTCTTTTACTTCGTCCGAAACCTGTCCTTCCATGGACGCCGCCGGCGTATCTTCCTCCGGAGAATAGGGAAATACGCCCAGGCGGTCAAACTCCATCCGGTCCACAAAATCCATCAGCTCTTCATGCTGCTGCTCTGTTTCTCCCGGAAATCCGGTGATCAGTGTCGTCCTAAGGGCAATATCCGGAATCTCCCTTCTCAGCTTTTCTATGATTTCCTCCAGCTGTCTTCTGGTGGTTCTTCGTCCCATCCGCTTCAGGATCTCGTCATTGCAGTGCTGGATAGGAAGATCCAGATAAGGACAGACCTTTTCCTCCTCCCGGATCGTGCGGATCAGCTCTTCATCCAACTCTTCCGGGTAGCAGTACAGGATGCGGATCCACCTGAGTTCTTCTATTTTGCACAGTTCCCTAAGAAGCTTTGAAAGAGATCGTTCTCCATACAGGTCTTTCCCATATACGGTGGTTTCCTGGGCCACCAGGATCAATTCCTTTACACCGCCCTCCACCAGTTCTTCTGCCTCTTTTAGCAGCTTCTCCATGGGGACGCTTCTGTACCTTCCCCGAAGCTTCGGGATGATACAATAGGTGCAGTGCTTGTCGCAGCCTTCTGCGATCTTCAGGTAGGCATAATGTCCCCCTGTCGTGACCAGCCTTTTTGCGCTCACCTCCGGCAGGACGTCCAGTTCCTCCATGGCAACGGAGACCTTGCCTTCCACCGCCTTCTGGATCGCTTCTATGATCTTATCGTAGGCAGAAGTCCCAAGAACTGCGTCTACTTCCGGAATCTCTTCCAGGATCTCCTTCTGATATCTCTGTGCCATACATCCTGTCACGATCAGCCCTTTCAGGCGTCCTGTCATCTTGTATTCTGCCATCTCCAGGATGGTCTGGATGCTTTCTTCCTTTGCATCATGGATGAAGCAGCAGGTGTTCACCACGATCACATCTGCCTCTTCCTCCGTATCTACGATTCGATATCCTTTTTGGTCTATGAGTCCCAGCATGACTTCCGAATCCACCAGATTCTTGTCACAGCCCAGGGACACAAACAATATATTCATCCGTTTTCTCCTTTACGCCGCAACAGGCAGATACCTGTGCATCTGCCTGTGATTCTGTCTGTTGTTCTCTATTCCTCTGTTCCCACCACTTTGATCTGCGCCTGGTTCAGTTCATCGATAGCAGTAGAAAGAGGCTTGTCTCCCTTCTTTGCTTCCACAAACGGCCTTGCTCCGTCGATCAGTTCCCTGGCTCTCTTTGCCGTTGCCATGACGATGGAGTAACGGCTGTTGACTACCTTGGTTTCTCCTTCCTCCACGTCCTTGTTTACAACCTTCATTAAATCTGTATAAGATGGGTGCAGCATAATTTTATTCTCCTTTCAGTTCTCCCTGAATCTGTTTAATAAACTCTTTGTTTCTTTCTGTCCGCCTGTGTTCCCCGCGAATGATATGGTGAACGTCCTCCACGCATACATCCAGATCATCATTGATGATCAGATAGTCATAATCCTCCATTCCCACGGATTCTTTTTGGGCTCTCTCCAAACGGGCCTGTATGATTTCTTCCGTCTCCGTCCCTCTCCCCAGAAGTCTTCTTTTCAGCTCCTGCATGCTGGGCGGCGCAATAAACAAAAGGACCGCATCCGGAATCTTTTCTTTGATCTTTCTGGCTCCCTGTATTTCTATTTCCAGGATCACATCCTTCCCGTCTGCCAGCTGCTGTTCCACATAGGCTTTGGGCGTGCCGTAAAAATTATCCACATATCTGGCATACTCCACCAGCTCCTCATTTTCTATCATCTCTAAAAAAGCCTCTGTCGTTTTAAAAAAATACTCCCGGCCTTCCTGCTCTCCTTCTCTTGGAAGTCTTGTGGTTGCGGAAACAGACAAGGCATAGCTGTCATACTTTTCCAGAAGACGCTTCATCATCGTCCCTTTTCCCGCCCCGGAAAATCCGGAAACCACTGTCAAAATCCCTCTTCTCATCAAACCTGTGCTCCTTTATTCTACGTTCTGGATCTGCTCCCGCACCTTTTCGATCTCCGTCTTTAACTGGATCCCCAGATTGGAGGTCTCTAGGTCATTGGACTTGGAAAGGATGGTGTTGGCCTCCCGATTCATTTCCTGCGCAATGAAATCCAGCTTTCGTCCCACTCCCTCTTCCATCTGCCCTAGCGTATCCTGCATACTCTGAATATGGCTTTTTAACCTGACGATCTCCTCGTCTGTACAGATCTTGTCTGCAAACAGCACCATTTCCGCCGCCAGCCTGCTTTCTTCTATCTGGGCATTTTCTAACAGCTCCGCCGCCTTTTCCTCGATCTTGCGGCGATACTCCGTTAAAATCTGAGGGGCGCGCTCTTCTATCTGAAGCACCAGCTTCCTCATGCCTTCCAGCTTCTCGCAGATATCTTT
>NZ_JAXFXH010000018.1:0-10449 GCF_034091795.1 Suipraeoptans intestinalis | reverse complement strand
AATCGGTAGGAGACGGATGCTTAACTTGTATGTGGTTTTGAAGGTACATGGAGAATAGAAGAATGATCCTCGATAGCTCAGCGGTAGAGCATTCGGCTGTTAACCGAAGGGTCGTTGGTTCAAACCCAACTCGGGGAGTTTTGTCCTGCAGATATCTGTCTGCAGGATTTTTTGTGTAATTTTATGAGGTATCTGATAAAGCTGTAGGATCTTTTGGTTTTCTATATACTAGTTCCGCATACTAAAAAAGAAGACAACAAAAGGGAAGGGGTAAGGAAAAGAAATTTCCCTTGAGGAGAAGGTCAGATGGGACTATACTGTTAAAAACAGCGAGAAGGCAAAAAAGAAAAAGGAAAGAGAAAAGAAAGGAGAATACATGGAAGAAACGGTTCGTCTGTATACCAGACAGAATGATAAAACCTTGAGAGCCCTGGAAAGAGACGGAAGAATTTTAAATCACAGAGCTTATGTGGAAATGCATTTTGGCAGCATTGCACCTTTGTTTCTGGAGAGCTATGACTGGTTCACGAAAGAGGCGCAAAAGATCGTACCCAAGCCGGAATATGCGCAGGCCTCTATCTGGTGTTCTATCAGCGCACAGAACTGTTTGAAACCAATTGACGGAACAGTCGTTTATGTGCTGGATGTTCCCAAAAATCAAATTGTGTATTTTGACGAAGTGAAATGGGATTATGTGTTAAATCGAATCTACCTTCCCAAAGATGCCAAAGATGATGAGAAGTACAAGCAGGAATTGAAAGAAAGAGGATTTAAGAGTCGATTTGAATTTTTTGAAGGCAGGTATAAAGGCTTGTATCCGGAGGAAGAAAAACGGATCATAGACAGTTGGAAGAGGGTTTTTGAAATTGAGGAATGGAGTATTTTCAGAGTTTGTGGAAATATTTGGGAAATCAAAAAAGAATGGGTACATAAGATTGTCCACCCCAATGAACCGATAGAAGATGCATCGGACAGGGTGTAGATTTTGCGAGGTTCAAAAGTAGAAGAAATAAGAACGGAAGAGAAGTGTCGTGCGGCTGAAGCCTCCTTTTTGCCGAGGGGAAGCGGAGGAGAATCTGAAGACGGGATGTCTAGCAGAATCCCCCGTCCACCCCAATGATCTGCCCCGTCAGATAAGAAGGAGCTTCTGCCAGAGTATAGATAGCCAGAGCAGCCTCTTCGGGAGTGCCAAACCGTCCCATGGGGATGTCTTCTTGAAGCTGCATCCGTTCTTCCTCGGAAAGATGATGGTTCATAGAAGTGTCGATGGCGCCGAAGGCCAGAGCATTTACCTGAATATTGCTGGGAGCCAGTTCTTTTGCCAGGGCACGGGTCAGCCCGTTGACGCCGGATTTGGCTGCGGAATAAGCTACTTCACAGGAAGCGCCTGTGCTCCCCCAGATAGAAGAAATATTTATGATTTTTCCACGTTTTTGACGGATCATGGGGGGAAGCGCCTCCTGACAGCAATAGAAGACAGAAGACAGGTTGGTATGTAAAACAGTTTCCCAATCTTCGGAGGCCATATCAGTAAACAAGCCAACATAAGAAATTCCGGTATTATTTACCAGAACATCCAAAGCAGGACAGATTTCATAAACATTTTGAAAAAGTGACTGTACGTTCTGCTGGTAGCTAAGATCCGCAGACAGGATATGACAGGGGGCTCCGTAAGAATTCGACAGTTCCTCTTTTAGTTGAAGCAGTCGATCTGGGTGTTTGTGACAATGGGCGATGACGTGATATCCTTTTGCAGCAAACAGGAGTGCGGTAGGATAGCCGATGCCGCCGGAGGCTCCTGTGATCAATACAAATTTTTCTTTCATAGAGATATCCTTTCTTTCCTGCCATACACCATTTCCACCGTAGATCCAGAGCAGAGAAAAATCCGCCGGATGTGGCAGGAGGGCTCTTTGCAGGGATTCTCTACCATTATATATCGGAATCATTGCCAATTAAAGTCCTAAGTGATATGATTTATCTGTCAGTCCGGTCAGGATCAAAAGAAAGAGGTGCAAGATGTTAAAAAAAGCGCTGGATTTTGCGGCGAGAGCACATGCAGGGCAGGTTAGAAAAGGCACAAAAAAACCGTATATCGTACACCCCATAGAAGTAGGAGAAATCGTACAAACGATGACGGAAGACGAAGAAGTCATCTGTGCGGCTCTTCTGCACGATACGATAGAAGACTGTAAGGGAGTTACCTGGGAAGTGCTCCGTGACCAATTTACGAAGCGGATAGCGGATCTGGTGGCAAGTGAAAGTGAAGATAAGACAAAGGGATGGATGGAACGAAAGCAGGCCACCATCAGGCACATGGCAGAATGTGAAAAAGAAGTGAAGATGATCGCTCTGGCGGATAAGTTGTCAAATATGCGGGATATAGACCGGGATTATCCGGTTGCAGGGGAAGAACTCTGGAACCGTTTCCGGATGAAGGAAAAAGAAGTGATCGGCTGGTACTATAAGGGGGTCAGAGACGCGCTGAGAGAGGACTTTCAGGGAGTGGCTGCCTATGAGGAATACTGCAGACTGATCGATAAAAATTTTGGATAAGGACGTACATGAAAAAGGAAGTAAGATATTTTACCATTGGGAACAGCTACGGAGGGAATCAGGATTGGTTCACCAATATAGTCATGCGTATAGGCGGCTGTGCAGCGGCGACTGCTTGTGACAGCTGTATTTATTTTGCAAAAGAAAAAGGACTTTCCAGTCTCTATCCGCTGGGAGAGGTAGACCGGCTGGATCGGGAAGCCTATAAAACATTCAGTCAGAAGATGAAGCCCTATATCAGACCGAGAATGTCAGGGGTGAAAAGATTAAGCTGGTATATAGACGGAATGGAAAAATATATAGAGGATCATCAGAGGAAGACAGATGGGCGAAGATTGGCGCTGGAGGGCTTTTTGGGGGACCGCTCCTACGAGGAAGCCGTACAGATGGTGAAAAGCCAGTTGGAGCAGGAACTTCCTATTCCGTATCTGATGCTACAGCACAAGGACAAAGCACTGTTTCGGGATTTTATCTGGCACTGGTTTCTGATCACAGGCTACGAGGAAAGCCCGGAAGGGATCTATCTTTTGGCAGCTACTTACGGAAAAAAACATAGACTACCTTTTTGGAAACTGTGGGATACAGGCAGTGAGGAAAAGGGAGGGATGATCCGGTATTCTTTCAGGGAAAAAGAAGTCGGTTCTTTACGATAAACGGAAAATCCGTTACAATAGTGTATACACGAAGAAAACTACTGAAAAGAGAAAAGGAGAAAAATGATGGAATATCCAGTTATTACGATTGAAATGGAAAATGGAGACAAGATGGTAGGGGAATTGTATCCCGATGTGGCTCCCAATACGGTAAACAATTTTATATCCCTGATCAATAAGGGGTATTACGATGGAATCATTTTCCACCGTGTCATCAGTGGATTTATGATCCAGGGAGGGTGTCCGGACGGAAGCGGGGCAGGAGGTCCCGGCTATAGTATTAAGGGAGAATTTTCACAGAATGGTTTCAAGAATGATCTGAAGCACGAGCCGGGAGTACTTTCCATGGCGCGGACGATGGTGCCGGATTCTGCCGGTTCTCAGTTTTTTATCATGCATCAGACATCGCCGCATCTGGATGGGGCTTACGCTGCATTTGGAAGGATCACGGAAGGGATGGAGGTTGTGAATAAAATCGCGGGAGTCCAGACTGATTTCAGAGACCGGCCATTGGAAGAGCAGAAGATCAAAACCATCACAGTAGATACAAAGGGAATCGAATACCCACAGCCGGAGAGAGTATAGAACACATGATGCAAAGGGAAAAAAGACCGATAGTAGAAACGGAGCATCTGATTTTTGAATATGAAAAGCAGGACGAAGAAGGAAACGTAACCCAAGTATCCAGAGCCATTGATGACGTCAATATCCGGATGGAAGAGGGAAGCTTCGTAGCTATTTTAGGGCACAACGGATCGGGAAAATCTACGCTGGCAAAGCATCTGAATGCTATTTTGGTTCCCACGGGGGGAAGTGTCTGGGTGGACGGCAGAGATACCAGAAAACCGGAAGAGCTGTGGAATGTCAGACAGACGGCCGGCATGGTTTTTCAGAACCCGGACAACCAGATCATTGGGACGGTGGTAGAAGAAGACGTGGGGTTTGGCCCGGAAAATCTGGGAGTCCCCAAGGACGAGATATGGACAAGGGTGGAGGACAGCCTTCGATCCGTGGGAATGCTGAACTATCGGCATCACTCTCCCAACAAGCTGTCGGGAGGACAGAAGCAAAGAGTGGCCATCGCAGGTGTGGTGGCAATGGAGCCGAAATGCATCGTGCTGGACGAACCTACGGCCATGCTGGATCCGGTGGGAAGAAGGGAAGTTCTGAAGACGGTACAGCGTCTGAGAAAAGAAAAACATGTGACAGTGATCCTGATCACACACTATATGGAAGAAGTAGTGGATGCAGACCGGATCTGGGTGATGGATCATGGGCACGTGGTCATGGAAGGAACGCCCCGGGAGATTTTTTCGCAGGTGGAATTGCTGAAAAAATACCGTTTGGATGTTCCGCAGGTGACGATACTGGCAGAGGAACTGAGGAAAAAGGGAATAGATATACCGCATGGGATTCTGCGAAGGGAAGAATTGGTGGAAGCATTATGTCAATCAGACTAGAACATATTGAGTATGTTTATGGGCAGAAAACAGCATACGAAAAAAAAGCATTAAAAGATATCTGCCTGGAGATCCAGACAGGTGAATTTGTGGGAGTCATCGGACATACCGGATCGGGCAAATCCACCCTGATACAGCATCTGAACGGATTGATACGGGCGACTGGCGGCAGCTATTATTATGAGGGAAAGAATGTCTACGAAGATGGATATGATATGAAGCGGCTTCGCACGGAGGTGGGGCTGGTGTTCCAGTATCCGGAGCATCAGCTGTTTGAGGCCGATGTTTTGACAGACGTCTGTTTTGGCCCGAAAAATCAGGGGCTGACGGAGGAGGAATGCAAAGACAGAGCACTGGCGGCGCTAAGATCTGTAGGCCTGAAAGAAAAGTATTACCAGCGCTCTCCGTTTGACCTTTCGGGAGGGCAAAAAAGAAGGGTGGCGATTGCAGGAGTTTTGGCAATGCAGCCGAAGGTACTGGTGCTGGACGAGCCTACGGCAGGACTGGATCCCAGGGGAAGAGAGGAGATCCTGGATCAAATAAGAAAGCTTCACCGGGACAGAAACCTGACCGTCATTCTGGTATCTCACAGCATGGAAGATATTGCGGAGTACGCAGACCGGATCGTGGTTATGAATCAGGGTGAGATCTGCTATAACGATAAGCCGCAGGAGGTGTTTTCCCACTATAGGGAGTTGGAAAAGATAGGACTTCTGGCTCCTCAGGTGACCTACGTTATGGGAGAACTGAAAAGAAGAGGACTTTCTGTTTCACCGGATGTAACGACGGTGGAGGAAGCGGCAGAGGAGATCCTAAAGGCATTGGAGAAGAAGGCATGATTCGAGATATTACCATAGGACAGTATTATCCGGCAGACAGTCCGCTGCACCGGTTAGATCCCAGAGTGAAGCTGGTATCTACCATGTTGTTTTTAATTTCATTGTTTCTGTTTCGGAATATACCGGGATATCTGGTTGCCACACTGTTTTTGTGGGGGATCATCCGGTGCTCCAGGGTCCCTTTTTTCTATATTGTAAAGGGGCTGAAGCCAGTTGTGATGCTGCTTCTTATCACAGTGCTGTTCAATCTGTTTTTGAGCCGCCAGGGGGAGATCCTCTTTCATTGGTGGATCTTTACCGTCACAGACGAAGGACTGAGGACGGCAGTCTATATGGCGGTTCGGCTGATCTATTTGATCGTGGGATCCTCTATCATGACGTTTGTGACTACACCCAATGAGCTGACGGATGGGATCGAAAGGTTATTATCCCCTCTGAATAAGATCCGGGTTCCGGTACATGAAATAGCTATGATGATGTCTATTGCCCTGCGTTTTATCCCCATTTTGCTGGAGGAGACCGACAAGATCATGAAAGCGCAGCTGGCAAGAGGAGCAGATCTGGAAAACGGCAATATCCTGCAAAGGGCAAAAAATATGATCCCGATCCTGGTGCCTCTTTTTGTATCCGCTTTTCGGCGCGCCAATGATCTGGCTATGGCAATGGAAGCAAGATGCTACAGGGGAGGAGCGGGGAGAACAAAGATGAAACCGCTGCAGTACAGAAAACGGGATGGGATCGCATATGGGATCGTGTGTGCGTATATGATTGCGGCCATTGCGGTAGGGCGCTTTTTGCCCTTACGACTTTGGATATTTTAGAAGGGAAAGACATGAAAAGAGTCAGACTGGTGATCGCCTATGACGGAACGGACTACTGTGGATGGCAGATCCAGCCAAATGGCATTACCGTGGAAGAAGTACTGAATAAAACGATAGAGAAGGTTACGGGAGAAAGCTGCTGCGTGATTGGAGCAAGCAGGACGGATTCTGGCGTGCATGCGCGGGGAAATGTGGCGGTGTTTGATACCTGCTCCACCATTCCGCCGGAAAGGATGGCGCATGCGCTCAATCGGAAGCTGCCAAAGGATATCGTGATCCGACATTCGGATGAAGTGGAGCCTTCCTGGCATCCCAGATACCAGGAGAGGATCCTTAAAAGATATTCTTATCATATTTGGAATGCAGCATGGATCGATCCATTGAGATCCAGATACTGCGCCCATGTTTCGTTTCCGCTGGACATTGAAAAAATGGAACAGGGAGCAGGATATCTGCTGGGGACCCATGATTTTGCAAGCTTTTGCAACATTCACACCCAGGTCAGAAATACCGTCCGGAGGATCGATGAGATCCGGATTCAGAAAGCAGGCTCTGAGATCACGATCCAGGTATGTGGAAACGGATTTTTGTATCATATGGTTCGGATCATAGCCGGTACACTGATCCGGGTAGGCCGTGGCTTTTATCCGCCGGAAAGAGTGGGAGAGATCCTGGAGCAGAAGCTGCGGACGGAGGCAGGCGTTACAGCTCCGCCGGAAGGGCTGGTGCTGGAAGAAATCTGCTACGATTCGCAAGAGGAATCAGGAAGAATCAAAAAAGGCCGGTAGTCCGGCGAAGAAAGAGGTGAAGACGGTGAATTACGTGGGGATCGATATCGGATCCACAGCCTCCAAGGTGGTGGCGCAAAAGGAAGGGCAGGAGACTTGTTATTTCGTTTTGCCGACAGGATGGAACAGCCGGGAGACGACGGAAAAGATCCGGCAGATTTTGAAAGAAAAAGAGATCGAGGTGGAAGCAGCAGACAGCAAAGTGGTGGCGACAGGATATGGACGGGTTGCGGTGGACTTTGCAGACCATGTGATCACGGAGATCACCTGCCACGCAAGAGGCGGACGCGAACTGGCGGGGGAAGACTGCGGGATCATCGATGTAGGCGGGCAGGATACTAAAGTGATCCTGGTGGAAAATGGAATGGTAAAGGATTTTATCATGAATGATAAATGTTCTGCCGGGACGGGAAAGTTCCTGGAGGTGATGGCAAATCGTCTGGGGATCACGCTGGAAGAATTGTTTGATCTGGCACAAAAAGGAAAAGTAGCGCCCATCAGCTCCCTCTGTACCGTATTTGCAGAATCCGAAGTGATCAGCTATATCGGAGAGGGAAGGAGCAGAGAGGATATTGCGGCGGGAGTAGTGGATTCTGTAGCAATGAAAGTAAGCCAGCTGGTGGGAAAAAAGACGCTTCCGACCAGAGTGATCCTGACCGGCGGACTCAGCGAAAATAGATATTTTGCCCAAATTTTAAGTGAAAAATTAAACTATCCGGTGGAACCTACGGAGAAGGGAAGATACGCAGGTGCAAGGGGAGCCATGCTGTTGGCCAGAGAAAAGTCCAGATAAGGGCTTTTTCTCTTTTTGTGAAAATTGACAGAATTTTTTATGGACTGAAAAAGAAACAGAAAAAATCTTTGCAAAAGTAAGTTTTATGATAGAATAATAGTACAATAAATCTGTGGGAGGATGAAAAAAATGGAAATGTTACTGAAGGTAGTCCCCTTTCTGGGACTGATCGCTTTGGCGTTTGCAGGGATGCTTGCAGTCAAAGTCGGCAGACAGGGAGCGGGGACAGACAGGATGAAGGAGATCGCCAAGGCGATCAGCGAGGGAGCGCAGGCTTTTCTCATGGCAGAATACAAGATTTTGGTCTGCTTTGTGGTAGTGCTGTTCCTGCTGATCGGACTGGGGATCGGCAACTGGGTAACGGCAGTTTGCTTCGTGGGAGGAGCTGTATTTTCCACACTGGCAGGATTCTGTGGGATGAATGTGGCTACCAAGGCCAATGTGCGCACGGCGAATGCGGCGCGGGAGGGCGGCATGAACAAGGCCCTGTCCATTGCGTTTGCAGGCGGAACAGTCATGGGGATGTGCGTGGCAGGACTTGGGGTTCTGGGAGTGAGCGCCATCTATATCCTGACCGGGAACGTGGAGGTGCTTTCCGGATTCAGTCTGGGAGCGTCTTCTATCGCACTGTTTGCCCGCGTAGGCGGCGGAATCTATACCAAGGCAGCCGATGTGGGAGCAGACCTGGTAGGGAAGGTAGAAGCGGGAATTCCTGAGGACGATCCGAGAAATCCGGCGGTGATCGCGGATAACGTAGGCGACAACGTAGGAGACGTTGCCGGAATGGGAGCAGACCTGTTTGAATCCTATGTAGGAGCGCTGATCTCTGCCGTGACATTGGGAATCGTATATTTTAAAGGCGAGGGAGCCATCTTCCCTCTGGCGATTGCCGGACTGGGACTTCTAGCCTCTATTCTGGGTACATTTTTTGTACGGGGCGATGACAATTCGGATCCTCACAAGGCATTGAAAATGGGATCCTATGTATCCAGCGCGCTGGTACTAGTAGCAGCTTTTGTACTAAGCCGGATGTTATTTGGAGACTTCAAGGCAGCGGTTGCTATCGTATCCGGATTGGTGGTAGGCGTTTTGATCGGAATCATTACAGAGGTTTATACATCGGGAGATTATAAGTCGGTGAAGCAGATCGCAGAGCAGTCTGAAACAGGTACGGCAACCACGATCATCAGCGGACTTGCAGTGGGAATGAAATCCACAGCCATTCCGATCCTTCTGATCTGTGCCGGGATCTTTTTATCCTATCAGTTCTGCGGGCTTTACGGGATCGCATTGGCAGCGGTAGGGATGCTGTCTACTACGGCGATCACAGTTGCGGTAGATGCGTACGGCCCCATCGCAGACAATGCAGGCGGGATCGCAGAGATGGCGGGACTGGATAAGAGCGTCAGAAAAATCACTGACAAGCTGGATGCCGTAGGAAATACGACGGCGGCTATGGGAAAAGGGTTTGCCATTGGATCCGCGGCTTTGACGGCTTTGGCGTTGTTCGTATCTTATGCGGAGTCTGTAAAGCTGAAAAACATTGACATTTTGGACAGCAGAGTTATCATCGGACTGTTTATCGGAGGGATGCTTCCGTTCCTGTTCTCTGCCATGACGATGGAATCCGTATCAAAGGCGGCCTATCAGATGATCGAGGAAGTGCGCAGACAGTTTAGGAGCATAGAGGGGATCATGGAAGGAAAGACCAAGCCGGATTATAAGTCCTGTGTTGCCATTTCCACGACGGCAGCGCTGAAAGAAATGCTGGTACCGGGAATTATGGCAGTAGTGGCGCCTCTGGCAGTAGGATTGCTTTTGGGCCCCAATGCATTGGGAGGTCTTCTGGCAGGCGCTCTGGTGACCGGAGTTATGATGGCTGTATTTATGTCCAATGCCGGAGGAGCCTGGGATAATGCTAAAAAGTACATCGAAGAAGGCAACCACGGCGGAAAGGGAAGCGAAGCGCATAAGGCGGCGGTTGTAGGAGATACGGTAGGAGATCCTTTCAAGGACACTTCAGGACCGTCCATCAATATTCTGATCAAACTAATGACCATCGTTTCTCTGGTATTTGCACCACTGTTTTTAAGTATAGGAGGAATCCTGTAGGACAGCGAAAGATATCGGGACAAGCGGCAGAAATACGTGGCAGCTTTGCCGGATAGATGAAAGAAAAAAAGAGAAGAAAAATACGAGACCTTCGGGAGCTGTTCCCGGAGGTCTTGCGCATTTTGCGGGAAATTACCTTCCGTGGAAACCTGGTTCTGGGAAAACTGCGCTGCGACCGTGTAAAACTATACCGCAAAATCGGGCCGCCGCAGATGGGTTGCATAATATCAACTGTAAGGAAATGTATATAGACATAAAAAAGGAGAATAACGCTATGATAGAATACACAAATAAAATCACAGCACTATACTCCCGCCTTTCAGTTGGTGATGAGGACAGGGACGGGGGAGAAAGCAACAGTATTGTAAACCAAAAGGCATTTTTAGAGAGATACGCAAGACAGCACAAGCTGATGAATATCCGTCAC
>NZ_JAXFXH010000017.1:0-11295 GCF_034091795.1 Suipraeoptans intestinalis | reverse complement strand
AACGTCTAAGAATGTAACCTATGTCTATGAGTTGGTTCCTGAAAAAGGAAGCGTTAAGGTCAACTATGTTGATGAACAAGGCGTTGTAATAAAAGACCCGGTATTTGATGAAGAAAATGCAGATGCAGGAACGGATTATGATACTGCCGCTGACAACAAACCAAAGACTATCAAAACGGCAGATGGCAAAGAATATGAACTTGTAAGGGTTCAGGAAGACTCAGCTGCTGAACAAGGAAAGATAGAGGGCGGGAAGACTCTTGAAGTTACTTATGTGTATAAGTTGAAAAGCGGAGGAGAAAATCCAGACGTTCCGTCTGTAACAGATCCTAAGGGTAATCAAAACAACGATCCGGGCAACAAAGCCGGCAATTCGAGCAACAAAGCCAGCAAGCCTGGTAAAACTCCCAAGACGGGAGACGTTAACGATTTCTTCCCACAGATAGGACTATTGGCGTTTGCCTCTGTTGGGCTTGTCTTCGTTTTAAAGAAAAGAGTTCAGAGATAATATACATTCAACCAAAGGAGTTGTCGCACTAACATTCGTTGGTGCACGGCTCCTTTTAATATACAAAAAAATATGGGAAGTAATGGGAAAGAGTCGTTCAACCTGAAAAAGATGCAACGGCCAGTTGCTGTAGAGGATGTCCGACTCTGAAACCTCCTCCTACTTGAGAAACCCGCAGAAAAGTGGTAAAGTGGAAGTCGGATGAGGGAAGGAGAGAAAGATGCATATTGCGATTGTAGAAGATGATCCGGTAATCCGGAAAGAACTGAAGACACTGCTGGAAAACGCCATGTATCAGGTGACTGTTCTGGAAGAATTTGACAGAGTACCGGAACAGGTGGAAAAATGTCAGCCGGATCTTGTGCTGCTGGATGTGACGCTTCCGGGGACGACCGGATTCGATATCTGTATGAAGATCCGGGAGAAGCTTTCTCTCCCTATCGTATTTTTGACCAGCAGGATGGATGCCATGGATGAGCTGACAGGGATCATGAAAGGCGGAGACGACTACATCCGAAAACCCTACCAGACGCCGATCCTTCTGGCGCGTATCGGAGCCGTTCTTAAGCGGTACAAGGGAAGCACCCTGCAGGAGGTTACACGACTGGAGCATAAGGGGGTGAGCCTGGATATCTCCAAGTGCGTGCTGGAGTACCGGGGGGAAGAGCTGGAGCTGACCAAAAACGAGATGAAGATCCTGCATAATCTGTTCCAAAATGCAGGAAATTTTGTGTCGCGGATGGACCTGACAGAATATCTGTGGGAAAGTCAGATTTTCATCGACGATAATACCCTGAGTGTGTATGTGACCCGGATCCGGGAAAAGCTAAGAAGTATAGGAATTGAAGATTTTATCGAAACGAAGAGGGGAATGGGTTACCGGATATGACGTGGAAAGATTTTTTGGGAGACCGGATTCTGCTTTTGATGCTGAATCTGTCGGGGATGGCGATCCTGGCAGGCTTTTTGTATGTAACCGGCTACTATGAAAACAATATCCTGTTGATCCTGGTGACCTGGCTGGGGATCCTGACGGTCTATCTGGTGGTGGGATTTATCAGGAGAAGAAACCATTTCAGAAAGCTGGAGAATATCCTGGAGCAGCTGGATCAAAGGTTTTTGCTGGGGGAGCTGATGCCGGACACGTTTTCGGCGGAGGACAGGCTTTATAAGGGACTGATCAAAAAATCAAACAAATCTGTGATAGAACAGCTGCGAAAAGTAGAAGAAGAAAGAAGGGACTACAAGGAATACATAGAAAGCTGGGTGCACGAGATCAAGGCGCCGCTTACCAGTATTGCCCTGATCTGTGAAAACCGGAGAAAATCCGGAGAAGACGGAAGAGGAAGAGAAAAGGAAGACTTTCGTGCCATTGATCTGGAAAGCCAGCGGGTGGAAAATTATGTGGAAATGGCTCTGTATTTCGCCAGGTCGAAGCAGGTATATAAGGATTATTTTATCCGGAAGATCCACCTGGAGCCGGTGGTGCTGGAGGTGGTGACCAGAAACAGGCTGCTGTGTATCCAGAACCGGGTGCGCGTGGAAGTGGACTGTAAAGAGGAAGTCTATTCGGATGACAAATGGATCGGTTTTATCATCCATCAGCTGCTGCTAAACAGCATCAAATACAAAAAGGAAGATGCACAGATCAGCATCTATACGAGAAACATCCCCTCCGGCTGTGTACTGGCTGTAAAAGACAATGGGATCGGGATCTTAAAGGAAGAGCTTCCCAGAATCTTTGAAAAGGGATTTACCGGCAGTAACGGAAGAAACAACCGGTATTCTACAGGGATGGGCTTGTATTTGTGCGGAAAGCTTTGTGAAAAGCTGGGAATCCAAATCCGGGCAGAGTCGGAATACGGGCAGGGAACGACGATTTATCTGGAGTTTCCTATCAGCAGGTACATACAACGATAGATTGGGGTATCTTAAAAAAATGTAAGATAACTTCAATCTATTTTTATACCAGAAAAGGGGGAAAACGGATAGAATCCAACCTAGAGAAAACAAACCGAAGGAGGAAATACGAGATGGGGGAATACATTAGGATCTGTGATGTGGAAAAGTATTACGGAAACGGAGAGCAGGTGACCAAGGCTGTCGACCGCGTCAGCTTCCAGGTGGAGCAGGGAGAATTTGTAGGGATTATGGGAGCTTCCGGTTCCGGAAAAAGCACACTTCTGAATATGATGGCCACCATCGATCAGGTGACATCCGGGCACATCTACTATGAACAGACAGATATTACCGAGCTGTCGGAAGAGGCGCTGGCTGAATTTCGCAAGGACAACCTGGGCTTTGTGTTTCAGGACTACAATCTTTTAGATACGCTGACGATTGAGGAAAACATTCTGCTGGCTCTGACACTCCAGAAGAAGGAAAAAGAGGAAGCAAACCAGATCTGTACCGAAATCTTGAAACGGCTGGAGATCGAAGAGATCCGGAATAAATTTCCGTATCAGGTATCCGGAGGACAGAAACAAAGGTGTGCCTGTGCCAGAGCCATGGTCAACCATCCGAAGCTGCTTTTGGCCGATGAACCTACAGGAGCACTGGATTCCCATTCCGCCCAGATCCTTTTGGAAACATTTTCCAGACTGAACCGGGAGCTTTCGGCTACCATTATGATGGTGACGCACGATGCGTTTTCTGCGAGCTATTGCAGCCGGATCCTGTTTTTGAAGGACGGGCAGATTTTTCACGAACTGGTTCGTGGGGAAAAAGAAAGAAACCGGTTTTTCCAGGAGATCCTGGATGTCCTTTCTCTGGTAGGAGGTGAGCAGACCCATGTTGGATAAGCTGGCTTTTCGGAATATGAAACGCTCTGCCAGGGATTATGGGGTGTACAGCATGACGATCGTGATGATCACGGCGCTGATGTATGCGTTTAACAGTCTTATTTTTCAAAACTCTCTGAGCAGATATGTAGAGGAGGCTTCCATTATCGGAGTGATGATAGGACTTTCCACCGTCTTTATCGTATTGATCGTGGCGTGGCTGATCAACTATATCGTCCGCTTCATGCTGGAAAAGCGCAGCCGGGAATTCGGGATCTACCTGCTTTTGGGCATGAAAAAGAAAACCATCGCCCACCTGTACATGAAGGAAAATCTTCTCCTAGGAGGAGGCGCCTTCCTTGTGGGGATTCTTGTGGGCGTATTTTTGCAGCAGATCCTGTGCGCCGTCATGTTTTCTATCATTCACATGCAGTACAGACCGATTCTGGAATTGAACTGGAAAACGATCCTGATGACGGCGCTGTGTTTTGGAGGGTGCTATTTGCTGGCGCTGTTTAGAAGCAACCGACAATTTAAAAAAATGAACATTTATGCCCTGATCCATGCAGGCAGGAAAAATGAAGAGATCCGGGAAAAGAACGAAGAGAAAAAGAAAGTGCTGTTTCCGCTGGCAATCCTGTTTTTGGGCGGGTTTTGGATCTGGTTTGGAAAGGTGAGCAATGCACTGGAGTCCATCCTGTTTGTGATAGGCCTGGTCCTGACGATCTATCTGTTCTATACAGGGCTTTCTTCCTGGATCGTCTGCTATATCAGAAAAAGAGGAAACGGGATCTATAAAGGACAGAATCTGTTTTTGCTCCGTCAGTTTTCCTCTAAGGTCAGAGTGATGCGGTTTACCATGGGTACGCTGAGTGCATTGTTTACGGTGGCGCTGCTGGGAGCGTCGACGGCGCTGATGTTCAGCGATTATCAAAGCAAGATCCTGAAGGACAAATTTCCCTTTGATGTGCAGGTACACAGCCGAATGACGGACTATGATTTTACACAGGAGCTGACAGCCATAGAAAAAAATCGGATCGATAAGAGCTACAGCTATAACATCTACACAAATGGGAAACAGGAAGTGAATGCCTGGATGCTGACACATATGACAGAAGGAGAAAACGGCAGTGCAGGGAAAAAAGGCTCCCTTCTGACGACAGAGGTAAAAAAAGAGCTGGAAGGAGACGGGGCGTATTATTCCCGCGACACCTATATGGAGCTTAGCACCTACAATCGACTGAGAGCCATGCTGGGATACAAAAGAGTAAGACTAAAAAGCGGGGAATACAGGATCCACACCAAGGCGAGGCTTAAAAAAGTCACGAAAGATCTGCCAAAGGAGCTGCAGCTTACCGATCCGCAGACCGGAAAAGCGCTGACCTGCGCCGGTATCAGTACAGAACCCTTTTCACAGGACGGACACAATGGCGCAGACTATGTGATCATTGTGCCGGATGAAGTGGCGGCTCACATGACGCCCTATTACAGGGAGCTTGCGGTGACTACAAAAGAAGAGGGACCTGCCGGACTGACAGATAAGCTGGAAGAGCTGGGAAGCGACAGAGCCGATCCCGGCAACCCCTATGGGAAGGAAAACGAGATCCGTCCGGGCTCAGATCAGATCGTATCTTATACGGCAGAGGTTCTGGTAAAAAAAGAGGTGATCCCTCAGTTGAAATTTGTGATGGCTTCCGTGATCATCCCACTGTTCTACATCGGGCTGGTTTTCGTATGTGTGGCGGTGACGGTGCTGTCTGTTCAGCATTTGAGCGATGCGGACAAATACAGGTTCAGATACGATGTGCTTTTTAAAATAGGGCTGAAAAAAAGCAGGATCCGAAAGCTGATCTTCTGGCAGCTCCTGGTCTATTATCTGGCGCCGGCCGTTCTGGCTGTCATCATCAGCGGGAAAATGGTGCTGTATATGAGTGCCGGCTTCATTCGGATGACAGGGCTGACGACAGATACATTTCGCTTTCTCCTGCAAAGCGTGGCACTATTTATGGGGATCTACACCGTCTATTTTGTTGTGACCTATGTCAGCTTTCAAAGAAGTGTGTTTGGGGAAACGCAAAAATAAGGCAGAAATGCAAGAAAGATAAGAAATATAAGAAATATAACGATACATCCCGTGTCGCTTATATAAAAAAAGAAAGAGGAGGAACAAAGATCATATGAGAGGAAATAACAGGATTTTAGTAAAAGTATCCTGTACGATAGCGGCAGTGGCTCTGCTGGGCAGTATCGCACCGGGGAAGGAAAGCGTTGCTGCCGATAGGACAGGGGCGCATGCGGCGAACTATCTACTGGCGGACGCATCAGAGAATGCTTTGAAGGCGGAAGCCGCTTTCGGGGAAGAAAAAAAGGCCGTTTTTACCGATGTGAGCTATTCCATAGAAGGGATCGCACGCTCCGGAGGTATGGTAAGAGTTGTGGTAAAGGGAACAGACCTTCCGGAAACATTGTATTATAGACTGAACTATATCCCGGGAACAGGGGAAGGAGAGGTCAGTGTACAGGACGGGCAGAAGGTAACGGCTGTAGGGACACCGCAGGAACGGGCTTTTTTCGTACAAATTCCGGAGGCGGACCCATATGGAGATAAAATTCAGTGGAAGATAGGCGTTGGCACAGCCTTGGATCAGGAGTACTTCTTCTCCGCCTATACTATTCAGACGGAAAGAGATTTCAGTGGGATAACAGAAGCAACAAGAGAGGCGTTAACCAGGGAGATTCAGGATTATCCGGGGATGCAGGAAGGAGACTACACTGCCAAAAGCTGGGAAGTTTACAAAGCAGCTGTCACAAAGGCGATGGGGATCCTGACGGGAGAGCGTCCGAAGGAAGAGGAATGCCAGAATGTATTGCGGGAGATCCTTCATGCCAGAAAGGTGCTGGTAAAACAGAAGAATCCGTCCGCTGCGGAATTTGCAGGAGTTTATCCTTCTGCGGCACAGATAGAGGACGCAGGAGGGACGATAAGGGTTACGATAAAAGGAAAAAATCTTCCGGAAACGCTGTACTATGGCATCCATTATACAACGGAAGAAGGGGAAGAAAAAAATGTACGGGATAACCAACAGGTAACGGCTGCAGGAACGGCGGAAGAGAGGAACTTTGAAGTACAGCTTCCGGATGCTTCTCAGTATGTCGATGCAGAGGCATGGATCATCGGAGTCAACTCGATCCCGGAAGATGGCTATTATATTTTTGAAAATGCCATCCAAATCCTGAGAACAGACAGGTCAAAAGGCAGATGGATCAAAGACGGGAAAGGATACTGGTACCAGAATTCGGACGGGAAAACCTATCCAACATCGATTCTGAAAAAAATAGATAAAGAGTGGTACTATTTTAATGCAGATGGCTACGCTTCTGCGGAGAAATGGGAGCAGGTAAACGGTGCCTGGTATTATTTTGAAGCTTCCTGTAAGGCGGTAAAAGGCTGGAAGGCTGTGGGAAACACCTGGTACTTTTTTGAAACAGGCACAGCAAAAATGCAGACTGGCTGGATCCGGGACGGAGAAACCTGGTACTTTGCGGATGGGAACGGCGCCATGCAGATCGGTTGGCTGCGACAGGGAAACACCTGGTACTTTCTGGAAGGAAGCGGCGCTATGAAAACCGGCTGGGTACAGACCGGCGGCAAGTGGTATTATCTGGCGGAAAGCGGCGCCATGCAGACAGGCTGGGTCAAAGACGGGGATGCCTGGTATTTTCTGGAAGGAAGTGGCGCTATGAAGACAGGCTGGCTGCAGCAGGGAAACACCTGGTATTTTCTGGAAGGAAGCGGCGCTATGAAGACCGGCTGGCTGCAGCAGGGAAACACCTGGTATTATCTGACAGGAGGCGGAGCTATGGCTGCCGGCGGCGTTTTGAACATAGACGGGACTTCTTACCGCTTTGATAGAAGCGGAGCCTGGATTCGATAAAGCATTGCTGGGGATCGAAAGGATCCGGAGAACGGCATTCCGTTGAGAAAAAAGCTTTGCTACGCTGCATCAATTCTTGCAGATAGAAGTGTTTTACTACAGATGGCAGAAGGGATGCTGTGGGATTAAAATCAAACAGGAAATGGAAAAAGCGGTGATCCTTTGCTTCTTAAAGAGAAGCATAGGAACATCGCTTTTGCCTTTTTGGGAGGCTCTTGCCGGTTTTTCTCAAATCTGTAATCGACCTGTGGCACAAGATCCGCCTCCTTTTCCTATGTATAATTGCAGCAGAAATTCTTAAGAATTACAAAGGGTGGATACAGCCCCCATAAAGTAATGTTTATAAAATTCGTATAATTGTCCGGTTGGGTTTTGACGAAAAAAATGATATAATGACCTTAGATATTATCGGAAAAAGGAGGAGAACAGGGGAAGATGAAAAGAAAAAAGAACAGGACAGCAAAAGTCTTTTGTGCCCTTATGGCGTTTGCCTTATTAAATGTGGGGGCGGGGCAAAGAGAAAGTAAGGCTGCCGAGGTAACCGTGCCTTATGTGCCACAGCATGAAATAAAGGCATATCTGCAAAAGAATCTTTATGAAACAGAAACTGTAAAAGTAACGGGAATTGAGGTGAGGGAAATCACGGATCCGGATACAAAGCCGGTGACGACACAGGTTTTAACCAAGCCTGTAAAATTCCAGATCTACAATACGACGCTGCAGAAACTGGAACAGGAAGTAACATCCCAAAATGGAAAACTTCCGGAACTGGATCTGATCAGGAATCACAACTATACTATATTTGCGGTAGATTCCGAATACAAGATGCCAAATGCTTATGTCTGGGCAAAAGATAATGGGATGGTAGACATCAAGGATACTATAAAGACCTATACGGGAACTACACTGACAGGCGTCACCTATAACTATCCGCAGGTAAAAAGCCTGAATCTGACCAGGCGGGATAAGAAAGAACCGAATCCGGAGAAAGACAGGAGAGTCAGCATAAGATCTGATGTAAGGACAGAAGGGGGCGCCTCTATGTCGAACATTCATTTCGTACTGACCAGTGATGTGGAGACGGTCAGGGCTGTCAGCGACGCACGGGGAAGGCTGAATGTGGACCTTTTAGAAGATGTCAACTATACGGTTTCTGTGGAGGAAGATCTGTGGAGTGTGGCCTCTTTTCCCATTTCCGTAAAGGATAAGTCAGAATATGATGCCAAGAAGTATGGCTACAATCATGCGAACTGCCAGAGAGTGGATGAGATCACTCTGGTCAGCAAAAAGTCCGGACATAAGAAGGATACTATTTTGACCAACAGCAATTATGGCGGAACGATCTACGCAGATATGGCAGGAAGCACGAGCATAGAAGGTATGGATTTTCAGCATTTTTTGCTGAGTGAGAGAGAACTGACCACAAGTGGGATCAGCGCGCTGGAAGGAAAAGACTGCCAGATGTTTGATATGAAGCTGGTGAATCCTCACAGATGGGAAGTGGCAAAGATGGCTGCCGGGGAATACACCATTACAAAGCAGGTGAAGGAAGAAAAGGCGGTAAAACAGGTTTTTTATCTGGATGGAGAAGGAACACTTCAAAAAGTTGATTTTAAACAGAATGGAAGCAAAGTAACATTCCAAATGCAGACCCTGTCCCTGTATCCGGTTGTGATCGAATACGGAGACGGACCGGTACCGAAGGACGATCCGCAGCCGGAGGATCCCCAGGAACATAGCCGTACAACACTGAAGGTCAGGGTAACAGATAAAAGCGGGAAACCGGTGCAGGGTGCTTTGCTGTATTTAAAATCCTCTTATGGAAAACAGGGTGACAAAAAATTCCAAAGTGCAACAGATGCGGAAGGAAGAGCAAGCTATGTGTGTGATAACCAGGAGTTGAATGATGATGAATACCGTCTGCTTTTGGTGGAGGGTAGTCCATATACGATGGATCGGCAGCCGATCGTCTTGTTTGAGACAGATGAGAACTGGGAGAACTATGTAAAAAGTGTAGATGATGTAGAATACGAAGGAGAGATCACTCTGACAGTAAAAGGAGGAGAGGAAACGGAAGAACCGGGAGATCCGGAAGAGGCAGATTTTACAGATTCGGTTTCTTCGCTCAAGGAGATCGGAACATCCGGAGGACCGGTTACGGTGACTGTAACAGGGACGAAGCTTCCGTCAACATTGTACTGTGGCGTGCATTATGTTACAAAAAGCGGAGTAGAAACAGAGGTGATTAAAAGTCAGAAAGTGACAGCTTCCGGGACGCCGGAGAAAAGAACGTTTGAAATCCAGATTCCGGATGCATCCAAGTATGAAGAGGCGGTGGAATGGAAAGTAGGAGTAGATGCCGTGCCGGACAATGGATACTACTTCTTTAAAAACAGCATTAAGATCGTCAGGGGACCGGAGGGCGTCACCAAGGAGACAAAAGAGGCGCTGCAAAAAGCGGTACAGGAACTGGAAAGCCTGAAAAAAACGGAATACACAGCAGGAAGCTGGCAGGTTTATCAGGAAGCGGTAGAAAAGGGGAAGAAACTTCTTGCCGATCCAAATTCCAAAGAATCAGATTGTAAAGCGGCACTTCAGAAAATAGAAAAGGCCAGACAGGAACTGAAAAAACAGCCGCAGGAACCACAGGAACCGGAGCTGACGAACATCGTTCCTTCTGTTACGGAAATAGGAGTTCAGGGAGGGACCGTGGCGGTTATCGTACAAGGAAAAGCTCTTCCGGAACAGCTATATTACGGAATACAGTATGTAACAGAAAAGGGAGAAGAAAAGAGTGTAGTGGATTACCAGGCAGTAATGGCAGAGGGAACCGAAGAGCAGAGGATGTTTGAGGTGAAGATTCCGGATGTCGCACCGTATAAGGAAGCGGTGAAGTGGCGGATCGGAGTTGACGTGGCAGCAAACGACGGTTACTATTTCTTTGACAACGCCATCAAGATCGTAAAAGAGACGGAGCCTGCAAAAGGAGAATGGCGGATTGATGGGAAGGGAACCTGGTACCTGAATCCGGACGGAAAAACATATCCGGTATCTACCTTGAAAGAAATTGACGGAGAGTTCTATTACTTTAATCAGGCAGGCTATGCCTCCGCAGAGAAATGGGAGCAGGTAAACGGTGCCTGGTATTACTTTGGAGCCACGCATAAGGCGGCAAAAGGCTGGAAGGCTGTGGGAAACACCTGGTACTTTTTTGAAACAGGCACAGCAAAAATGCAGACTGGCTGGATCCGGGACGGAGAAACCTGGTATTTTGCAGACGGGAACGGTGCGATGCAGACGGGTTGGCTGCGACAGGGAAACACCTGGTATTTCCTGGAAGGAAGCGGCGCTATGAAAACCGGCTGGGTACAGACCGGCGGCAAGTGGTATTATCTGGCGGAAAGCGGCGCCATGCAGACAGGCTGGGTCAAAGACGGGGACGCCTGGTATTTTCTAGATGGAAGCGGCGCTATGAAGACAGGCTGGCTGCAGCAGGAGAATACCTGGTACTATCTGGCGGGAAATGGAAGGATGCAGACGGGTTGGCTACAGATTGGCGAGAACTGGTACTTCCTGATGGAAAACGGCGCGATGCAGACGGGCTGGCTGCAGCAGGGAAACACCTGGTATTATCTGAAAGCCAACGGAGTCATGGCTGCAGGAGTGTCGCTGCACGTAGGAGGAGTGCAGTATCGCTTTTCAGGAAGCGGGGCGTGGATGAGATAAGGCACCGATCGCTGCCTGATCAGCAAAGAGCTCTTTAAAGGCGTGAAAGAAATTTAAAAATATTGCCGGTGGAAGAATACCACAGGCTCAAAGGGCGGTGTAGTCAAGAGGCTATGTCGCCCTTCGTTTTCTCAAAAACGATTGTGGCACGGGAGACTGAAACAATAGATTTCCAAATAGTTGTAAAAATAGTTTCAAAAAATAGTTGACACTCCAAAACAAATATGATATCTTGATGTAGTTGTCGCTTGAGACAAGCGAGAGCGGCAAAGCACCTTGATAACTGAACAATAGACAACAACCCTGAAAATTTCTTAAGAGAAAAATTCAGAACGGACAGGACCAT